>DCIE01000051.1:38223-38414 GCA_002315765.1 Ruminococcaceae bacterium UBA1734
TTTATGCAGTTTGTTACGGTGCTACCGCTATATGCATATCCAATCATACCGCCGGCATAAGGAATATAAGAAGAAGAAGAAACATTTCCGTAGTTTATGCAGTTTGTTACGGTGCTACTTCTATCTGCATATCCAATCATACCGCCGGCATTAGATTGATTAGAATAAGAAGAAACATTTCCGTAGTTTAT
>DCIE01000021.1 GCA_002315765.1 Ruminococcaceae bacterium UBA1734
ATGGTGTTTGCCGACAGAACACTGAAAGCAGGTTCTCTTGAAGTAAAATCCGCTTATCAACCTATTACAACCGAATATGAAAACGGTATATTAAAAATAACTAACCGCTTTGATTTTACAAACCTTAATGAGTATATATTAAATATTTCTGTATGCAGTGGCGGAAAAACTTTAAGTGAAAAGGAAATAACGGTAGATTTAGAGCCTCACGAAACAATAGAAATCATACCCGAAACAAATGATGTTGACTGTGAAATTTCAGCTTTGCTTAATATTAAACTGATTAAGAATAAAGAAGTAATAGCTCAAACACAGCATATTATTATGGAAAAACATAATGCTTTATTTGAAATCTCAAAACCTGCAACACTTACACAGGATAACGAAAACATTTATGCCAACGGCGAAAGTTTCGAATATATATTTTCAAAGCATTACGGAAGCTTTGAAAGCATTAAAATAAACGGCAAAGAGCAAATTAGTAAAATGCCGATAATTTCCACTCATAGAGCTTCAACCGATAACGAACGAAATGTTGTGGCACTTTGGAATAATATAAACATTTGGCAGGGCGAAAATATTGATGCCCAGTTTTCAAAGATTTACGACTTAAATGTCCAAGATAACAAAATTGTTGTAAACGGCTCTCTCGCAGGTGTTTCAAGAAAACCGTATTTCCATTATACCGCAATATACGAGATTTTTGAAAACGGCAGTATAAATGTAAAATTAATTGGCAATGTAAGAGAAGATACAACATGGTTGCCGAGATTGGGTTTTGAATTTACATTGCCTGACAGTTCAAAGGATTTCGCCTATTACGGCAGAGGACCTATTGAAAACTACATTGATTCGTGTCATAGTTCGTTTATCGGTAATTATGAGAGCGATACCGATAACGAGTATGTAAATTATGTAAGACCGCAAGAGCATGGAAATCATACGAATACACGAATGCTTAAAATAGGCGATATGCTTTTCACAAGCAAAAGTGATTTTGAGTTTAATGTATCAAATTACAGCATTGAAGCGATAGAGAAAGCCCGTCATACAGACGAGCTGATAAAAGATAACAATATTCATTTAAGAATTGATTACAAAAATTCCGGACTCGGCTCAAATTCCTGCGGTCCGCAATTACAAAAGCAGTATAGATTAGATGAAAAAGATATTGATTTTGAATTTGCAATATCAATTTATGAAAATGAATTATCGGTTTATTAAACCTTTTGTGATAAGAGGTTAATAATATAAGGTTGCCAAAAACCTAAACTGTGGTTTTTACAAACTGAAATTTTGTTCGGGCAAACAAGATTTTAGTAGTAATTATCACAAAAAAGCCACCAAGAGAACTTGATTTTGTCAACTCTTAGGTGGCTTTTATATAAATAGGGTTATGATATGTAAGAAGGTTTCTATACATAGTGCTTTGAAAGGAATGGATTTTACGGAAAATAAAAAGATTGTTTCACAAATAATAGATATTTATTATAGCGATGGTGTAACAGATTCAAAACTGATAAAATAATTGTAAAAATATGCGATTTAGGTTAACACAATTCACCACTAAACTGAAAAGCGAAGCCGTATTCATGGCTCCGCTTTACAGCATCATTGCTTATAATCTTCGGCAATGTTTTCTTTAACATCGTCTTCGAGCGTTATCGTTTGCTTATGGTTTTCGGAAATTTCTTTTAAGTGTTCGATTCGTTTTTGTGTCAGTTTGGCTATCATTCCGATTCGGTTCTCGTCCATGTAATCTTTTGCCGATTCATCGGATAAAATCTCTGTTATCATTTCGGGAACATCTTGCAGTTTTGAAAAATCAACCCAACCAAAATCAGAAACAAGCTTCAGTTGTTCCTCATGATGCTTCTTGAACGGTTTGCAAACAACCTCGTTTTCGTCACGCATTAGTGCCGGAATTTTATCATATCCAAGGGAAGAGCCGCTGTCATATATCGGTGCCATACCGAGCCACTCTAAGGTTTCGGCATTGCGGACTGCACCAAAGTTATTAAGATGTCTGTCTTCATTTGCTATGATATAGTCCGCCGTAATCATTCGGTCAATAAAGCTTTTTACATCGGGTATTCCAAGCCTATCGGCACAGTTAATAAAGTGCTGATACATCGAAGTGCGGTTGTCTTTTTTCTCGGTTTGAATGATGCGCCACGCCGGGACAAGCTCGGTGTTTTCATCAATAAAATCGGCGCAAATGCTATACGGCACACCTTTGTTCCAAGTAACGGAATACGGCACGCAAGGAACGGAAAGCCGCTTCATCACCTCGGTTGCAATCATCTCATTGAGGGGCTGCTGACGGTACGGGTTTGACCCACCTTTTACAAGGCACCGCTTTCCGTTAATGATTTTCCAGCGTTTTTTTAAGTTGCCGTCGGATGTGTTATCGGGTGATGAAAAATCAAGCGGATCTCTTTTCTTATTCGTACCGAAAAGCACATCGCCTATATCCTCGGAAAAATCATTCTGAAAGAAATTGATTTTTTTCCAAGTCAAATCACTGTTCTCAGGCCGTATCCAGTATTGGTCAGAAAGACTGAGGCCGTAGCATCTGACAAGCAGAGCTTTGGTATTGGTGATTTTTAAGTTTTCAAGTGCCTCACGAACTCCCGAACGGCTTGCCGGAATAGAACGGTCAGTCCACCAATCGTTCAAAGCACTTCTATCCACTACACCTTTTTTAACCGATATACCGATAGGGAGATGCTCCGGTGAATAGAGCTTATCAATGTGAAGAATAAAACCGGTTTCGTTGTCCAATTCGATATCCGCAACGGGAACGGTTTTGTGCATCAGCGTGCATATCATTTTGTCTGTGTTGGTTTTTGTAGTACCTAACTTGATTTCTCTGAGCTGCTGTTGCAGTTCTTTCCTTTTCTCTATTAGTTCCGAAATGGGTTGTATTTCATCGTCTTTCAAGTATCGGCTTTGTTTTATGCCGGATTGCGACCACTGATGATAAAAGTAAACCTGACCGCCAACCTGCTTTTTGGAAATATAACCTTTGGGCAGTTCTGCGATTTGCTTTGTCAGTTCTGTGATTTTATCTATTGTTTCTTTGCCTTTCAAAAACGACACCTCCACACCTTGTTTATCCCCTATATTATACCCTGTATTATACCCTTTGTCAATGATTCTATTCTATCTTTTTTTAATAAAATTTTTCATTTGATTGATACCTCCGAAGGGACAATTTGTACTTTTTGTGGGGTCAAAATGTCCCACAATAATAAAAAGAATAGGCAAGAGAGGATGTGCTTAACAGCATCCTCTCTGCCAAATAGTAAGGATGCTACTCACTTGCGTTCGTAACATCCTAAGGTAGAGCTTCTTGCGAAGCTCCACGGAAAGCTAAAATAAGCTTTATTATAAGAAAAAAGAAGATAATACCGCGGGATAGAGAGACTATGGATAGAAAGTGGTTGTTACTTTTGCGTTTCCCCGTCTTTAATGGCTTGGATACATTAGATACTTGATATAATAAACGCTTTCGTTATAGCTGAGATATATTCAGAGTCTATTATCTTCAAGCGAAGTGCATTGCCGTAGATATTGTAGGTGGTTGTAATATCCTTATGCCCTAAAATGTGCTGTAAAACTTTTGCTTGCATGCCGGATTCAATACATCTTGTCGCAAAGGTATGGCGAAGGGAATGAAGATTTACCTTCATATTTATCTGCGGTTTGATAAACTTGTATTTATCAATCATTCGATAAATACTGCTATATACCATTTGCCTTGAAACAAATCCACCATCTTCACGAGTGAAGATATCCTTTTGAGAAAGCCGATGGTCCTCATCGGAATACTTTTTTAGAATATCAAGAATATTCATTATAAGCATTTTTTTAGGTTGAGGCGTGTACATTTATTTTTCTCCGTTCCTTAAAGACTTTTGATAAATTGTCAAAAGTCCGTAATAATTCATTATTTCGGGGTAATGATTTGCGGGATGCCAATAATCAATTACAGTAACGGGGTGGTCGTTAATTTTTGTTAAATAGAATAAATCGTTATTTTTTTCTTTCCTAAATTCTTCACCCAAAATAATTTCAAGTGCTTTTGCCGTATATCCGCAAATAATAACCGTTGGGTCGCAAAACTCGATTTGTTTTTTCAAAAATTCTTTATCTTTTTCGGCATATTTGCAAATTTCGTTATAGTTCGATTGATTTTTTCCGTTATACTTTTTGATATTTATTGCGGCAATTTGCTTTAGATAAGGATTATTAAAATTTATTATATCTTCCGAATCGGGTTCAAATGGTTCCATAAAAACACTGCCGGGATTCATAATACCTTTTGCCCATAAGGAAATCCTTTTCCAAATCGGTCTTGCTTTTTCGTCAGTAAGAACATGGTCTTTTGCTAAATCCCAATCGCAGTCGCCACCGTATGCCTCTTTAAGTAAAAATAACGGCCTAACATCTTGTGTAAACCACTGTTTCGGTCGCATTACTCCGTCGGTTACAAAGGGTGATGAATTGGCTTTCTTTTTCCATTCATTAAACAATTCTTCCGATTTTGTTTTATAAATTTTTTCGTTCATGACAATTCCTCCGAGTTGATTATATCATTTTCAAGCATATAATACAATATGATATGCGACAAATTTATCCCATCGAATTCGGTATTATATATTCACACAAAGCGGAGGAAATCATTATGAAATTTACAAAACTAAAACAAATGATTTTTGAAATGAAAATTTGGCTTAAATATAATATGAGTAAATCGATAAAATGCAAAAGAACGCTTAACGCCTTGGAACTTTGGACGGCATTAAACGGCGAAAAAGACCATGGCTGTGACGATGTAAGAGATTTAATAACATATAAAGACAATACCCACACCGGTTATTTCGTTATGGTTGATAAATCCGAAAAGGTGTTGAAAGAATTTATCGAGGATTCTTTTAAGGATTTTAACAAAGAATATGTTGTTTTAGGCAGAGAAAAAGACTATATTAAATATAGAGATAAAATTCCAAACAAAATAGGACTTATCTGCTTTGATAATCTGTACGGCCTTGGCGGGATAGGGAAAACAATGAGAAAATCAAAACTGAAAGAGGAAAGACAATGATATATGTAACCTCCGATTTGCACGGACTAAAACTTTCAAAACTAAAAGAGCTTCTTAAAAAAGTTGATTTTTCCGAAAACGATCTACTATACATTTTGGGAGATGTTGTTGACCGACAAAACGATGGTGGAGTAGAAATACTAAAATGGCTACTCGAACAACCGAATGCACAGCTTATATTGGGTAATCACGAGGCTATGCTTTTATCCTGCGATTTTGTTTTTGAGGAAATAACTGAAGATACAGTAAAAAAATTATCAAACGGCAAAATGGAGCTTCTTAAAAACTATGTGTTAAACGGCGGAAATGTTACACTTAACGCTTTGCAAAACTTAAAAAAAGAATCCCCCGAAACAGTTTTTGATATACTTGATTATCTTCGGGAAGCGCCTCTTTACGAAATGGTTTCGGTAAACAACCGTGATTTTATTTTGTGCCATTCGGGACTCGACGAATTTTCAAAAGAAAAGAGTATTGAAGACTATTCCGCCGACCAGCTACTGTGGGCTTGGCCATATATTACCGATAAATATTATGACGATATAATCACCGTTTTCGGTCATACCCCGACAATGCATTACGGAGATAAATATAAAGGAAAAATCCTAAAAACAGATACTTGGATTGATATTGATGTCGGCGTGCCTTTCGGTAATTTACCCGCCCTGCTTCGACTTGACGATTTGGAAGAATTTTATTTATAAAGTGGCAGGACTTGAACCTATTCATCAAATTTGATATACTGTAATTATAAAAAATTTTGTTTGTTAATGGGGAGAGATAATGTCAAATTACGAGAGTTTAAGTAATGAAATATCAAAAGAAATACTTGAAAACAGCATTTGCGAGTATAAGTTTTTTGACGAATATGTTATTCGCAGAGATAATTCTCACGATAGACCGAATGCTATCCGTTCGCCGTTTATTAGAGATTGCGACAAAATACTAAACTGCCCTTATTATAATCGTTATGCGGATAAAACCCAGGTGTTTTCCTTTTATAAAAATGATGATATTTCACGGCGTGGACTTCATGTTCAGCTTGTTTCCCGAATTGCAAGGACAATAGGCAAGGCGTTAGGACTTAATCTTGAACTGATTGAGGCTATTGCATTAGGCCACGATATAGGACATACCCCTTTCGGCCATGCAGGCGAAAACTTTCTTGACGAAATATATTTTGAAAAAACAGGCAGACATTTCTCTCATAATATCCATTCCGTTCGAGTACTTGATAAAATCTTTCCTTATAATATAAGTCTTCAAACACTAAACGGAATCGCTTCCCACGATGGTGAGTTTGAACTGTCGGAATATAGACCGAAACCACTTGACAATTTTATAGAATTTGATAAACAAATAGAAAACTGTTATATAGATAAAGCAAACATAAAGCAATTAACCCCTTGCACTTTGGAGGGTTGCGTTGTCAGAATTTCCGATATTATCGCTTATTTGGGTAAGGATAGACAAGACGCCCAAAGAGCCGAACTCCTAAACGATGACGAATATTCAGGTGGTGCTATCGGTGTTCTGAATGCCGAGATTATAAATAACCTTATGGTAAATATTATTGAAAACAGCTACGGCAAACCTTATATAAAAATGGACGAAGAGCATTTTGAAGCCCTTAAAAAAGCGAAAGCGGATAATTATGCTCTGATTTACAACGATAAATCGGTAAGCGAAAGATTAAAATCAGTTGTAAAACCGATGATGAGGGAAATGTATGAAAAACTGCTTTCCGATTTGCAAAAATGCGACACAAATTCAATAATTTATAAGCATCATATTTCCTATGTGAATATGTCGCATTATAAAAGAGAAAAACCTTATGATGCGGAAGAGCCGAATCAAATAGTAGTTGACTACATAGCAAGTATGACGGACGATTATTTTATAGAACTTTACGCACACCTGTTCCCAAACAGCGATAAAAAAATAGAGTATAAAGGTTATTTTGACTGATTTTTAGAGGGGGGATATACTATGTTTTACTTTTCAAAATCAAAGTATTGTCTTTTATGGCAATGCCCAAAACTATTATGGCTAAACAAAAATCATCCGGAACTTAAAACAAATGATCCGACTCTTGAAGCGCGTTTCGAAGCGGGAAACGAAGTTGGAGATCTTGCTATGGGTTTGTTTGGTGATTTCACGGAAGTTACTGTTTATAAATCAAACGGTAGTTTAGATATTGCAAAGATGATAGAACTAACAAAAAAATGTATTTCGGATGAAACGGATAATATTTGTGAGGCATCATTTGACTATAACGGGCTTTATTGCGCCGTAGATATTTTACATAAAGAAAACGGCGGATATGCGTTATATGAGGTTAAAAGTTCAACCGATGCACATCATATTTATGCCGTTGACCTTTCATATCAAAAATATGTTTTAGAACATTGCGATGTAAATATAACGGGAACATACCTTGTTTGTATTGACAGTAATTATGTCAGAGGCGAAGAATTGGATATTCAAAAGTTGTTTAAGATTATCGATATGTCCGAAGAGGTAAATGACGAATATCAAAATGTACCTTCTCTTATTGAAAAAGCAAAAAGAGTTTATTCTTATACTGAAGAGCCGATAAAAGATATAGGGCTACATTGTAGAGACCCTTATGCCTGTGCTTATTGGAATTATTGCACCAAACATCTTCCAAGTCCATCGGTGTTTGATTTATATAGAATGAATTTTGATAAAAAAGTTGAACATTATCGAAACGGTGAATATGATTTTCAAACTTTGTTACATAACGATAAAATAACAAATGAAAAGCAATTAAGACAAATGCTGTTTGCGGTTTCAAATCAAGATGATTATATAGATAAAGACGGAATAAAAGACTTTTTATATACATTATCTTATCCTATTTATTTCCTCGATTTTGAAACTATGCAGGGCATAATTCCCGAATATCCCGGAACTTGGCCGTATCAACAGTTAACATTTCAATATTCTTTACACTGTATTGAAAAACCCGGCGGAGAATTAAAACACAAGGAGTTTTTGGCTGAATCCGGAACGGATCCGAGACGTGCTCTTGCCGAACGACTTTGTGAGGATATTCCTAAAGATGTTTGTGTAACCGCTTATAACAAAGCGTTTGAATGCACAAGAATTAAGGAACTTGCAGAAGCATTTCCTGATTTGTCCGACCATTTGCTAAACATAAAAGACAATATAAAAGATTTGCTTGTTCCGTTTCAAAGCGGATATTATTATACAAAAGCAATGGGCGGTTCTTTTTCTATTAAAAGTGTTTTGCCTGCGCTTTTCCCGAATAACCCGTCGCTCGATTATCATAATTTAGAGGGAGTACATAACGGCGGAGAGGCGATGACTATATTCCCGCAAATAAAAAATATGCCAAAGCAAGAGGCGGAAAAAGCAAGACATAATTTGCTTAAATACTGCGAACTTGATACTTTTGCCATGGTAAAGGTTTGGGAAAAACTTAATGAAGTTGTAAAATAAAAAAGGGGTGTAAAAATATGGAAGAGTGTGTTAGTAAATTTTTAGAAGGAATAGGCAATCTAAAGAATGATTTAGAAAACCCAAACGATGAAAATTCAATAACGGCAGCAATTAAACTTGCTTACGGCGATGCCAAAAGAACCCTTAATGGTATTGGTGGACAAAGTGAGAAAAGAGATAAAGCAATAAAAGAAATCAAAGAAAAATTTATTAATTATTTTAATAACAATTCTGCATATAAAAATGAAAATGATTTTAATGATTTTCACAAGAAATTATGTAGGGTTTGGACTGATAATCTTCAAGGCGATTTAGGAACTGTAGGAAAAGCTCAAAAAATTGTAAATATGACATTCAAATACTTGTATTGTTGCAAAAAAGTACAAGAAGATGAAAGCTTAAAAGAATATTTTAAGTTTTGTCATATGCCGTTAGACTCATTTACACTCGAATGGTTGTATAGAAAAAACGGGAGTCTTTGCAAGACAAAAATAGCTCCGTGGAGTGCTGTTAAAGAGTATGGCGACAAAAATAATGCTTGTTATACGGTAGATGATAACAAGGAGTATTATACCTACTATCATCTTCAAGAAAAAATAAAGGAATTAGTTGAAACGGAATACAAAGGTAAATCGTTGCTACAGACTGAAATTGTTATTTGGCCGGAAATACAAAAACATATGATTGCCGAAAACTTTTATTTTTCGATTTGTTCGGATTTGACGAATAGTGCAAAAAGCAAGTATAAAGAGTGTTCACTTAAAGAAAAGTTCGAAATGATAAAAGATCCGTTAAATAAATATATTGAAAGCATATAGAATAAATTTGCTTGAATTTTTTTATAAAACAAACTCCCCCTATCCGTTTTGGATAAGGGGAGTTTTTGTATAGCGAAAACCACGCGATAGTCGCGTGGTTCAGAAAAGGTTAACCGATGAACAAAAAATAAAATGTTGATGTAACAAGTTTAGCACACAAAAAGTGGGATTGCAAGTACCATATAGTTTTTGCTCCGAAGTACAGCTCACTGCTGAACTTTTCGAATAAGTTTTACAGTAGTAATAATTTCTTTTAATCCAAGCACGCAAAGAAAAATGCCGAATGCCTTTGAAAGCAGGTTGTTCCCGATTTTTTCGGCTAAAAATATACCGATAAATCCGCCTATTATTCCGCCTATTGCAATAGGGATTACCGTTTTCCACTTAATAAGCCCTTTTTTGTTGTAGATTATTACCGAAAATAAGGCGATAGGTATGAAAAAGAGTAGGTTTATACCGCCTGATTTAAGTTGCTTTGTGTTTGCAAAAACCGATAGATATATTATTAAAACGGCTCCGCCGCCAAGC
Organism: Ruminococcaceae bacterium UBA1734; assembly: GCA_002315765.1. GTDB lineage: Bacteria > Bacillota > Clostridia > Oscillospirales > Acutalibacteraceae > UBA737. The sequence goes on from DCIE01000021.1 coordinate 9,943, forward strand.
CCCATAGAGCCAATTAAACCCGAAAAAAGCCCTGCTAAAAGGGCTAAAATTTTCATCTTATCAGCAGGCGTACACCTGCATAAATCATAAATCCCCCAAAAATACCTTTAAGCAATTTAGGGGATATTTTTGCCATAATTTTCGTACCTAAATATGCGCCTATAAGTCCCGTCGGTATATAAATATAGGCATCGCTTAATTTTACAAACCCTTTTAGGCAGTAAACTACCGCACTTATAACCGTTATGGGCAAAATTACCGCAACGGCATTTTCGTGAGCGGATTTTTGATTAAGACCGTTTTTGCGTAAAAACGGGACTGCCAACATTCCGCCTCCTGCACCGAATAAGCCGTTAATAATGCCTATTAAACTGCCGAACAGAAAATTTTTAACCTTAATTTTCAAAATATCACCTATGATATTTTGCCTTAAAACTATCTTATTATTCGGTTTGCCGTTTCGTTAGCAAAGGCGGACAGCGCTTCAAAATCCATAGCATTTATATAGTATTCCTCTAAAATATCGTGCGAAATTTTGGCTTTGTTAAGTGTATCAATCGCCGAAAGAAGCAAATCTCTTTTAACTTTTCTGTTGAAATTAAGTCTTGGCTTTTTTCGGTTAAGCTCTTGAATATCGACAAAACGCCTTATATGAATTCGTCTTGACTCGGTTTCAAAACGAATGTACTCGTTTTCGGTTACAAAAGCCGTACTGATATCGGGTATTAAAATGTGGTCATTAAGAGTAGGCAGGAATGGATTTTTTAATGTTATTATGTTATGCCCTCTGTTTAGTGCAAAGCTTCTTATTAAATCCATAATAATTGACGAAACGGCACCGTATTTATCGTCTATTACTATTATTGTATCAAAGTTTTCGGTAACTGTTTTAGGATAACCGATTAAGCCAAACGGTGTAGTGCCTTCTATAAATCTAATATTTTCATAGCCTTGCTCTTTGTCGGTTTTTTCTATATACCGTTTGCAGATTTTTTCGCTGAATTTCAAAATTTTGTCTATTTTTATGAATGTATTAGCGGTTTTAACCGTGTCGTTTGCGATCTCCTTACAAGCCGATAAATAACGGGATGCGGTTTTATGAAGTGCCTTGTTGATGTTAGTGGCGCTTATTATTTCAAAGCGTTTTTCTTTTAAGATTTCACTATTCCAAAACCGACCTAAATCAATTATTTCTTCGCAAACACCCGGATATTCAGGTTCTACCGAATGAGGAGAGGTGCCGTCTATAACCACCGTTTTTATATCTTCTATAATTATCCCGTCAAGAGAATTCGGGTCAGATGAGCAAGGGCATAAATCAACAGTATAGCCCTTTTCAAAGGCTTTACTTGCGATAAGCTTCATAAACGAGGACTTACCCGTACCGGGACCGCCCTTTATTATATATGTATTATAGCCGTTTTCGGCAGAGTAATTATCTTCAAAATGTGAAACAAATCCCTCGAAAGAATTTGCCGCCAAAAAATATTTTTTATAGTTATCAGCCATAAGATTACCCTCTTTCGTGTTATTCAAAATATACTATTCAAATTAAAAGATTTTGACACAAGAGAGAGTTTGTAGTATAATACATTTTAAGAGTCGACTACACGGTTGCGCAGACATTGTGTCTGTGAGGAAAGTCCGAGCCCCGCAGGGCAGAATAACGGCTAACGGCCGCCGAGGGTAACCTTAGGGAAAGTGCAACAGAGATATACCGCCGATTTTATCGGTAAGGGTGGAAAGGCGAGGTAAGAGCTCACCACTTCTTGTGGAGACATAAGAAGTCTGTAAACCCTATTCGGAGCAACGCTGAGTGTGGCTATACATTTGCCCGATGTGCCACGAAAAGCGGCTTGAGCAAAAAAGCAATTTTTTGTCGAGATAGATAACCGTGGTGGTCGGCAAGATTTGAAACTATTACTGTTTATAAATTTTGCCGGTCTAACAGAACTCGGCTTATTGTCGGCTCTTGTTATTTTTTGAAAATAATCCTTGACAAAAGGGCTTATCATATATATAATTATATCCGTGCCATTTTGTTCAAAAGAAAGGTGCAAGTTATGGTTTTAGACCTTAAAAGCGTATTTGCTAACGAAGGTAAAGAAATTTCCATTGACACTTCGCTTGATATGAGCGATACTGACTTTTCGGGTGGATTTCCGCTCAAAACCCCCGTGTCGGTAAAGGGTTCGGTGTTTAACCGTGCCGGTGTTGTTGAAATTAAACTTCAAATGAATTATGACTTTTGTGCCTCTTGCGACCGATGTGGTACCGAAACCGTTAAAAGCTACGGTGTCGATTTAAGCAAGATGCTTGCGACTTCTATTGAAGCGGAAGAAAGCGATACTATTATTACGGTGCCCGATATGAAGCTCGATGTGGACGAACTCGTATTTACCGAAGTTTTCTTAAGTCTTCCCACGAAACACCTTTGTAAAGAGACATGCAAGGGATTCTGTTTTAATTGCGGAAAGAACTTAAATGAGGGCGATTGTGATTGTAATAAGAGCGACGGTATCGACCCTCGACTTGCAAAGCTTGCTGAACTGATTGATAATTAAATTTAACATAACCCTTTAAGGAGGAACGAAAAATGGCAGTACCTAAGAGAAAAACTTCAAAAGCAAGAAGAGATAAAAGAAGAAATAATCTCTGGAAACTTGATGCTCCTACATTGGTAAGATGTCCTGAGTGCGGCGCTTATAAGCGTCCTCACAGAATTTGCCTTGCTTGTGGCAAATACAAGGGCCGTCAGGTTATTGACATTGCGGATTAATTTTCGTAATATCAGGGGAGGAAAATATCCTCCCCTTTATTTTTTATAAGGCGGTGAAGTTATGGCGGTTATTGTTGAGAGTGTTTGCAAAAAAAGTGTTGCTTACAAGGCGGGAATAAAGGCGGGGGATACTCTGCTTAGTATGAACGGCGAGGAGATAACCGATGTACTTGACTATCGCTTTTACCAAAACGATACGAATATTCTTCTTGAATTTATAAACAGCAAGGGGAAAATTAAAAAAAAGAAAATAAAAAAAGACGAGTATGAGGAATTAGGTCTGAATTTTCATACTTATCTTATGGATAATAAGCGTTCTTGCAGGAATAAATGTGTATTTTGTTTTATTGACCAACTCCCGAAGGGTATGAGGGAGAGTCTTTATTTTAAGGATGACGATTCCCGACTGTCTTTTCTTTTCGGCAACTATATTACCCTTACTAATTTGACAGAGCACGAAATCGAGCGCATAATAAAGATGCATATAAGCCCGATAAATATTTCGGTACATACAACTAATCCAGAGCTTCGTGTTAAAATGATGGCGAATAAAAATGCGGGTAAAGCACTCGAAGTAATACCTAAGCTTAATAACGCCGGAATAAAAATGAACTGTCAGTTGGTTTTATGTCCCGATTATAATGATAAAGATGAGCTTAAAAGAAGTCTTAACGATTTGATTTCGCTTGAAAATGTCGAATGTGTTGCCTGCGTGCCCGTAGGGCTTACGAAATTCCGTGAGGGATTAGCCGATGTGAAGCCCTTTGATAAGGAAACGGCGGGGGAAACTATTGACATTATTGATAGCTTTGCCGAAATATCAAATGAAAAATACGGCGAGCGACGATGCTTTGCGGCGGACGAATTTTATTTGCTTGCCGAAAGGCAAATCCCCGATGCCGAGTTTTACGGCGAGTTTAAGCAGCTTGAAAACGGCGTAGGTCTTTGGGCGCTTATGAAAAAAGAGGTTGAAGAGGCACTTTCCCGATATGATAACGATAAGCCGAGACCTAACAAGCATATTACTCTTGTAACGGGTGTTGCGGCATATGAGCTTATTTGTTTTACGGCACAAGAGTGCGAAAAAAAGTATAGCGGTCTTACTTGCGATGTAAAGCAAATAATAAACCGCTATTTCGGAGAGCAAATAACCGTTGCGGGACTTGTTACCGCAACTGATATATACGACCAATTAAACGGAAAAGACTTAGGAAACGAACTGATAATACCAAGTGTTATGCTCAGAAGCGAAGGGGATATGTTTCTTGATAGCATTACTGTTACCGAGCTGTCGAAAAAATTGGGAGTTAAGATATCTGTTACCGACTGTGACGGATACTCACTTGTTGAAAAGATAATGGAATAATACCTTTTAGAAAGTAGGTTATTTATATGGCAAAACCTGTTGTTGCGGTTGTCGGCAGACCGAATGTCGGAAAATCAACCCTTTTTAATAAGCTTATAGGTCAAAGACTTTCTATTGTGGATGACACTCCGGGTGTTACCCGTGATAGAATTTACGGCGATGCCGAATGGGCAGGACATAAGATAATGCTTATTGATACGGGCGGTATTGAGCCTAAAACCGATGATATTATTTTGTCGGGAATGAGAATGCAGGCTCAACTTGCTATTGATACCGCAAGTGTAATAATATTTGTTGTTGATATGCAAACGGGTGTTACCGCAACCGACCAAGAAATTGCGTCTATGCTCCAAAAAAGCGGAAAACCTATTGTGCTTTGCGTAAATAAATGCGATAAAACCGGCAATATTCCTGCCGAATTTTACGAGTTCTACAATTTAGGACTCGGCGACCCTATTGCCGTTTCTTCGGTACACGGACACGGAACGGGCGACTTGCTTGATGAGGTTTTTTCTAATTTGCCCGAGGGTGCTTTTGATGACGAAGATGATGAGGACACCGTAAAGGTTGCCGTAATCGGCAAGCCGAACGCCGGTAAATCTTCTCTTGTAAATAAAATTTTGGGAGAAGAACGCCTTATCGTTTCGGATATTGCGGGTACTACCCGTGATGCTATTGATGCGTTGGTTAAGAATAAACACGGCAAATTTAATTTTATTGATACCGCAGGTTTAAGACGACAAAGCAAGGTTGAAGATAAAATTGAAAAATACAGCGTTCTTCGTGCTAAAATGGCTATTGAAAGAGCTGATGTTTGTGTTATAATGATTGATGGCAGTGATGGCTTTACCGAGCAAGACTCAAAGGTTGCGGGACTTGCGCTTGAACAGGGTAAGGGTTGTATTATTGCCGTTAATAAGTGGGATATTGTTGAAAAAGACGGTCAAACTATGGATAATTACAGGAAAAAACTTATGAACGACTTTTCCTTTATGCCTTATGCGCCCATTATCTTTATCTCTGCTAAAACGGGACAGCGAATAGACCGCTTGTTTGAGCTTATTAAATATGTTCACGAGCAAAACAATATGAGAATTTCGACAGGAAAGCTCAATGATATTTTGGCTGATGCTACGGCTCGTGTTCAACCGCCTACCGATAAGGGTAAGCGACTTAAAATTTATTATATGACTCAGGCTTCTACCTGTCCGCCTACCTTTGTTTGCTTTTGCAATAAGGCGGAGTTGTTCCATTTTTCATATCAAAGATACCTTGAAAATCAAATACGCTCTACCTTCGGACTTGAAGGTACTCCCGTTAAATTTGTAATAAGAGAAAGAGAAGAAAAATAATGATACTTACGGCAATAATAACTATTATCGCGGCTTATTTTATCGGCAGTGTTAATTTTGCGGTTCTTTTTACAAGAGCATTTACAAAAAAAGATGTCAGAGATTTCGGCAGCGGAAATGCCGGTAGTACAAATGCACTTAGAGTCGGCGGAAAGAAAAACGGTATTTTGACATTTGTTTGCGACTTTCTAAAAGGCTCTATTGCGGGATTTATGGGGAAAATCATTTTTTCTTATATTATGAATACAACGGGTGAAGCGTGGGCAATGCCTATTTACGGCGCATATATTTGTGCAATCTTTTGTTTATTAGGTCATATTTTTCCGCTTTTCTTTGGCTTTAAGGGCGGAAAAGGCGTTGCTACGGGCGCGGGTGTGTTTTTATCTATTTGTCCGCTTGCTACTTTAATAGGACTTGTAGTTTTTACTATATGTTTTATTATCACAAAAACCGTTTCCGTAAGCTCGCTTATTGCGACGGTTATGGTTGTTGCTACGGCGATTATTATGTACGATAAAACCGCACTTTTTGTTCCGCAAATGATTTTTGCTCTTATTCTTCTTTTAATGGTTGTTGTTCGCCACAAGGATAATATTTTGCGACTTATCAGGGGCGAAGAAAATGTGTTTAGTCTTGGAGGAAATAAATAATGTCGAAGATAACCGTTTTAGGTTCAGGCGGATGGGGAATGGCGTTAGGACTTTGTGCTTATAATTGCGGACACGAGGTTACTTTGTGGTCGCCGTTTAAGGACGAGGTTGATGCTTTGAACGAAAAACGCACGAACGAGCGTTTGCTTAAAGATATATATTTGCCGAAGGGTATAAAGATTACTGACGATATGGCTTGTGTTGAAGGCTCGATGATTACTGTTATAGCCACTCCTTCAACTGCTATTCGTTCGGTTGCAAATAAGCTTTCCGCTTATAATAATTTCGGTATAGTGGTTAATGTTTCAAAGGGTATCGAAAAGGATAGCTTCAAAAGACTTTCGGTTGTAATAGGCGAAGAATTGCCGAATAGCGATACGGTTATATTATCGGGACCTTCTCATGCCGAGGAGGTTGCAAGAAAAATACCTACATCTTTGGTTGCGGCATCAAATAAATCGGAAGCCGCCGAAAAGGTGCAGGAGGCATTGTCTAACGAGTTTTTAAGAATATATACATCAAGCGATATGATAGGCGTTGAAATGGGCGGTGCGCTTAAAAATGTTATTGCTATTTGTGCGGGTATTTGCGACGGACTGAATCTCGGCGACAACAGTAAAGCGGCGCTTATTACCCGTGGACTTGCCGAAATGACAAGGCTCGGCGTTAAAATGGGCGGAGAGGAAAAAACCCTTTCGGGACTTGCGGGACTCGGCGATTTGGTTGTTACCTGTACCTCAAAGCATAGCAGAAACAACCGCTTTGGATTTAAGGTGGGCTCGGGCGTTCCGATTAAAGAGGCGTTAGAAGAGGTCGGAACCGTTGAGGGATATTATGCTTGTCTGAATGCCTATGAGCTTTCAAGAAAATATGATGTAAGTATGCCGATAGTTGAAACCTGCTACGGTGTTTTGTATGAGAATGTGCCGGTTGATACGGTTGTAAAAAACCTAATGTTACGACCAAAATGCAAGGAAAACAACTAATTTTCATTTTTTTGCGGAAAAAAGCAAAAAATGCTTGATTTTTTTAAGGTTTTGTGTTAAGATATTTTTTGCTATCGAATTTTGATATTTATGTATGTTATATAAGGAGGTGCAGACCATGGCTAAATGTGATATCTGCAACAAAGAAATTACTTTCGGAATTAAGGTTTCTCACTCACATAGGCGCTCCAATAGAACTTGGAAGCCAAATGTAAAAAAGGTTAAGGCTATCGTTAACGGCTCTCCCCGTCGTATAAACGTTTGCACCCGTTGCTTGCGCTCCGGCAAGGTTACCAGAGCAATCTGATAGTAAATTTATTTGTGAAAAATTCTCGGAGCCGTTTTGGTTGCCGAGATTTTTTTATTCTTATTGATTTTGGAGATAATTATGATAAAAGCGGTTTTATTTGATTTAGACGGTACACTTGTTGATTCTATTGTTGACCTTGCAAACGGTCTTAATTTCGGTCTTGAAAGCTACGGATTTCCTACCCACCCCATAGAAGCATACAAAATTTTTGTAGGCAACGGAATACCTAAAACTATTGAGCGTGCTTTGCCTGAGGGTATGAAAACAAAAGAAAATATCGAAAAGGTTCAGAAGGTGTTTTTTGAGCATTACTCTGTTCACTTTGCTGATAACACGAAAGCTTACGACGGAATTTGTGAGCTTGTAGATGAGTTGATTTCGAGGGGCTTAAAGGTTGCGGTTATTACCAACAAGGCGCAGGGAATGGCTGATGTTGTTGTAAAAAAGGCGGTCGGAGATAAATTTTCGTGTATTTTCGGCAAGCGCGACGGCATACCGTCAAAGCCCGACCCGACTTCTGCACATATAGTTATGAGCGAATTGTCGGTAAACCCTGACGAATGTGTATTTTTGGGGGACTCTTGTGTAGATATGGGAACTGCGGTAAACTGCGGTGCTTTGCCCGTAGGTGAGCGTTGGGGCTACCGTGATGAACAGGAGCTTTGGGATAACGGCGCTAAGTATATCATAAATAAACCAATCGAGCTTATTAAAATCATTGAGGAAATAAATGGATAGTTCATATAAAAAGACAAGACTTGCGTGCTACGGCGGATATATCGTTCAAGCAATAATAAATAACTTTCTTCCTATTCTTTTCGTCATTTTCAAAAGCCAATACGCTTTATCGTACGAAAGCTTGGGACGCCTTGTTTTTATCAATTTTTTTACTCAAATATTTGCCGACTTTTTGACACCCTATATCGTAAAAAGGGTAGGACTTAAAAATTCGGCGGTGCTTTGTCATATTTTCGCAACACTCGGACTTGTATCGCTCTTTATTTTGCCGCAGTTTATTGATACATACACGGCGATAATAATTTCGGTAATGATTTATGCTTTCGGCAGCGGTGTAATCGAGGTTGTTATTAGCCCTATTGTTGAGTATCTGCCTACTGATAATAAATCGGGTAATATGGCGGTACTCCACTCTTTTTATTGTTGGGGACAAGTCTTTACCGTTACGGTTACAACATTTCTTGTATCAATGCTCGGATATTCGCTTTGGAGATATGTTCCGCTTATTTGGGCTGTGATTCCCTTTTGCAATATGATTTTCTTTGCAACTGTAAAGGTTGTAGAGCCGAAGGAAAAAACCTCTAAAACATTAGATAAAGAAAATATTTTTAATAAAAAGTTTTTGTATCTCGTAATATTTATGGTTTGTTCGGGTGCAAGTGAAATTGCTATGAGCCAGTGGGCTTCGATTTTTGCTCAAAACGGACTTAAAGTTTCAAAGACGGTAGGCGACCTGTTAGGACCCTGCGCTTTTGCTGTGTTTATGGGAATCGGCAGAATTGTTTATGCGCTCTTTTCCGAAAAAATACCCTATCTTAAAGTGATAATAATTTCGGGAATTTTGTGTACGGCTTGTTATCTTGTTGTGGGAATTTGCAAAATCCCCGCCATTTCGCTTGTAGCGTGTGCGGTTTGCGGTTTTACCGTAAGTATGTTTTGGCCGGGCACTCTCTCTTTTGCGGTCAAGACATTTCCGAACGGCGGTACATTTATGTTTAGTTTAATTGCCCTTTCAGGCGATTTCGGTTGTTCGTCAGGTCCGTGGCTGCTTGGAGCCATAGCGGATAATACGGGCTTAAACAGCGGATTTATTATATGTACGGTTTTTCCTATTATGATGATAGTTACCGCATTTTTGTTTTTGAAAGAAAAAGATTGAAAATAAACTGAAATTATATTAGAATGTTTATATAATTTATTTCGGGGTGTTAGTATGAAAAGAAAAGATTATCTTTCTTGGGACGAATACTTTATGGGTATTGCCGTTTTGTCCTCTATGAGAAGTAAGGACCCATCTACACAAGTAGGCGCTTGCCTTGTTGACCGTGAAAATAAAATTCTTTCTATGGGATATAACGGAATGCCGCATTGCTGTGATGACGATGTTTATCCTTGGGAGCGTGATGGCGAGGGACTTATGTCAAAATACCTTTATGTTTGCCACGCCGAGCTTAACGCTATACTTAATTGCCACGGCGGAAGTGTAAAAGATGCTGTTTGCTATACTACGCTTTTCCCCTGTAACGAATGTGCAAAGGCGATTATTCAAGCGGGTATAAGCGAGATAGTTTATTTGAGTGATAAATATGCCGAAACCGATACCACAAAGGCTTCAAAGAAGATGTTTGACAGTGCGAATGTTAAGTACCGTCCCTTTGAAATAACAAATAAGGAAATCAAGTTTTCGTTGTAATGATTATAAAAAAACCCGACTCCGTGAGGAATCGGGTTTTTTCGTAAGACAATAAATTATCTTTTTGAGAACATATTAAAATATTGTTATTTCCGAATTTTTAACAAGTTCGTCAACATAATTACTATAATACTCTTGTTTGGAATCGTCAATACATTCGGTTATTTTTTCGTAAAGCTTTTGTTGTGATAATTGCTTTTGATACGATTTTGCATAAAGTTCAATATACTCGGATTCGCTTAAATCATTTGCTTTCATATATTCTTCTAATTCTTCCTTGACATATTTGTCCGATTTGCTACCCTCATATATTTGTTTTGCCTGTTTATAAGCCTCTTCATAATCAACGACTAAATTTTGTTTTTGAGTTTCTTGCCAAATAACAACTTTTTTAATTTCTTCATTTATTATTTGTTTACGGTCAACTGTTCTCGTCTTTACCTCTAAACCGTTTTCTTTTTCATATTGCTCGGCATTTTTATTTGACAAAGTCTTATATTCTACAATAAAGTCTATATGTTTTTTAGTGATTTTTTCGCCATTCACTACTGCTACTATTTCTTCATTAGATTTTGAACTTGTTCTTGCAAACTTATTGAACAACGAAAAAATTTCAGATTCTGCAAAAACTAATACGGCAAAGGAAGCTAATATAATAAATATCAATAAAACAACAAGCCATATTAATTTTTTTTTCATAGAATTCATCCTTTCAAAATATTAAACTATTTTCTATTGAACGATATGGAAACAAATCGTTTTCATACATCGCAATAACCATAGTATTAAATTGTGAATTTGAAGTAACACAATACTTATTGTGAGATGTTTTGTATTCCCATATCCAATTTTCGTCAACCAAAATGCTATCATTTTCCGTTAAAGATAAGGTAATATTGTTCAATCTTGCAGATGCAATTTCCAACCTAATACTTGGCGAAATAAATGAAGAGTTATCAACAGCACGAGTTGCACATCCAATGTAATTTGTATATCTGTAAGATAATTTATTAACATTAATTTCATTGTTTACACTAATGTTGTAAATGACCGGACCTATTATTTCAACACCCTCAATTTCATTCAAATTTGTCCAATAAAAAACTTGATTTTCAACATTAGAATAACTTTGTTCAAAATACCCCACTAAGTATTTTTTCATTCTGACCAAATCTAAAATATTTACATTATTATCAAGTGTAGTGTCGGCAATTAATATCATTTGTGTTGAAGTATCAATTTTCAAAAGAACTCGTACCATGTAAGTTAAATCTATTGCATTTATATCACCATCATGATTAAAATCACCTTTTTCGTTCCATTCAGTAGAAAAAACAACGATTTCGTTACTTAATAATGCAAGAGCGAGTATACATATTAACATTTCACACAAAATCTTTTTTAACATATTCTTTCACAACACCATAGTCTTATTTTCATTACATAGACTAACATACTGTAAGATTTTTGTAAAGCAAAATATTTTTTATGTCTAATCTTTGTTATTTAGTTCGTTTGTTTTGCTTTTATAGGTTTTAATTTTTGGTGTTCTGTACTTTCGCATTTTAATTATGATAAGCACTAAAAGTGCAAGCAAGCATAAAACCAATGCAATAGATAAAAGAACTATTTCTTTTCCTGCCTTAGGCAAGTGCATAAGACTGTCAACTAAACCGTCGCTTTTGTATGTGTTTACAACCTTTTCTACTATTTCAAAATCGGGATAACGCTGAACGGTATTATACTTTGCGTCATAACGGTAATAACCGTAATCGCCGTCATAGTAGCAATACAAAACATATATATCGCTCATTCGTTTATCAGAACTCTTAAATGCTTTAACCGAGGTGCCGTTTGGAAGCTCATACATTTCCGAATACCACGCAGAAGAAAAAACAGTAGCCTTGTCATATTCTTTTTCTACAATATAAATTTTGTTGTCAGCTATAATATAACTTGCTCTTTCAAATTTGTCATCTTCGTTAAGGATATACCAGTCAAGAATAGCACCGTCGTCGGATTTTAATAGGAAAAGCTTAACTTTTTGCGCCGAATCGGTAACAATATTTACTTCTCCGCTCTTATATTGGGTTGTAATTCCCTGCAAGTTAGTAGGAACATTAACACCCGTAAAATCATTTACAATATGAAAATCCTGTTGATTTACGGTAACGAGTAATGGGTCGCTCTCTCTTTCCTGCTGTTCAAGGTTGTTTGATTCTTCCTGCGATAAACGCTTAATAACCACATTATAGGTCTTTTTAGCACCGCTTTGAGCGGTAACGGTAAGCGAACGGAGATTGTCGCCTAAATTAAGGTCGAATGTGCCTCCGCCGACATAGGTTGAGTTGCCGTCGGCAACATTAGCACTAATAGTAATCTTTTCAACTGAATATTTAACGGTTGCGGTATATTCGGTTTTGTTTTGCTTAAAGGAAGGAGTTAAACTACCGCTTGACAGCTTTATAGAGGAAAGGTTTGCGTTAGAGGAGGGCTGAGGAGTGGTAACCGTAATTGTAGTTCCGGCACTTGCGGTTTGTTCGGTTGCACCGGCGCCTGTTACAGATGCGGTAATATTACTTGAACCTTCTGCTATTGCCTTAAAGGTTAAGGTATATGATTTAGAGGTTTGACCTGTTAAAGGCTCAACAATTTTTGCGGTAGCACCCGTTATATTTGTAGCACCCGAAACATACTGCAAAACCGATGAATTAAAGTTAATCGAGCCGTCAATGGCATAAAGCTGTGCATTCGAATTGTACTTAACGGTTACAGTTACCGTGTCGCCGACATTTACCTGCTTCGCACTAACCGAAATAATAGCGGAATCAGCGGAAACGACAAGTCCCGATGTAGCGCAAATCAAAATTGCCAAAACGGTTAAAATTGAAATAAGACTACTAATTTTTTTAATCATACAGTTTCTCCTTAATGAATTATGCTAAAAGATTTATTTTGTTTAATAGATGCATTTGAATTTGCGCCAAATCATAGGCGGTAATCTTTCCGTCCCCGTTTATATCGGCGTATGTATTAGATGAAATATCTATTTTTTCAAGCAAATGCATTTGTACCTGCGCTAAATCGTATGCGGTAATTTTTCCGTCCCCGTTGATATCCCCTCGTTTCCTCGTAGGTATCGGGGTAGGTGTAACAGGGGTTGAGTCGGTAGGCTCGCCGTAAACCGTTTCGGGAATGGATGTGAAAACGGGGATTTTGAAGGTAAGGGTTGCATTGGCATTTTGAGTGCAACCTGTTTTAAGGCGAAGACCTTTATTTTTAGCATCATAAATGCTTGTGGCATATTGATGGTTCCAGCTTTGCTTTTCAACATTATAATCCATAAAATAATATGTATCCTGTCCCGAAGAAACATATCCGTTTGCGTAGGTTTTTGCACCGCCGATTATCGAGGAACGGCGAGTGTTCCAGCCTTCCTTTTGCGCTCTTGCAAGTCCCGAGCTTACGATAGCCGAGGTTGTACTTCCCGAAGCTCCGATATTAAAATAATTATAGTAATCAGGATAGGTTGAATCGGTGCCTGAAATGAGTCCCGAGGCGCCGTTTACACCCTGCTCAATAATTATTGTTGCAGCAACAACGCAAGGATTAAGACCTGATTCACTTGCTGCATCCATAATATCGTTAATGTATGCGTCCGGGTTATTATCATAGCCGTTAGCAAGAAAAGTATTACTTATAACCGCCCTAACATCATCTTTTGTTTGAGACTGCGAATAGGATTGCTGTAAAAATACAAAAATATCGTTGGCGTTAAGGTAGTTTCTCGGGTCCATAAAGTAGGCAATAGCACCCTTTGAAGCATAAGTCCATCGACCGCTTCCCTCGGCATTTGCCCATTGGTCGTCGCCCGTTTTTCCGCGCGGGTCCCGCCAAGCCTCTCCGCCATAGGTCATTTCCACATATTTCTTGTTGTTTGCAAGTGAAGTGCCGTATTCGGCGGTAATAGCATCATCAAGAGAAATATTGCATTTTACGGCAACAAATTTCCAATTAGGATATGAGGCGTGAATCGAGCGAAGTGAAGCTCTGTAACTTTCGGGGAAATTAAGCAGATTTTTTTCAAAATCCTCGTCATATTTTTGCTCGGATTTATCAAGTGTAACAACAACTCTGCCTTCATATAAATATCCGACGGTACTGTCATTGTCAAGCTTAACCTTGTACCACAAGTCGCCGTCGGCGTCTTTTTCCGAATCAAGAACCGTAAAGGTAGTTCCTTTTGGAACGGTTTTTACAAAAACGCTCTCTCTTGTGGAGTGTTCTCCGCCCGTGCCGGGAGCCGAGTACATAGTGGTATCCTTATCGTTTTTTACATATCCCGTTCCCGTAACACCCGCAAAGACAGGAGCCGAAAAAACAGTTGCAAAAACTATAAAAGAAGCCACAAGAAAAGATATGTGTTTTTTAAGTTTCATTTTTCGTCCCCTTTACAAAATACAGTGTTTATCTTAAAAGAAATATACAACAATATTATAAAACAAACCCGACTTTATGTCAACCGATAAAGTCGGGTAAATTGTGCATTGTATTATTATGTATAAAGTTTAATCTATATAATTCAGCGGATTTTTCTTGCCTCTAAATAAAATCTTTTATCATCAGCCAAGCCCATAGAAAAAGTTTTTCTCGGCAGTGAGCCGTCAAGTCTGACAGCAGGGAACAAATCGCTTTTTTTCATTCCCTCAAAGATAAAGCCGATGGCATTTTCTTTGTTTGCAACCTTTTTAAGAGAGCCTTCGCCGTGGATATAGTCGATTTTTTCCTTATCGTCAAGATATTCGTCAAGAAAGGCTTGTAGCGTTGCGACGGGAAGCTTTGAAAGAGGTTTGAGAGAAATTTGTTTAGTGCCGTTTTTTGTGATAGAGGTAAATTCCTGCTTATCCTCGCCGAAGTATTCACCACCGCAGTAGTCAATAAAGCTGTTTAACAGCTTGTCGGTATCCACATCAAAAACAACACGGTAAATCGGCTCAAATTCAAGAGCGGTATCGTGAATGTTGACAACTTCGACAAGTGCATATTTGCTTTCTTCGGTTTTATTTAGGTTGTAACATTCCTTTGCGGTTGCAAGAGAATGGTTGCCGTCGCCCACACAAAATAAAAGCCCGTCATTTTGTGCTTTAAGGGTTGAAAGTGCCGAAATTATACTGTTTGAAAGCTCGTTATTAACAAGGTAGCCCTTGACACTTCCGCCGTTTTTCATAAGCGAAAAATCGTATATTTTTTCGAGCGCATTTGCCCTTTTTGTTATTGGCTCGATAACCGTATTTTCGGGGTCATCAATTAAAAGCATAATATGAGGAAGTTCAAGCGGAGCGTTTTTTCTAATCTCAACTCTCGGCGGAATACGGCTTATAACGGTTTTTTCGGTAGCACGGATTTCGGCATCGGAGTTAGGTAAATAGTCATATTTTGTAAGGTCGATTTTACCGATTAAGCCCTTGCGGATTTTACCGTCCGACTGGATTCGTTCAAGATAAACGATACTGTCCTTGTATTCCGAAAAAATATCGTTATCAAGGGCAAACTGCATATTTTTATTGATGCTTTCGGTTCTGATGCTGTTATCGCTTTCAAGATAACATTCAGGCAAAATCATATCAAGTGTTGATAAATTACCCTCGCAGATTTTCTTTACATCCTCCCAGTATTCAGGCTCACTTGTGTACTGGTCGCAAGCCACAACCGACCATTTGCTGTCGATATTTTTGGGAATGAGTATATCAGCGGGAGAAAAAGAGCAATTATTTTTATTATTCATACTGACAAATCCTTAATTAAAGTTTGAAAATTCAATAGACTTAATGTTGTCCTCTTTGGGGTCGAAATAAAGGGTAATACCGCTTCTTAAATCGTCCTTTGAAATAAAATAGTCAAGATAATATTCATCCTCATTAACCCTGTAAAAATGAGACGGAGCGCCCAAATACTCAATAATATCGGTAACAGCCGATTCGTTGCTTACACCGTTTACGAAAAACGGACCGTAGGTTGTGTTTCCGGTAAGAATTGAGTTTTCGGGGATGATAAACTTCACGATTTTGCACTTATTAAGCTCAACCGAAGAATTAGAGGCGTTATAGAAAACAGCGGTAATTTCGTTGCTGTATTCGTTTACGAATTGTGCTTGAAGCTTTTTACCTGCGAGAATTACCGAGTTTTTATTGTATTCATCGCTTTCTTTAAGCTCAAAGCCTTTTGAAACCATTTTCTTATAGGTTGAGGGAACTTCTAATTCACTCCCTGCATAGGTGGTCTTAAACTTGAAGTCATCGCCTAAATAAATGTCAGCATAATTTTCAACATTATAAAGGCTTATGTCAACATAAGTAGGCATAATCGCATCATCAGAAGAAATTTTAGGAATTTCAATGTTTTCGTATTTTGATTCGCTTGATGTTTTGGACTCATCGCTTGCCGTGTCAACATCACTGCAAGATACCAAAAAACAAAGTCCGAAGCAAAGACAAACAGCCAATAATTTTTTAATGTTTTTCATAAAACAACCTCTCCTTTGCAGTGTTTATATCATAAGTTATAGCATTTTTAAGTGTATCAATGTCAAGAAACTTTTTTTCTTCTCTTATAAATTCGGTAGGAATAAGTGTAACATTTTTACCGTAAATTTCGCTTGAAAAATCAAAAATATGCGTTTCGCAAAAAACCTCACTCGTTTCAAATGTCGGTCTGATGCCGATATTCGTAATGCCGTTATATTCTTTGTTATCAATAATTATTTTAGACAAATAAACCCCGAATTTAGGTTTTACAAGAATATCGGGGAGCTTTTGGTTTACGGTAGGAAACCCTATCATTCGTCCTCGCTTGTCGCCGTGTAAAACGGGGGAGGTAAATCTAAAACCGCCGAGAATATGACTGCTTGCCGTTTTAATATTTCCCGATTTAATCAAATTTCTTAAATAGGTTGAAGAAATAAGTATGCCGTTTTCAAAAACGGGAGGAGTAATTTCAAGCCTAATATTGTTTTTCTTGCAAAAGTTTTTAAGCAAATCGGTATCTCCGACGGCATCTTTTCCAAATCGGTAATTAAAACCGCAAACAATTAAAGACGGGTTAAAATCTTTAAGAATACTGCTTAAAAAATCAAGAGCCGACATATCCTTAACCGTCTTGAAATCGGCAAAAACAGTATTTTTGACCCCAAGACTTTCCAAACCGGCCTTGCGGTCTTCGGGCATCAATAAAAGCTCACAAACACCCGAAAAAAACGATTTAGGGGGAGTAAAAAAGGTAAAAGCCGAAAGATTACAGCCTTTGGCATTTGATATAACGGCACGGTGTCCTAAATGTAGCCCGTCAAATGTACCGAGCGCAACAGCGTTTTCCGTAAAATCCCTCCTAACCGAATTTATATTTTGTTTATCACACATTTTATAGCAATTTCTTTTTTTTCGTTATCGGCAAAGCCAAGCCCTAAAAATGTATCTTTGTGCTTTACCCTTATAATTTGGTTATCCAAAAAATCACTTTTATTCAATCGCTCAAAGCTTAACTGTCCGCCGTTTGTAAAGCGAACGGCTTGGTTTTCCGTAACATAGATTTCGTCAAAATGTGAAACAGCGTTTTCTTCACTTGTGATATATTTTTCTATATTTTCTTCGTTTAAGCAGTCAAGATTTACGCAAGCATCTATTGAAAATCCCGAAGCAAAGGTACGGCAAAGCGAGGTAAGAGTAGCACCGCAACCGAGCATTTTACCGATATCCGAGCAAAGTGAACGAATATATGTACCCTTTGAAACGGTGGTTTCAATTTGAAATTCATTGTCGGTAAGAGGCTTTGTCAACCTAATTGAATGAACAGTAACCTCCCGTTCGGGAATATCGGCGGTTTCGCCTTTTCTTGCTAACTCGTACATTCTGACGCCGTCTTTTTTAATGGCGCTGAACATAGGCGGAGTTTGTAAAATTTTACCCTTAAACTTTTCAAGAACCGAGAGAATATCGTCATTCGTAACCGATACATTTTCAGTTTTCAAAATATTACCCGTAATATCAAGAGTATCGGTAACAACACCGAGCTTTACGGTGGCAATATAGGTTTTGTCGGCATCTGACAAATATGAAGAAAGGGCGGTTGCCCTACCTATAAAAATAGGCAAAACGCCACAAGCCATAGGGTCAAGCGTACCCGTATGGCCGACTCTTTTCTCGTGGCATAATTTCTTAATCCGCGATACCGCACCGAAAGAGGTTATACCGCTCGGTTTATTAAGAAGCAGAAATCCCTGCATCTAATTCCTCCATTTTCGCCCTAACGACAGAAATAACCTGTTCTTTTACCTCGTCAAGAGTGCCTTCAAGCGTAGCACCCGCAGCGGCATTGTGTCCGCCGCCTCCTAATGCCTTGCAAATTTCGGAGGCATTAAGCGGAGGATAGGTGCGAAGCGACACCTTAAAGGTAGTGTCGCCCGTTTGTTTAAGTGAAATTCCGGCAATAACGCCCTCAACACTCCTTGAAATAACCGCAATACTTTCAAGGTCAGAACCGGAGCAACCGGTTTTTTCCTGCATTTCGGCAGTAACAGATAAAAGAATACAACGGTTGTTAAAATGATATTCCGCAGTATCAAGCACCATTCTTTCAAGTTCAAGCAGTTTTCTTGACTTGGTATCAAACATAATTTTATTTATGTTCGGAGCATCAATATTATACTCATAAAGCTTCGAGGCGATAATATGAGTTTTAGCAGTTACATTTGAATACTTAAAGCAACCCGTATCGGTAGCAATACCTGTGTACATAGCCTTTGCGGTAATGTCGTTTATATTGACATCCATAATCTCCAAAAGCTCGAAAATTATCTCGCAAGTAGCCGAGGCATCAGAGTCAAGATATAAATTTTTTGCGTATCTCGAATTTGAAACATGATGGTCAATGCAAAGGTCAACCTTATCGCCGAAGTTTTCTTCTAATGAGCCGAGTAAAGCCTTTGTAGCAACATCGACAGCAATAATTGTGGCACTGTCTTCGTCAACATTATCGGTTTCTCTGACGAAATATGCGTACTTTTGAGGAATAATATCGGCACAAATAACCCCCGCAATTTTACCAAGCTCTTTAAGACCGTAGTAAAGTGCATATCCTGCACCTAATGTATCGCCATCGGGGGAGGAGTGGGTAAGAATTACAAAGTTATCGTGTTTTTTTAAGAATTTTGCAGTTTCTTTCAGCGAGAGTTCACTGCATAGCTTGTTAGTATTATCTATCATACAAACATCCCTTACGGCAAGTTTACTTGTCGAATGATTCAATAATTTTTGAAATATGTGCGCTGCTTTCAATGGAATTATCGGCAATAAAGCGAAGCTCGGGAACTTTACGAAGCTTCATACGGCTTCCAAGCTCACGCCTTAAATATCCGCTTGCACTCTTGTTAAGCGCTTTGACCGATTCTGTTGTTTTTTCGCTTCCTTCGATTGCGCTTACATAAACGGTAGCATAAGACATATCGCCCGAAACATCAAGCTTGACAATGCTCAGCAGTTTGCTGACTCTCGGGTCCTTAACCTCACGCAACAATTCGGAAAGACACAATTTTATATCGGAAGTAACACGGTTTATTTTATAACCAGCCATTATTCAGTATATTCCTCCATAATGAATGCTTCAAAGACATCTCCGTCTTTAATATCGGCAAATTTTTCAAGTCCTATACCGCATTCATAACCTTGCGCAACTTCTTTTACATCATCTTTGAAACGGCGGAGTGAAGCAATTTCGTCTTCAACAATAACGATACCGTCACGAACAAGACGGATTTTGCAAGAGCGGGTAACCTTACCGCTTGTTACATAACAACCTGCAATAGTACCGACATTGGAAATCTTGTAGGTGTTTCTAACCTCAACGGTACCCAAAATGCTTTCACGGAATTTAGGAGCAAGCATACCCTTCATAGCCGCTTCGATTTCTTCTATACAGTCGTAAATTACTCTGTATGTGCGAATGTCAACGCCGTCACGGTCGGCGGTTTCCTTTGCAACGGCATCAGGACGGACATTAAATCCTACAATAATAGCGCCCGAGGTTTGAGCAAGCATAACATCGGATTCGTTAATCGCACCTACACCGCCGTGAATAACAGATACCTTAACCTCTTCGTTGGTAAGCTTTTCAAGGCTTTCTCTAACTGCTTCAACACTACCTTGAACATCCGCCTTAACAACAACATTAAGGGTTTTAAGCTCACCCTCCGACAACTGATTAAATAGGTTGTCAAGAGTTACCTTTTCTTTTGCATTAAAGGCATCGTTTTTAATCTTTTCTTTTCTTTGTTCAACAAGCTCTCTTGCCAATCTTTCGTCGGATACGGCATCAAATCCGTCACCTGCCGAAGGTGTTTCGGCAAGACCGGTAATCTCAACAGGAACAGACGGTCCGGCGCTCTTTACGGTTTTTCCGTTTTCGTCGGTCATTAAACGAACACGGCCTACCGCAGTACCCGCAACAATAATATCTCCTGCATTAAGAGTACCGTTTTGTACTAAGAGGGAAGCCACAGGACCTCTGCCCTTATCAAGACGGGCTTCTATTACTACACCCTTTGCTTTTCTGTTCGGGTTTGCTTTAAGTTCAAGCATTTCGGCAACTAACAGTATATTTTCAAGCAACTTGTCAATGCCTTGATGGTTTTTAGCCGAAACGGGAACACAAATAATGTCGCCGCCCCATTCTTCCGGAACTAATGAATGTTCGGTAAGCTGCTGCATAATTCTATCGGGGTTGGCATCCGGCTTATCCATTTTATTTATAGCAACGATTATTTGAACATTAGCGGCTTTTGCGTGGTTAATAGCTTCAATGGTTTGAGGCATAATACCGTCATCAGCCGCAACAACTAATACCGCAATATCGGTAGCCATAGCGCCGCGCTGACGCATAGCGGTAAATGCGGCGTGTCCGGGGGTGTCAAGGAATGTAATATCCTGACCGTTACAGTTTACTCTATAAGCACCGATATGTTGAGTAATACCGCCGGCTTCTGTGTCGGTAACGGCGGTGTTACGGATAGCATCAAGAAGTGAAGTTTTACCGTGGTCAACGTGTCCCATAACAACAACAACAGGGCTTCTCGGCATTAAGTCTTCTGCGCTGTCCTCGGTTACATCCATAATCTTTTCTTCGATAGTAACAACAACGGCTTTTTCGATTTTAGCACCCATTTCGGTTACGACAATTTCAGCGGTATCGTAGTCGATTA
This sequence comes from Ruminococcaceae bacterium UBA1734, assembly GCA_002315765.1. Lineage (GTDB taxonomy): Bacteria > Bacillota > Clostridia > Oscillospirales > Acutalibacteraceae > UBA737. Next base: position 31,065 of record DCIE01000021.1, read on the forward strand.
CTTGGTTTACATTAGCCATCATACCGAGCTTCATCAAGGTTTTAATAACCTCGGCAGCGGTCTTTTTAAGAGCAGCGGCAAGTTCTCCTACGGTAGTTTCCTCACCTACGGTAACGGTAATAGGAGTTTTCTTGATTCTTTCAAGCTGCATTCTGCGAAGCTTATCGGCCTCGGTTTCTCTTTTAGCGCCTTGCGGACGGCGGTAATCCTGAGATTTTTGTTTAATTTTTTGCTTTCTTGTGAAATTATCACGCATAGAGTTTGCGGGAGCAATTGTTTCGTATTTTTCGTTGTATTTTTCAATGTTTACATTAGTGGTGCGGGTATCAACATGGCGAAGCTGAGCCGGGCCTCTGTTAGGTGCCACACTCTCTTTCTTTTCCTTTTTAGGAGGTGCAACCAACGGGCCGTCATAAGGCTTTTCTTCTTTTTTGGCAACAGGCTTTTTAGCGTCAATGCGTTTCTTTGTTTCCGAAACCTCCGGATTTTTGGGAGCCTTTTCGGGTTTTTCGGTTTTTTCAACCTTTTTAGGAGCTTCCTTCTTTTCTTTGTTTTCGGTTGACTCCTTCTTAACCGACTTCGGCTTTTCCTCAGACTTCGGCTTTTCTTCTTTTTTATGTTCTTCCTTTGCCTTTTGCTCGGCAGCGGCAGCCGCCTTTAACTGTTCAAGAATAGCCATTTGGTCGGCAAGCTTCTTTTCCTTTTCGTCTTGGCGCTTTTTAGCCGCCTCTTCACGAGATTTGGCACCGGTAGCAAAGTATTCGTCAAAGCTTTTTACGCTGTTTTTCTTTGTTATAGCGTCAAAAACCAAGGCAATTTCAATTTCGTTAAGCGAAGAGCCGGTTTTCTTTTCTTCGCCGGTAAGCTCTAAAACAATGGCGGAAATTTCTTTCGAAGCAACGCCGAAATCCTTTGCCATCTCACTTATCTTATATTTATTGTTCATTAGCATTTCCTCCCGTATTCCTCTGTTATAGCAGAGGCAAACGAACTGTCGTTTATCGATAAAATTCCGCAATTTCGACCAACGGCGTTCGAAAGTATATTAGTAGTAACATTTTCAAGTATTATACAGTTTACTTGGGCTTTTGAGGCGTAAAAGCAAATCTCTTTTTTGCTTTTTTCGGACACATCCGAGCTTACTATTACAAGTCTTGCTTTTTTGGTATTAAGAGCTTCGGTAGATAGCGCCGCCCCGAAAGTAAGCTTGCCTGCTTTTGAGGCAAAGCCTAATAGGGTTAGTATTTTATTGTCCAATATTTAGGAACTCCTTTTCGAGTTGTTCATAGACACTTTCGTCAACATTGGCGGAAAAGGTATGAGAAAGAGCTTTTTGTTTACGGATTTTTTTAAGACATTCCAAATTTTTGCAAACATAAGCGCCTCTGCCGTTTTTTCTGCCGGTAGCATCTAAAAGGATTTCGTTTTCGGGTGTCTTAACAATTCTCATAAGTTCGCCCTTTGGCTTCATTGTTCGACAACCGATGCACATACGCATAGGTATTCTTTTAACTGACAAGAAAATACTCTCCTTTATGTTTGGTATTATTCGCCGAAGAAACCGCTTTCAGGATGAATATCAATCTTCCATCCGGTAAGCTTAGCGGCAAGGCGAACATTTTGTCCTTTGTTGCCGATAGCAAGAGATAACTGCGATTCCGGCACTCTTGCTTTACAAATTTTAGGCTCGGTGCTCTCGATTTCAACACTTACAACCTTAGCAGGGGACAAAGCCTCAGATACGAAAGCAACCGGGTCGTCGCTGTACTTGACAATATCAATCTTTTCTCCCGCAAGTTCTTCAACAATTTTGTTTACACGGGCACCCTTTTGACCGATACAAGCACCGACAGCATCAATTTCTTCGTTTTGCGACCAAACGGCAAGCTTAGTTCTTGAACCTGCTTGGCGGGAAATTGACTTAATTTCGATAGTGCCGTCAAAAATTTCGGGTACTTCGGTTTCAAATAAACGCTTAACAAGTCCCGGATGGGTTCTTGAAAGCATAATGCGGGGACCTTTTTCGGTCTCCTTAACATCAACAACATAAACCTTAATATGGTCGCCCTCTTTAAGCACTTCCTCGGGAACCTGTTCAAGCTTCGGCAAGGTAGCCTCGTTATGACCTATTGTAAGAATAGCGTTACCGGTTTTGGGGTCAATACGCTCAACAACGGCACTGACGATTTCGCGGTTTTTGCTTTGGAATTCGGCATAAATTTGACCTTTTTCAGCCTCACGAACACCTTGGCGGAAATTGTTTTTTGAGTTTTGAGCAACAACTCTGCCGAATTTTTTGGGGTCTAACTTAATGTCGATAAATCCTTCTTCAATGGATTTAGGGTCGATTTCCATAGCTTCTTCTTTCGAAATTTGAGAATAAGGATTTTCAACCTCATCTACAATTTCTTTTCTTGCAAATACGGTAAAGATTTCTTTTTCGGTGTCAATTATACAATTAACAACATCATTACCGCCGTAATCTTTTCTTGCGGCAACCGTAATAGCCTCAGAAATCTTTTGCGCGATAAATTCCTTAGGGATACCTTTTTCCTCCTCCATCATAGCGAGGGATTCGAAAAATTCTTTCATTTCTTTCTTTTCTTTTGCGGTTAATTTTGCCTTAGCCATTTTTTTACATTACCTCCAAATATATAAACAGTTGATTGTTTAAGATATTAAATTAAATCGTCGTCATCAAGCAAAACCTTGACAACTTCGCTTTTTTCAAACTTAACGGATTTGTCATCATCAAGTGTTATGCAAGGGCCGTTGTCGTAATCACTTAATATTCCCTTTAATTGTTTAGAGCCTTCGTAAGCCTTAAAAAGTTTAAGAATAACCTTTTTACCGATAGAAGCCTCAAAATGCTCTTTTCTTGAAAGCTCACGGTTAAATCCCGTAGAGGAAACTTCAAGATAGTAGGAAACATCAATAGGGTCAGCCTCATCAATAATAGGGTCAATAGCGTGAGATACATTGGTACAGTCATCAATGGTAACACCGTTTTCCTTGTCGATAAAGACTCTTAAATAATGCGAAGCACCCTCCTTAACGAACTTGACATCCCAGAGATTAACACCCTGCGCAAGTACGGTATCTTTAATAAGGTCGAACACCTTATCCGCCGTTTTTGCCACCTTAACACCTTCTTAATATAAAAAATATTTGTGCGTACAAAAAAGTGAGTGGGAAAACCCACTCACCTTTCATAACAAACTACAATGGTATTATACCACAAATATAAATAAAATCAAGAGTTTTTTAAGAAAAAAATCAATTTTCTTCCGCATTTTCGTCTTTATACGAGTTTACATATATTTTAACCGCAATATCGGTATTAACCGACTCTCCGCTTTCGGGGAATTGTTCGATAACGGTTTCGGGCGTTTTATCGGTATCGTACTTTTCGATAATCTCAATATTTTCGTATAAAAATCCCTGCTTCAAAAGTTCGAGCTTCGCCTCGTCCTCTTTAAGTCCCGTAACATTAGCCATCTTGATTTTTTTAGGTCCTAAGCTTATCGTTACCGAAATTTCGGTATCCTTTACAACCTCTTTACCCGCCGTAACAGACTGTCCGCAAATGGTGCCTCTCGGGGCGGTGTCGGAAAACTTTTTATCGCCGATTACAATAACTAAATCCTCACAAGCCTCGTCCTCATCAATTTGAGAAAAGTATTTGCCCGTAAGGTCGGGAACGGCATAGGTCTTAACCTTAACTATATCGGCACCCGATTCGTATTCGCCGATAGAAGCCACACTCGGCATAGAGTTTATTTCCTTTTCTTCGGTTACTTTTTTAGGGAAGAAATAATCTTTCAGCACGGTAAGTGCCAAAATACCGCCGATTATAATGAATGCACCCGCAGTACAGGAAGCGGCAATAAGCGCATATTTAACCGAAGATGTATCCTTTTTAGGCTCACTGATTTTTTCGGCAATACGCTTTGAATTGTCTATTTCCTTTTGTTTCTTTCTTATTTCGGCTTTTCTTATGTTTTCTTGGGTTTCGCCGTAAACAAGCTCATCCTTAAACTGCTCAACCGAGTTGGTTCTTGCCGAAAGTTTAAGTTGAAGTCCGTTTGCAATAGCAACCAAAACCTGACGGGGTAGCTCGTCGGCAAAATGTGACGGAATAGACATTTTGTCCTCGGACATTCTTTCGTTTGCCGGAGGGGGAAGTGTACCTATAAGCACACGGAAAAGGGTAGAGGAAATGCCGTAAACATCGCTGAAAGCACCGATATTACCTTTTTCGGTAGAATACTGCTCAATAGCGGCGCAACCGGGGTAAATAGCGGTAGCGAACATTTCCGAGGCAAAACGGGTTTCGATAATCGAGATATTGGTAAGCTTTAACTTTCCGTCACGGCTTACCGTAATGCTTTCGGGGGAAATACCGCCGTGAATTATTCGGTTATTGTTAAGTGTTATTACGGTATCAATTAAAGGTAGGAATAGAGGGCGTGCCTGTTCCCATTTTAACATTCCGCTGTTGCGCTCTAAAAAGCTTGAAAGGGTAATGCCGGTGTTTTGAGCAAAAACAACATACGCCGTTCCGTTATCCTCAAAGACATCGTAAATAGGTAGAACGGCGGGAAGCTCTAATGTACAAAGCTTACGGTTAAGCTCTAAAAACTCTAAAAGTCCCTCGTTAAAGGAAAAGCTTTTGCCCTCGCCCACCGAAACGGTTTTGTCGGGATTTCTTGTTGCAATTCCGAGCGGATAATACTCTTTGATATTAACCGGCTCGTTTAGATTTCCGTCCCAAGCAAGATAAGTAATACCCTCGCTCGAAGCATCAAGAACCTTACCGATTAGATATTTTGATTTCAAGATAAATTTAACATTAAGACAGTTTTCGGGATTTTTTTGACCTATGTCATATCCACAAATACTGCAAACTTTTTCTCCGGTGTTTTCATTCATACATCCGGGACAAAGTCGGTTTGCATCTAACATAAAACGCCTCCAAAAATGTTTAACTTTAATGATTTTACCATAATTTTATCAATTTTACAAGCAAAATAAAATCCGCAGGTCATTTAAGACTCTGCGGATAAGAAAAATTATTTACAATAACCCAACGATTCGATAAGACCTGCAACCTTGTCGGTTAAGGTGTCGCAGGTCTTTTGACTGCCACTCTCAACCATAATGCGAATGATAGGCTCCGTACCGCTTTCACGAAGTAAAATTCGGCCTTCGTTGCCAAGCTCATCGGAAATTTCGTTTACAAGAGCTTTAACCTTTTCATCGTTTGCAACCGTAGATTTATCTGATACCGTTACATTGCGAATAGATTGAGGATACATTTTAACAGGCTCCGCAAGCTTACCGAGTGTGGTCTTTTTATCTATCATTTCTTCAAGCAACATAATGGCACTTAAAATACCGTCACCCGTAGTGGCATACTTTCTGATTATAACATGTCCCGACTGCTCTCCGCCTAAATAGTAGTTGTTTTCCATCATAGATTCGTGAACATATCGGTCGCCGACAGTAGTTTGAACATATCCGATTCCCGCATCGTCAAGAGCGCGGTAAAGTCCCATATTAGACATAATAGTAGTAACAACCTTATTGTTCGGTAAAAGTCCCTTATCACGAAGCCGTCTGCCTATTACATAAATAATATGGTCGCCGTTTACCGTGTTTCCGTTTTCGTCAACCGCTATAAGCCTGTCGGCATCTCCGTCAAACGCAAATCCCACATCCAAATGGTTTTCTTTAACATATTTTCGAAGATTGTTAATATGTGTAGAACCGGCATTTTCGTTTATGTTAAGTCCGTCGGGCGAATCGTTGATTATATGAATATCGGCACCGAGAGCACTGAATACCGAACGGGCAATCATCCAAGAAGCACCGTTTGCACAGTCAAGTGCTACCGATAAACCTCTGTATGAATTTGCGGCGATGGAAATTAAATAACCTACATAGCGGTTTCTTCCCGCAACATAGTCTATTACCTTGCCGATTTTGTTTTTGCGGGCAAGAGGCAGGTCGTTTTCCTCAATATCAAAGGAAGAAACATCGCCGTCTATATATTTTTCAATAAGCGATAAGGTGTAATCGTCCATTTTTTCACCGACACGGTTTATAAGCTTTATGCCGTTGTCGTAGTAAGGGTTATGTGAAGCCGAAATCATAATACCGCAGTCAAATCCGTCTTGGCGGACAACATAAGATACACTCGGAGTAGTAGTAACATGAAGCATATAAGCATCGGCACCCGAGGAGGTAATACCCGCAACAATAGCATATTCAAGCATATAGCTTGAACGGCGGGTGTCTTTTCCTATTACAATTCTTGCCTTATGATTTGCAGCACCGCTTATATTTTTAGAATAAAACCAACCTAAAAATCTGCCGATTTTGAAAGCGTGTAGGGCGGTAAGGCTTTCGTTTGCCTCGCCTCTGAATCCGTCAGTGCCGAAATATTTTCCGTTGAAAGAAATAGACTCCTTCGGCTTAAAAAGATTTTCGGTATAGGTCGGTTCGAGCGGAATTTCATCACGCAAAAGGTCATCTATCGTAATGTTAAAGAGTGTTGATAATTGAAGAATTTTGTTAATTTCAGGCACCGAAACATCCGATTCCCATTTTGAAACCGACTGTCTTGATACTTCGAGTTGTTCGGCAAGTTGCTCTTGCGATAATTGAAGAGATGTACGAAGAATTGCGATTTTTTGCCCGATAGTCATATAAAAAGCCCCCTAAAATATACTAAACAGCATTTTTCCTAAAAATCTACCGACATTATAGTACAAACTTAAATTTCTGTCAACTATAAGTTGCTAAACCGCCTTTTCGAGTATCGCCGCCATAACCGTTATATCGTCATTATCATACTCTCTTTGTCGTCGCTTTGCACACCCGCAAATTCGTTCGGCAAGCTCTTGCGCCGTGCCGTCCTTAAAGCTTTCAAGCTCGGCTTTTATCCAGTCTGTACCGTCGCTTACAGCACCGTCCGAAAGAAGTAAAATTACATCGTTATCTTTGAGCTTTATCCTTGCCGTATCAAAGCTCACATTCTCTAAAATGCCGATAGGTAAAGAGGTGCTGACCGCTTTACCGCAATTGCCGCTACGCTTTACAAGGGTGGGTGCGGCACCTGCCTTGTATAGATTTACTTCGCCGGTAAACAGGTCGATGGCGGCAATATCAAGAGTGGCTGACGATTCATCGCTTGACTTGAATAACATAGAGGAGTTAAGTAGCTTTAAGGAGCAGTTGTATCCAAACCCGGCTTTAAGTAAATCTGCCATAAGTCCCGATGCCATTGCGCCGTCAACTGCCGCGCGCCCTCCTGTTCCCATGCCATCACTTAGTATCATAATTAAGTGCCCTTTTCCGTCATTAAAATAGTTATATGCGTCCCCCGAAATAATATTCTCATTTGCAGATAATTGTTCTACACCTACTTCGGCTTTGAATATTGCGTGTTCGCTGAGTGTTATATAAATTCCGTCTTTGTTTTCACAAATAAGGGGAATATCAAACTGCAATTCACAGGCAAGTGAGCAAATCTTCATAATTTCTTTCTTGTTTAGTACGATTTCCGGGCTGGATTTAACTTTAACGGTAACGGTTGTTCTGCCGTATTTATCGGTTTTGGCGCTTGTTTCTTCCGCGTGAATTTCAAGATTTTTAAGTGCCGCCGCTACGGCTAATGCTACCGATTGGTTAAAGCTTTCTTCACTTTGGAGGTCTTTTGAAAGCTCAATCAGCATATCCGAAATACCGTAAAATTGGTTACAAACAACCTCCCTTACCTCATCAATGCGGTTTTCACTTGCAAGTGATGACATATATTCGGTATATCTTTTAATCGCCGATTCGTTAAGTCTTGAAAAACGAATACAACGGCTTTTAAGTTCGTTTATTGCATTGTCGTTTTCGGGCGTAATGCCTTTTACCGATTTTGTAATATCCAATATAGCGTCAACAGTAAGATTGCGATTTTTCTCCCAACAAAAAGTCCGCTTGTTGCAACCCTTGCAGGACTCATCCTCGATTTTGTTCAAAATATGTCCGAAATCGGGCGTATTGATTTTAGAAAGCTCTGCCGACACCTTTTCGGTAGTGCTTGAAACCTCTCTTAATGCGTTTGCCGCCATTTCGAGTCTTATGTTTAAGGCTTGTTTAATGCCTTTGTTTTCACCGATTTTCGGGCATAATGAAAACACTTTGCCGATATAGGTCGCAAATTTTTTAGGTATTATGAGAAATAGAATACAACCTAAAATTGCTTCGGCAAGGGCAGGGAAGAAATCACTTGAAAATCCGCCTATTGCAGAATCTATTATTACTGTTGCAACTATTGCGGCACATTGAGCGTAGCGGCCGAGTGGCATAAATATTCCCGTAATAAGACCGCCTAACGAATAGGAAAAAAACGAAGAATTATAGCCTGTTGAAAGTGCCGAGGCAAACGAAACGGCAATACCGCTGACAGCACCCGACAATGTACCGCCGTATTTTGAGGCAACAAGAATTAAAACTATTCCGACTGTTTTTCCGAATGATATACCGTAAAATTTAATTTCACCGAGTCCTAACAGCAAAATGTTTATGGTAATCAGAAGCGAAGCCATTTCATCTGTCGATAAACCGACGGTTTTTCGTGATAGGGCTTTGTATGACCTTGAAACAAAGTATGCGCCACCCGCCGACAAAAAGCTTTCGCAAAGAAATGTCAAAGTATCGGCAGGAGTTCCCGTGAGGGAAAGTGTGTTAGTAATAGCAGTCGCACCCAAAGTAATTCCGCTTAAAAACAGGGGATTTTCGGATATTTTTTTATAGGGAGAGAGCATAACCTTTATTGCAAGTATCGCAAAAAGAGATGCTATATATCTAAATCCGTTTTGACTTATCGCAGGAAAAAAGTAGCCGATAAATACACCCGTCGCAACCGAAGGGTAAAATGTTTTTCCTACACCCGCCATAACCGAAAGTCCAAACGGTAGCATACTTCCCATAACCTGAGCCTTTGTAGATAAAAAGCCTAATACCGCCATTAAAAGATGTCTTACTATTGCTTCCGATATGTAGCCGTACGAAATAGGATTATCCCTAAAATGTAAATTTGTGTTTTCCTTCATTTTTTTACACCGCCGTATAAAATACTTGTCCCGTTTAATCATTTTATACCTAAATCTTTGAAAAATATGTCATAAGTCGAAGTAAAAAAAGAAAAAAACAAGTCATAATTTGAATTGGGATTTATTTGTATTTCGGTATGAATAATTTTGCGTTTTTTTACCAAAATAAGATAAAAGGCGGTGTATATTTATGAAAAATATTTTCAAATTTGTTGCGATTTTTTTAATTTTTTCAATTTGTATGTCAATGGGAGTTTTTGCCCTCTCGAAAATGGGCTCTACGGGTAGTGAGGTAAAAAGTATTCAAAAGGTGCTGAAAGAAAAGGGGTACTATTCGGGAAGTGTTGACGGCATTTACGGAACACAAACCAAAAATGCGGTAATCAAATTTCAAAAGGCAACGGGACTTACGGCTGACGGAATTGCAGGGGATAAAACCCTAAAAGCATTAGGACTTAAAAGCCAAACTAACAGTTCAAGCTCATCCGATTACACCTTACTTGCACGGCTTATTTCGGCGGAGGCAAGAGGCGAAAGTTATTTAGGTCAGGTGGCAGTCGGTGCCGTTGTATTAAATAGGGTAGAGCATCCGTCCTTTCCCGATACTGTTTCAAGCGTAATATATCAAAAGGGTGCATTTTCCTGCCTTAATGACGGACAGTTCTATCAACCCGTAAGCGACAGCGCATATAAGGCGGCAAGGGATGCCCTTAACGGAGTTGACCCAAGCGGCGGTGCAATTTATTATTATAATCCGAGCAAGTCAACGAACAAATGGATTTTAAGCCGAAAAATTATTACTACCATAGGAAAGCATGTGTTTTGTATGTAAAAATTGCCGATAGGATTTCCTATCGGCAATTTTTACATATTTTATATATTTTATTTATCGGTGTGCGAGTTTTCTTGCCTCGAACAAGCCGTCGGCTAACGCATCGATATCTTCTTTTGTATTGTATCTTGAAAGCCCTATTCTGATAGCACCGTCTATCGTGGCGTTATTCGTACCGATAGCTTCAAGCACATGGCTTCGTTTTCCTTGCTTGCAAGCCGAGCTTTTTGACACATAAATTTCTTTTGTTTCCAAAAAGTTCATTAAAACCTCGCTTCTCCAACCCGGCATCGAAATATTAAGTATATGGGGAGCCTCGGTTTTAAGATAGGTAAGCTCGGGTATTTTATCGGTTAAGGTTTTAATGGCATAGCTTTTAAGCTCTTTGATTTTCTCAATTTCGCCGTCTTGTTTACAAGCGGCAGCAAAGGCGGAAATTTGGGGTAATGCCTCAGTACCCGCTCTTAACCCTCTTTCTTGCTCGCCGCCTACTATCAGAGGATTTATTTTGGTTTTCGCCTTAATATATAATGCACCGACACCCTTTACGGCGTGGATTTTATGACCGCTTATGCTAATCATATCCGCACCGAAGGTTTTAACATTTATAGGTATTTTCTTAAAGCCCTGCACGGCATCACAGTGCAATAAAACATTAGGATTTTTAAGCTTTACCGCCTTTGAAATACCGGTAATGTCGGTTACGGCGCCCGTTTCGTTATTTACAGCCATTAAGGATATAAGCACGGTGTCATCTCTTAAAGCATCAAGAACCGAATCAACGGTTACGGCACCCGTATTATCGGGTTTAAGGCGGGTAATCTCAAAGCCCTCGTTTTCAAGTAAATCAAGGCTTTTTCTTACCGCATCGTGCTCTACAAGAGAACTGATAATGTGCTTGCCTTGCCTTTTTTTCGATTTTGTACCCATAATAACAGCAAAATTATCGCTTTCGCTGCCGCAGGAAGTGAAAACTATTTCTTCGGGCTTCGCACCGAGAGAATTCGCAATATCCTTGCGACATTCTTCGAGCTTTGCTTTTGCCGTTCTGCCCTTTGTATGTGTAGATGACGGATTTCCGTAGTTGCTTTCACAAGCCTCAACAAAAGCATTGATAGCTTCCGTTGACGGTTTTGTTGTTGCGGCATTATCAAGATAATGTTCCATATTTACCTCAAAATAAATTAATCGTTTAATAGATTTGAGCACATTAAAAATATATAAAAAAGTGTTACAGCGACCAAAGCTATGCAAAGAATTATTGCGTTTCTACGCCGTTGTTTCATTTTTTCAATATATGCAAATACGGAATTTTTTGAAATATGATACTTATTTCCGATTTTTTGTGCAAATATATATTTCTTATGAATTAGATTATATACGGTACTTTTACTTACGCATAACAACTCGGCAACTTCATTTACAAACATGAATGATTCGTCATGTTGATTTTGCACTTCAATATTCGTTTTTGTACTGCTTGACGGTTTTTTATTGCTCTTAATTTTAGTATTGTTTTCTGTAATAACATCAGTTTTGGTTGTCTTTATTGCAGCTTTGTTTTTGACAATATAATTACTAATATCCAATTTGCAAGTGGCGGATTTTATTAAAGCATTTTGAATATATACGCTGTAGGGAAGACCTAACATTTTCATTATGTTTGTTTCGTCCATTGAATCTATCATTGAATTATGTTTCTCACAATAGTGTTGGTTTCCAGATAATAATCTTGTTATTGGCTCAACCCCATAATTACATTTAATTTTTCCTGTTTTGTAACATTCAATATTATTTGGGATTTTCGTATTAAACTGCTTATATGCCGCAATTTTCATTATGTCATACCAAGAAACGTAATCAATTTCGGGCAAATGATTGAGGTCAAAAGACGCATTGTATGCAAATACTTCCAAAACTGAATATTCACAAAGAAAATCTTTTATTTTTTGAAGAGCTTCATGACGAGAACATTTATTGGGAATAGGACAGTCTTTGACCATTAATCTATTTGAGTACATTCCATTTTCGGAAACTTCTGGGGTCAATATATAATATTTTTTATCTATAATTTCATAATTGATTTTATCAACAATAGAAATACCGATCGACATAACCTTATTTGACCATGTTGTTTCAGTATCAATTACTGCAAAGTATTTATTATTAAAAGTATTAATGTTTAGTTTTTTTAATTTTGTATTATTATTTTCGGAAACAGAAACATCAAGTTTGGTAGTGCTTTCATTTGGATTTATTTTTAATACGGTTTTGGCCACTTCAAACAAGAATTCTTCTTCGTTAGGAATGATGATTTCGTACATTTCGTTGTTTTTTGTATTCCATAAAATTCCTTTTTTCAAATTCAACGATGTCATATAACAAGCACATTGCAAAAAATGTTCGTGTTTTAATTCGGAAACAAATTTTAATTCATAAACGATATTATCTTTTACTACATCTGCAAATCCTTTTGCCACAAAACAATGATTTGGAATTTGATTAAAATCCTTACTACAATCAACCTGTGAATTTTCGTCTTTTGAAAAAACCGTTTTCAAACGTTGGTGCAATAAATTTGTTTCTTCTGTTGTAATATATGGAATAGAAACTTGGGTTAGATATCTTAATTGTTTTGTTGCAAATGCAGTTAAACATAAAATTTTTCTATCAATTGGTGACTTTTTCATTTCGTCATTATATAAGTCATACAAGTAATGCGGTTGTTTATGTAGTTTGCAATGAAATGCTAACTCTTTATCAATATCATAGTTGTTGAAAAAAGAAGCTTCTTGATAAATTCCGATGCAAGGGGATAAATCAATTAGTTCATCATACGTTTTAACGGCGATAATGTTTTCGTCTGTATTTGATATTCTTTTGATATTGAGAAGACTATAACATTTTTCAATGCTTTCTTTATATTTGAAATCAAACATTTCAGAAAATCCAATATGTTGCAATTCATGTTGATCTTTTATAGGGGTGGATAATGTTTTTTCAGAGAGTATTTTATCGTTGTTATTAACAAATATTATTTGTTCTTTACCTCTACTTGCAGCAACACAAAAAACATTTCGCAATATTTCATAAGATTGTTGTGGTTGATTGGCTCTAATTGTCCAATAACTCTCTGTAAAATCAAATAAAACACATATTTTTCTTTCGAGTCCTTTGCTACTATCGTATGTAGTAAAAATAGCAGTATTTTTTTTGATTTCAGCTCCTCCTGAACTGTCTTGATCGGAAATGCTGGCATATACGGTTTTTTTATTAAATCTTTCTGGATGCTCGTATTCAAGCTTGTTTAATACGGAAGACATACATCCTTGTCTTGCTCCAAGACATAAAATGTCTTCTGTTGGTTGAGAAGAAAGAAATTCTGCTGCTTCAAGAGAACTCATTTCAATTATTTTACAATTATTATTAGTGCCAACAATATCCTTATTCCATATTCTTCCAAGCATAGCAGCGTGTTCTTTGTTAAGGCGAAAACATTGGGTATAGTTAAGGCAAATATGTTCACCAAGAAAATCATTGATAAAATTAAGAACATCTAACGAAGTTTTATCATAAATTTTTTGTTTCATATCACCGACCGCAATGATTTGCATGGATGGATTATGCCTCTTAATTATTTCAAGCATAGTCGAAAACTCAAAATCAATGTCTTGATATTCGTCAATTATTAGAATGTCAAAAAATGGAATAGGAGGGTTGGACTTATTAAATTCTTGAATCAAATCCGTTACTCCACATGAAATTCCGGCTTGTTTTAAGAATTTATATGCAAAACCATGATAGTTAGTAACAGTAATATTTTTGCCGTGTATTTTTGATTTGGCATCTGTTTTAAGCAATCTATTATAAGTAAGATAAAGTATGTTTTTTGATGACGGAAAGCATTGACATAGGTGTTGAATAGATGTTGTTTTTCCGCTACCGATACAAGCATCTACTAAAATATTGTTTCCCTCAAGCGATTTTTGTATAAACTGTTCCTGTTCTTGCGACAATACTATATCCATATTAATTCCATCCAAAAATCAAATAATTAAAATCTTTTTTGCAACACAGACTAAATTTTTGTTGCTTTTGATATTATAGCTATTTAGTCCACCCAAGCGTTTGATTTTTCAAACTCTTTAATAATATCAATATCAAGCTGTCCTTTGTCCGCCATATCGTAAAGAATAAAGAAGGCTTTTTCAATAGGCATCGGCTTTTTGTAGGGCCTATCCTTTGCGATAAGTGCTTCGAAAATATCGCAAACGGTAATAAGCCTGCAAGGCCACGGCAAATCTTTTTCGGTTAAATGGTTAGGATAGCCCGTTCCGTTTAGGAACTCGTGGTGATTTCCGGCATAGCTCGGAATATTATCATAGTATTTAGGGAAATTAAGCTGGGACAAAAACTTTTGAGTTAAAGAAACATGTCCTTGCATAATAATTCTTTCTTCCGCATTTAAGGTTCCCTTAACTATTGAAAGCTGATAGTATTCTTCGCTTGTGATAACAGGTTGATTTGTGCCGTCAACCTCAGTGTATGTTTCTTTTGAAAGCAGGTCAAGCTTTTCCTTTAAGTCGTCAGATAAAAATCCTGCCTTGTTAATTTGCAAAATAAGTTCAAGCTGTTCGCTAAGCTTTACTTCAAGCGACTCGTACTCACCTTTTGTAATAGTGCCGTTTGCAAGGAAAAGCATATTAAGGAGTTTTCTTCGTTCAAATCGGTTTTCGATATTTTTAATAAGTTCGCCGAGACGGGTGTCCTTATTCATAATATCAATAGGAGTAAGGATTTTGCCTATATCGTGAAGCCAAATACTCATTAGTATTTCTCTTCTGCTTTTAGAGTCAACCTTATACTTGCCGTCGCAGTTTTCTTGGAAATCGAAGAATTTATCGGCAAACTTAACCATATTTCTTGTATGATTTGCGTTGTAAGGAGTACGCTCGTCAATGCCGACAGACATAACCTTTACAAATCCGTAAAGAAGGTCGTTTATCTTTTGGGAGTATGAAGAATTAACGATAGCCATACTTGCCTGATTTGAAATAGCCATAAGTATATCTTCGTCTTGCTTTCTAAACGGAACGATTTTTCCTGCACTGTTTGTAGCATTTATCAGTTGAAGCACGCCGACAACATCGTCATACTCATCTATCATAGGAATAACAAGAACGGATTCGGTATGATAATTATTTGTGCTATCATACTTAAATGTGCCCGAAAAGTCATAGTTAGTTTCGGAATAGCAGTCGGGGATATTGATTAGTTTCTTTTCTCTTGCCGATGCAGCACAAACATTTTTGCCGTTAATATCAACGGCAGGAATATTAAGAGGCTCGTCTTTTCTAATGAGCTTTGCATTCTTTGATTTTGTGATAAGCACCTTAAATTCAAGACTTTTGCCTTCAAGCAGATAGAGTGTTCCGCCGTCGGCACCCGTAATATCCATCATAGCATCTACAATTTTTGTAAGTAGCTTGTCGTTGTCCTTTTCGGTAGAAAGCAGTGTGCCGAGGTCAACCATTTTTTTAAGCTCGTCTTTTCTTTGACCGCTTCTCGCAAATGATACGAAAGGATAATCCTTCTTAATCTTTTCTTCCCATTCGGTAAGCTCGTCGTCGTCAAACACGCCGAAATGGGTAATTATAACTTCTTCGCATCCAAGCTCTTTGCCGATTTCGGCACCTTTTTCAGGAGTAGAATGTCCCCAATTCTTCTTAACCTCAATATCGTTTTCCGAAAGGCAACCGTCATATATTAAGGTTTTTGCACCCTTTGCAAATTCCAAAAGCTTTTCTTTGTATCCGTTAAGGTGGCAAAAATCAAAACAGGTAACAATAGATTTATCATTATAATCAAACCTGAAAACCGAGCATCCGCCGGGGTGGTTTGAGTCCATATTTTTAATCGTAATACCGTTAAGCAAAATATCGCCGTTAATTTCGTGAAATTCCACATTTTTATATGTGTCGGCTCTGACCGGCCAAAGCGACTGATTCATTATTCTGCCGATACTCTCTTTTATATTAACACCGCCGAAGGATTTTCCCCAAACATGAAGTTTTTTATTCTCGAAAGCCGAAAAAAGAGTAGGGATTCCGCCTATGTGGTCAATATGGCTATGGCTGACAAACAAATGAAGCTCATCAATATCTTTAAGGTCCTCGACAGCGTTACTGATACCGCTTCCGCAGTCAACCATAATATTTGTTTCGCCCAAGCTTAACATTACGCAGGTTGTAGCACCGCCGAATTCAATATACTTTTCAGATGTCAGTGAGCTTGAACCTCTTGTGCCGTAAAATACAATATTTTCCATAAAACGCCTCAAAATTATTCTTCAAAATGTGACTGCTCAAAAACAGAACATTCGGTTTCTGTCCAATGTATTCCGTATTTTTTGCTTAATTCAATAAAATCCTCAACAATGCCTTTTTTTGCAAAGTTTTCGCATATATTGAGGTTAAACCTACCGTTATAGTCCACCGCCGCAAGAACACATTGACCGAAGTCGTGCCAAAGCTTAAAATCGAGATTTTCGATATTTTCACAAACCTCGTCGGGAAGGTCGATTTTTCCCGGATATGTAAGACCGATATTGCAGTCGATGTTCTTAAAAGCCGTACCAACTATTCTTACGCAGAACTTAATCCATTTTCTGTTGGGGAAAATATGATAAGACCTGAAAAGACAAATTCTGTCGGTAATTGAACGAATCATATTGGGAACAAGTCTTGCCTTATCAAGAATTTCTTTATATCTGCTTGCAACATCGGTAAAGCTCATATTGTCATATTCGTCAACATAGGTAATTCTCTTTAAGTCAACGCAGTTGTGCATAGTTTCGTATTTAAGCGTTCTTCTTAAATCTAAAACGATATTGCAGGAAACATTACGGTTTTTCATATTTTCAGGCAGGTGCATACGAACCGCTTTTGAAAAAAGAATGGTTAGTACGGGGGCTACCGATGATTTAGCATCACGGGCAAGCTTTAATATTTCGGATGTGTCCGTATATAGACTATGACAGTCGCTTCTGTAATCGTTATATAACGGCGGAAATTTTTTGAAGGAAAAACCGCCCGGGTCCATCTTGTAATCAATACCCTTTTCCTTGCGGTCATAAAAAGGCTCCATACCCGGTGCTACAAGGAAGTTAAGCGACTTGACCTCGGGTTTGAATCCGAAATAGCAAAGCAAAATTTGCTTGAAAAATGAAAGTGCGCCCACGCCGTCGGTAATGCCGTGAAGCCACTCAAAGCGAAGGTCGCAGTTATTGTAAATAACACGCCACGGATAACCGTTAGTGTTGTTTCCTAATGTTTTCGGGCGCTCGTCCTCCGAGCATTTAAGGATTACAAGGGGCTCTTCGTTGGTGCGAAGATAATACTCCCTGTCAAATTCAACGCGCGTTGCAAAAAGCGGAAAGGCAACAAGTGCATTTCTCACGGCATCTTCAAGGCGGATAGGGTCGATAGGTCGCTTGAAAACAGCACGGTACATAGGTATGTTTTCAATAGGACTGCCCGCCGCCTCTATCGGGTATTTGTCAATGTAACCGAGGTTGTATCTCATAATTCATCCCACTTAAATAATGAAAATATCGCCGGATTTAGCAAAAGAAATATTGGCGTTTTCTTCCCGTGCTTTAACCTCTTTAAGCATAAGCGAGTGGTCGCCGAGCTCGGGGTTATGGTGCGTAATAACCAGCTTTTTAATCTCTTTGTTCTTAAAGAAACGAACACCGTCCTGCCAAGTTCCGTGTCCCCAACCGGTATGGTCAACGGTATCGTCGTCATCAAACATACCGTCAAAGAAAAGAAGCTCACTGTTACGGGAAAGCTCGTCCGGCAAAGAGTTTGCGTTCTCACAGTCGAACAGGAAAACAATCTTTTTGCCCTGACACATAAGCTTTATTACACAAGCATTATCGGGGTGGTCTGACGGATAGAAGGTCGCCGATACCTCGTCGTTTAAGAGGTATTCGGTATTAACCTCTATGTTGTTTGATTCTATATCCTTTATTTCAACCGGCCAATACGGATGCTCCATAAAGGCTTCAAGAGTGTTGATATTCGTGTTCCACGCCTTAAAGTTACCGAAAATTCTGATTTTCGCATTTTTCGGGAATTTAGACATAAGAAGTCCTAAAATATGGTCGTAATGAACATGAGTTAAAAGAATGTCAATATTTTTACAGCCGTTTAGGGCATTTACCGCATTTTTAAGTCCCGTACCGCAGTCGATAATAACGGCATAATCGTTCTTTTTAACTACATAACAGCTTGTCTCACCGCCGTATTCCGAAAAGCGCATACCCGAAACAGGGAATGAACCGCGGCAACCGCATACTTGAATAGAATATCCGCAGGTTTTTTTAACGGGGAATTCGGCAACCTGCTTTTCTGAGGCAAGACCGATTATGCGGTATAGGTCAATAGGATTGTTTTTGCCCTTGAAGAAGTGGTCGGACTCAACATTTTCGAGAACAACGGCACCCTTAACCATTTTTGCGGCACTGTCGGACATAAGCATTTCACCGCTTACCGCAAAGGATTCGATACGGCTTGCGGTATTTACCGCATCGCCTATAACCGTGTAATCGTGCATAGTGTCAGAGCCTATATCGCCGAAAATAACATCGCCGTAGGCAATACCAACCGAGAAATTAAGCTCGGTGTTATATTGGTTGTAAATTGTTTCGGATTTCTTAAATAAATCAAGCTTCAAATCAAGCATAGCCTGTACGGCGTTAAGTACGCAGTTGCCCTCGCCGTTGTCAAACCAGTATGCCATAATACAGTCGCCTATATATTTATCAATAATACCGCCGGTGCTATGTATAAATTTACCCGCATTAGAGAAAAATTCGTTAAGAAATTTTGAAATCAGGTCAGAAGGCATATTCTCGGTAAT
The DNA here is from genome assembly GCA_002315765.1 of Ruminococcaceae bacterium UBA1734. Classification (GTDB taxonomy): domain Bacteria; phylum Bacillota; class Clostridia; order Oscillospirales; family Acutalibacteraceae; genus UBA737. The sequence continues at coordinate 49,932 of DCIE01000021.1, forward strand.
GGTAGTAAAATTAGAAATATCCGCAAAAACGATAACGGCTTTTTTATGCTCCGAGCCGATAGAAATGTTTTCGTCGATAACCTGACGGAGAATTTCTTTTCTTTTTTCTTTATCGAAAAATTGCTGTAAGGCATCTTGATTTATCTTGTAACGGCGAATATCGTTAATGACGAAATGGACCGATAAAAACAAAGCAATAGAGGCAAGATAGTAGCCGAAAATAATATCGTCATAAACCGGCTGAACGGAAGAGGTGTATGAATAAAGCTTTTCCGAGCCGGCAATAGGAAAGGGAGAGCCGTTATAATAAACATACACAAAGGCTACCGTGTTTCCTATCATACAGGACGCAAAAGAAATAAAACGGTAAGGCTTTGAGTAACACAAAACGGTAATTCCGGTAGTTACAACGCAAAAAAGAGTCATACTCGATAAAAAACCGCCCGTAAAAACAAAGGTTACCGGAATGGCTATTGCTCCTAATAAAATACAAAGCATCGGGTACGCCGCGTGATAATTTTTCCATTTAGAAACAAAAACCATCAGAATCAAAGGAAACAATACGCAGAAAACACAGGCTAAAACCGTTGGCAAAGGGGAGTCGTACGAGCCGGAGGTAGAAAGGCCTACTAAGCCGATAAGCGTAACGACAGGTGCTACAATCCAAAACGATTTTTCCTCGATTGTTTCAAGGTCTGACAGTTTTTTAATGTTAAACTTATTAAATAATTTCATTGCCCTTCACCTCAATCAATGGCAAAAATGTCACCGGCACGGCAAAAGCGTGTTCTTGGGAATCGGAGCTTTGCATTCTTTTCAAACGCCAAAAGCATTTCATCGGTATTTTTAGGATTATGATGGGTAATCAGCAATTCTTTGCAGTTATATACCGAAGCAATCCTGCAACCCTCTTGATATGTTGAATGTCCCCAACCCTCGTGTTCACGGTATTCGGAGTCATCGTACATACCGTCAAATACAAGGAAGTCGCAGTCTTTAAGGAAGTTTATATTTCCTATTCCGTCAACTTCAATATCGAACATAAAGCAAATCTTCTTTTCGCCGACATTAAGAGAGATTACATTTCCGCTGTCGGGGTGGTTTGCTTTGTGTGCCGAAAGGATAAATCCGTCAGCAAGGTTGTATTTTGAGCCGTCATTAGCAATTTCGCATACCGCACCTAAATTAGGCTGTACCGGCCAAAAAGGATGACGGTAAAAATCGCTTATGGTTTCATACGACAGCCAAGAGCTGAATGTTCCGAAGAAGCTTATTCTCGCATTCTTCGGGAAAATACTGAAATCAAGAATTCCCATAACATGATCGTAATGAACATGAGTGAACACAATATCAATAATATCGCAATCGCTTAAAATCTTTTCGGCATCAAATAAGCCGGTACCGCAGTCAATAATAACGGCGTGCTTGTCCGCCTTGACTATGAAACAGCTTGTCTGTCCGCCGAATATTTCAAATTGTCTTCCGTGAACGGGCCTGCTTCCACGGGCACCGAGCACATATAAAGTATAATCCTTGGCTTTTCTTGTAGACATTTTCAACACCTTATCAAAGATTTTTTTGATTATGATAGAAATTTATATGTATTGTGCGGAATTACTGACCTTTATCCATAAATATACATCATATAGTATATCATACCATTTCCGAAAACACAACACTTATTTCTTTGTATTACCAAAATATTCAAAATTTATGTAAAATATGAAAAAATTTTTTGATTTCCAAATCATAATGCACAATAAAATGCGGTGTTTTTGTAAAAAATACTTTGGTTTTTTAATTAAAAACGATGATTTTGCGTGGTACTGTTGAAAAATATATCCGAATATGGTAAAATAAAGAAAACAGTTTGGAAAAAATAACCGTTTTTAGATTATTGTTTTTACAGAACGGAGTTGTCTTATGATAAAGGGTAATAGAGAAATTTACATCGAAGAAACCGAAGTAAAACCGAATAAGTTTGCAATATCCGTTCTTGAAGTTACTTTAATAGGCATTATGGTTTGTTGCTTATTGAACGAAATCGGAATATTCAGGGTTGATAAGCTTCAAATGAGAATCGGAACGGTAATTCCTATGATTTTTGTTTTGATTCCGCTTCTTTTGATGCTTTTCAATAAAAACAACTTGAAAAATCCGGCAATGAAATATATTGTGATTTGCTCGACATCGGTATTTATTTTTGCAACAACAACGCTACTTACTTTTCACACAATGATAATGCTTATTTTCCCTATGTTTATTGCGATTATGTACCGTTCAAAGCGTGTAGGAATAATTGCATTGATTTCTTCTATTTCCTGCACGGTGCTTTCCCCGATTATCAGTTTTTCGCTCGGGACTTGGGATATTGACCTTTTCAAAGAGCTTATTTTAATCGGCACGACGAGTGATGTGGAAATTCCTAAAAACGAGATTGTTTTGTCGGGTGTAAATATAGGAAAGATAGTTCTTTATCTTGTTATTCCGAGACTTATAATGGTAGGCTCGAGTTCGATTCTTATGTTCCACGCCATAAGGCTTAACGAACAGCATGTTGAGAATCAAATCAAGCTTCACGAAGTAAGCAATAAGGATGCCCTCACGGGATTATATAATCAAAATTTTTACCGTGAGGTAATAAAAGAAGGCGGTTTTTCAGGACTTATCGGAATTGCGTTTTTTGATGTAAACTACCTTAAAAATACTAACGATACTATGGGACACGAGCAGGGCGACTTAATAATCAAACGAAGTGCCGAGAGTATTCTTAATGTATGCGACGGCGAAGACTCAAACGGTTTCAGAGTCGGCGGAGACGAATTTGTTATTATTATGAAAAATGCGACTGAGGAAAAAATGAAAAATAAAATGACCGAGTGGGAAGCTTCTCTTCGAAATGTCAATATGGAGAATAAGCTTTTTTACGGAAATATCAACTGCTCTGTTGCTTCGGGATATATAGTCGGAAACGCCGAGGATATAGAAGCTCTTGTTTGCGAGGCAGACGATATTATGTATAAGAAAAAATGTGAAATGAAAGAGCAATAAGCAAAACCCCTATTTGTGAGTTTTTAATTCACAAATAGGGGTTTAATAGTTTTTGTTATTTATTATAAAGAGTAAAAAACCGTATCATTTTGACCTTGCGACCTCGAAAAGTGCCGTATTTACGGGCTTTTCGGCGGAGAGCTTCTTATTCCCACTCTTTGCCCTTTTAGCCTTAACGGCTCCATTTAGTGGTATTCGCTCCATATAACCACAATATCTCCATACTGAGGAGCGCATTTTGGAACTTTTCTGGCGGCTCTTTTTTCTGAGTTGCACGAAACCGGTGAAACGCAGAAGAAAAAGCACCAAAAGGAATAATCCATTGCGGTTGGCAAAATAAAAAGGTCGGCCGACCCTTTCCGTTAATTTTTCTGATAGATTCCATTAAAAATGCGCGATTTGGATTGGCAGGACAAACTGGAATTTGCTACTGTATCCGATTGACTTATATCGCAGGAACTGACCTCGCCGGTTTTATTCTTTACAATTGTATTTACCGCCAGCGTATCATATTGAATAAGTTTGTCGCCAACAGGAAGAATATGGAATTCTTCAACAGTTGATGCCGCCTTACCAATACAATAATCCAAAAGCATGTTAAACTTCAAATGCTTCTTTTTACTTGTTTTGACCGTATTTGTAACATCCGGCGTCTTGAAAAAAGTTACCATCGGGTTCGGTGCTTTCATCCACAATTGATATGCTGCAGCTCTTGATGTATCTTGTGGCTTTATTTCCTTCGGCATATCTTCCTCCATCAAAATAAAGGTTTTGCATAATAAAAAGGGTTCAATCTATTACTAGAAAGAACCCCCAAAACATTCAGTATATTTATTTTTTAATATGCTTTAATAATGTGATGTTATTTCCGTCTGCATCCTTAACTGCATATACACTTGTCCATTCGGTATCAAAAGGTCCACCTAGAACAGTTCCACCACTTTGTTTAACTTCTTTAACAGCAGCATCTAAATCATCAACATTAAACCTAATACCATGTAATCCAGGTGTCATTGGAACAGGTTCGTTCTTTGGAGCTTGCATAATTTCAAGTTCAACTTCACCGTTAGCAATAATGTACAAAGGTGAGTCTGCTGACATTACAGTGGTGTGTTTTATTGTGAAACCTAAACCTTCATAGAACTCGATGGTCTTTTTCGCATCGTGGGTAAGAATAATTGGATGTACTGAACTGATTTTCATAATAGTATTGTCTCCTCTATTGTTTATTGTTTTATTACTATATCATAAACCTTTAATAAAATCAACCGAAATCTATATGTCACGGGGCACTACTTGTAGGTTTACAATAGATGTGT
>DCIE01000074.1:0-6887 GCA_002315765.1 Ruminococcaceae bacterium UBA1734
CGGTTTAAGGTTATTATACCATAAACACAGGTTTTCTCAAGAAAAAATATTGTTATACCCGTCAAATAATGTTATAATTCTCCAATAGAAAAGGAATGATGATATTGTTAAAAAAACTTGATTGTTTAATAAGAGAAAACGAAAATAAAGAACAAGCACAAAAAATGTCGGCTTATATGAAGGATAGGTTTATCTTTGCAGGTATTCCCAAGCCAAAGCTAAAGGAACTGATAAGGCCATTTTTAAAGGAAACCTCAAAGGATAAACTTGATTGGGAATTAGTGTTCGGTTTATGGGATTCGGATTTTCGTGAAGCGCAGTATATTGCCCTTGAATATTTGCAAAAACATCATAAAGAATTAGTACCGGATGATATTGAAAATCTCAAAAGGCTTATAACCCGAAAATCCTGGTGGGAAACGGTTGATACAATCGACTCTTTTGTGGGAGAAATACTACTAAAAGACCAAACTCTAAAAGACACCGTGCTGGATTGGGCTAACAGCGATAACATTTGGCTCAGAAGAGTGGCTATTGACTGTCAGCAAGAGTACAAAACAGATACCGACACCGATATGCTTAAAAAAATAATCGTCGCTAATCTGGGTAGCGACGAGTTCTTCATTAACAAGGCTATCGGTTGGAGCCTTAGGGATTACAGCAAGGTTAATCCCGTATGGGTTAAGACTTTTGTTGAGGAGTATCGGGACAAAATGGCACCTTTAAGCATTAAAGAAGCAACAAAACTACTTTAGTTATATTCTTTTGCAAAAAAGTCCGTCTTTATTGCAGTAACAATAAATATATTTAACCCATTTTGTTTTAAATCTTGCTTCGGCATTTCCCTCCGGGTAGAGTTTACATATTTCCATACGGTCGTCCGAAATGGCGGCAATAAAGGATATATTATGCTTTTTTGTCATTTGGTGATTTATAGTAACATAGTATTCATCCTCCACCATTTCCACATTGATATTATGTTCTTCCTCACATTCCTCGGCAGACAAACGGGGTAAGGTAATTCCGTGGCAACTGACAAGGGAATCTCCCACACTGTAAATTATATTACCGCAAACAGGGCAAACATAAAATCCCGAACGGAGCATATTTGAGGAAATATTTGTATTGCTTATTTTTTCTCCTGACAAAAGCTCTATTGTGGAAATATTAAATATTTTAGATATAGGCTCAATAAGCGAAATGTCGGGAAGTCCTCTTCCGTTTTCCCATTTCGAAACCGCTTTATCGGTTACTCCTAATTTTTCGGCAAGTTCACTTTGAGTAAGCCCTTGCTTTTCTCTTAATTCTTTTATGGTATTACCCGTAACATATTGATTCATACTTATGACCTCCGAAAACATTGTAATAAACCGCACAAAATAAGTCAATCTATGGTTAGTAGAGTCAAAAAAGGAACCGATTTTTTCGGTTCCTTTAATCTTATTTGCAATATCCTGATTTTTCTATGAGCTTTGCCACCCTGTCGGTTAAACTATCGCAAATCTTTTGACTGCTTGATTCAACCATAATTCTGATAATAGGCTCTGTTCCGCTTTCTCTCAGCAATATTCTTCCGTCCGAGCCTAATTCCTTTGAAATAGCTTCAACTTCATCTAAAATATTTTGGTCGTTAGCAACGGCGGACTTATCGACAACAGTTACATTTTTAATTGACTGCGGATACATCTTAACCGGCTCTGCCAACTCACCTAAAGTTGTCTTTTTATCTATCATTTCTTCTAAAATCATAATGGCACTTAAAATACCATCTCCGGTTGTGGAATATTTACGAACAATTACATGTCCCGATTGCTCTCCGCCTAAATAATAATTATTTTCCATCATAGATTCGTGGACATATCTATCACCAACGGTTGTCTGAACATATCCTATTCCGGCGTCTTCAAGCGCCCTATATAGTCCCATATTTGACATAATGGTAGTTACAACCTTGTTGCCGGGCAATAATCCCTTATCACGAAGTCTTTTACCGATAACATAAATAATATGGTCGCCGTTTACAACATTACCGTTTTCATCAACGGCAATAAGTCTATCCGCATCGCCGTCAAAAGCAAATCCCACATCTAAATGGTTTTCCTTTACATATTTACGAAGAGAATTTATATGGGTTGAACCGGCTTGTTCATTAATGTTTATACCATCCGGATGGTCGTTAATAACATGAACATTAGCGCCAAGTGCCGAGAAAACCGAACGGGCAATCATCCAAGATGCGCCGTTTGCACAGTCGAGTGCAACAGACAAGTTACGGTAAGAATTTGCGGCAATTGAAATTAAGTAACCGACATAACGGTTTCTTCCGGCAACATGGTCAATTACCGTTCCGATTTTATTCTTATGTGCCAACGGAAGGTCGTCGCCCTCAACATCAAACTCCGAAAGGTCGCCGTCTATGTATTTTTCAATCAGGGACAATGTATAATCGTCCATCTTTTCACCCATACGGTTAAGAAGTTTAATTCCGTTATCGTAATAAGGATTATGGGAAGCGGAAATCATAATTCCGCAATCAAAACCGTCCTGTCTTACAACATAAGAAACACTGGGGGTTGTGGTAACATGAAGCATATAGGCGTCTGCACCCGAGGATGTAACACCTGCAACAATGGCATATTCAAACATATAACTTGAACGGCGGGTGTCTTTACCAATTACTATTCTTGCTCTGCGATTAGTATTTCCCGACATATTGTTAGAATAATACCAACCTAAAAATCTACCGATTTTGAAGGCATGCATAGCATTCAAATTTTCATTTGCCTCACCTCTGAATCCATCGGTACCGAAATATTTTCCGTTAAAGGAAATGGATTCTTTCGGCTTAAACAGTGTTTCCGTATATGAAGGCTCTAAGGGGATTTCATCACGGAGCATATCATCAATGGAAACATTAAATATAGTTGCCAACTGAATTATTTTGCTTATCTCGGGAACCGACACATCGGATTCCCATTTTGAAACCGATTGTCTTGAAACTTCCAGTTGTTCGGAAAGTTGCTCTTGGGAAAGTTGCAAAGAGTTGCGAAGTATTGCAATTTTTTGTCCTAAAGTCATATAATTGTCCTCCGATTAATTATTTATATTTAAAATTATATGACATTTCGTTAGTTTTGTCAACCAAAAGTTGCTATGACGCTTTGTTTATTATTGCAACCGCTACTGTTATATCGTCGGGTTTTCCTTCGTATTGCCGTTTTTTCGCTATTTTACAGATGTTTTTGGCGAGTTGTTGCGCCGTACCGTCTCTAAACGCCTCCACCTCAGCCATTATCCAATCCGTTCCGTCAGCGGTTGCACCATCACTACACAATACCACAATATCCCCACTTTTAAGCCTTATTTTTGCAGTATCAAACCCAATATTCTCAAGTATTCCTATGGGCAAAGAGGCACTTTGGGCTTTACCGCAACTGCCGTTGCGCCTGATTATTGTCGGGGCGGCACCGGCTTTATATAACTGAAGCTGTGCATTAAATAAATCTATACTGGCAATATCAAGTGTTGCCGAGGATTCATCACTCGACTTAAAAAGCATAGAGGAGTTAAGTAAATTAATAGAACAGTCATATCCGAAACCGGCTTTAATTAATTGCGCCATCAGTCCCGATGCCATGGCTCCGTCTACTGCCGCCCTACCACCGGTTCCCATTCCGTCACTCAAAATCATTATGCTATGTCCTTTTCCGTCATTAAAACAGTTTACCGCATCTCCGCATACGGAATTTTCGGTTGCGGAAATACTGAAGGTTCCAACATCCGCCTTGAATTTTGTTTGCTCAAACAAGGAAATGTACTCGTAATCTCCCACCCTGGTAACCGTAGGAACATCAAAAACAAGTTCTCCTGCGATTGAAGCTATTTTCATAATTTGTCTCTTGTTAATAATCAAATCGGGAGTTCTTTTGATTTTAAGTGTAACGGTTGTTCTTCCGTACTTATCCGTCTTTGCTTCCGCCTCCTCGGTATAAATATCTATGCCCTTTAAAGCGGATGCAATATTAGTTGCCATTGACGAATTAAAACAGTCATCTCTATCAAACTCATTTGCCAATTGAAGTAGCATATCCGAAATACCTGCAAATTGATTACAAACAACACTTCTTACCTCTTCAATTCTGTTTTCTGCCGCTAAACATTTTGAATATTCGGTATATTCCTTTATGGCAATAGTATTCAATTTATCAAACCTAACACATCTTCCCTTCAAATCATGCACCGTTGGTGTATATTCCTCATCAATACCCTTTAAGGATTTTGTCATCATTAGTATGGCATCTATGGTTATATTTCGCTTTCTCTCCCAGCAAAGGGATTTATCTTTACATCCTTTACAGGTTTTCTTTTCTATATTATTTATTACCTCTCCGAAATTCGGTGTATTGATTTTTGAGAGCTGTTTTGAAACATTCTCGGTGGTTTGAGATATTTGGAGCAGTGCGGCAGATGCCATATTCAGCCTTAAATGCATAGATTTTTTCATTCCGCTGTTTTCCACGATTTTAGGTCCCAGTGCAAAAAGTCTTCCGAAATATGTACCAAAGCTTTTAGGCATAAAAAAGAATGCGATACTTCCTATAATCACCTCAGCAAACCCCTTAACAAACGAATCGTTAAATCCCGAGATGCTTTGGTCGACTATATACGCACCTAAAATTGCGGCAGCCTGTGCATACCTGCCTAAAGGGGCAAATATTCCCGAAACCAATCCGCCTAAAGAATATGCAAAATAGGGTGTATTATAACTTCCCGACAAAGATGCAGAAAAGGATAATACAATTCCACCAACGGCACCTGATACTATACCGCCGTATTTAGAAACAATTAAAAGTAAAAGAATACCGGATATTTTTCCTAAAGAAACTCCGTAAAATGATATTCTTTCTAATCCGATAATAAAAATGTCAATGGTTATAAGAAGAGATGCCATATCCTCGGCAGAAAGCAGGGTAAAATCACTTTCCAGCACCTTAATGCTTTTTGAAACAAAATATGCTCCTGCACCTGCCAAAAAACTTTCACAAAGAAATGCCGCCGTATCAGAGGGTGTTCCGCTAAGGGTAAGCACATTTGTAATTCCGCTTGAAAGCAGGGTTATCCCTCCCGAGAAAATGGGATTTTCACTTATTTTCTTATACGGTGCAACCATAAATTTAATTGCAATAACGGCGAAAAGTGCCGCCAAATATCTAAATCCGTTACCGCTGACAGTAGGAAACAGATATCCGAAAAACACACCTGCCGCAACCGAAGGAGAATAGTATCCGGTGGCACCCGCAACAAAAGACAGTCCAAACGGCAACATTATTTCTCTTACGGGTGCTTTCGCCGCCGCAAATCCTAAAAATCCCATTAACAAATGCTTAAAAACCGTCTCTATCATATCAGTTTTGGAAAGTAGGGATTCACTTACTCTGTAATTCACTCGTTCTTTCAAAATGATTCACCGCCGTTATTATGAGTATAGTCTTGTCCCTTAAAGTTATTATATAACCGTAGCGCCGTATTTTTTGTCATTATCTAATGTTGAAAGAAATAATTTTCAGTCGTAAAAACAAATGAATATTATTTAATTTATGTGTAAAAATATTACCAAAGGTGGTATTTATTATATGAAAAATATTATTAAGTTTTTGGCATTGTTTCTCGTACTGATTATGTGTTTTTCCATAGGCGCTTATGCCCTATCCAAGATGGGTTCTACCGGAAGCGAGGTCAAAAAAATACAACAAGCCCTTAAAGACAAAGGTTATTACACGGGAAGTGTTGACGGAATTTTCGGAACAAAGACCAAAAACGCCGTAATTAAATTTCAAAAGGCAAAAGGTCTCACCGCTGACGGTATTGCCGGAAAGAAAACCTTATCGGCCCTTGGCATAACCTCATCGAGCAGTAGTTCTTCCTCCTCAGATTATAATCTTCTTGCAAGGCTTATTTCAGCCGAGGCCCGTGGAGAAAGTTATTTGGGGCAAGTTGCCGTGGGTGCGGTTGTTTTAAACCGTGTAGAGCATCCCTCCTTCCCTGATTCGGTATCAGGTGTTATTTATCAAAAGGGTGCATTTTCCTGTCTTAGCGACGGACAATTTTATAAACCCGTCAGCGACAGTGCTTACAAGGCCGCAAGAGACGCACTAAACGGTGTGGACCCCAGCGGAGGAGCAATATATTATTACAATCCCAAAAAATCCACAAGTAAATGGATATTATCCCGAAAAAAAATAACTACCATCGGCGAACACATTTTTTGCATATAAAGTTTACAAAAGCGCACTGCGAAATCTTCCGCAATGCGCTTTGTTTTTTGTTATATATTATTCGTATTCTTTTAATTGTGCGTCAAAAATCGGTCTTCCGCAGGGTAATTCCTTTTGACCGAAAGCCTCAAACAATTCTGTTAAGGTTACAAATTTATAACCCTGTTCGTTTAATTTTGCAAGAATTCTCTCTATACAACCTGCCGTACCCTTTGAATATCCGTGCATAAGCACGATTTGTCCGTCATAAGCATTTGTTACACATTTTTCTTCAATGCTTGAAGATGTGGTATCATTGTGCCAATCCCGCAAATCGGCAGGACCGAAGCTGCCATATATCATAGGAAATCCAAGTTCGCATATTGTTTCTCTGACCGTATCGTTTTCCTTAAGTCCCGAGGGCCTAAAGTACTTCATTTCCACGCCGAACTTATCCTTAACAACCTTATTAAGCTCCAGCACTTCTTTTTTAATTTCCTCTTTTGAAAGTCCGGTCAAATTGCTATGGTGATAGGAATGATTTGCAATTTCAAAATCTTCCTTAAGCAGTTCTTTTATTACATAATCGCCATGTTCCTCCATAGATGTTCCTATAATAAAAAATGTCGCCTT
>DCIE01000074.1:6902-13547 GCA_002315765.1 Ruminococcaceae bacterium UBA1734
TTACCGCCGAATTTTTTAAAGGCATCAATTATGGTTTTTGTGGCATTGTTTTCTAAATTGTCAAAGCTTGGTACATCATCAAAGGTGAATGCAATATATTTATTTTGTTTCATATTTATGACCATTCCTTTCCGCTTCGCTACAAGGCACAAATGACCAATGAAAGGAATGGTCATAATATGCCTCGGTTTTCGGTTGCCTCACAAGAGGCGAGAAAAACGGTGCGTTATAAATTTTTCAAGTTTGGAAAATTATCTTTCAAACTTATAATTCCCGTATTTTACCTAATTCTAAAAAAATATCCTCCGCTGTTGCGAAAGGATATTTAAACTTATTTATCTTTATCAATTATTACAGGCGAGGTATTCTTATCGTAATAAAAATACTTTTTGAAAAAGCCTGAAAGTTTATAAAATCCGCGAATTATCAAAGGAACCAAAAGTATAACAACAACCGTTGATGCAAAAAAACATAACGCAGATTCGCCTACGCCGATATCCAATGTGAATTTCGGCAACAGCAACATAAAGAAGCATCGCTTAAAAAGGTCTAAATTCCCGGACAGTGAATAGAAAGCCATTATTATCCCGTAATCAAGTAACATAGCCAGAATACTGTCAATAACAAATGCCTTTGACATATTCACCATATAAACTATGATAAAAAACACTAATAAAATAACAACCGCAACAGCAATAAGAATACCGTGAAGCATACTTTCGCTGATTTTTGAAAAATCAGGGTCATATCCAAAGTAGATTAACGAACCCACATTGGACCACAAAAATATGCTAAGAAAAAAATAAATTGATATTTTTATCACATCTAAAACATACCTTGCTAAGTAATACAGATTTATTTTCATAAAGCCAATCCTTCCTACCAAAAAGGCAAGAGCATATACATCTTTTTAAATTATACTACAACGGATAATAAAAGTAAAGTATAAAAACGGCTTTTCCTCTATTTTAATAAAAAATTTGCAAAATTCATCATATAGTTACAAAACAGGTAACAGCAATATAAGCTATATAAACTCCAAGTACCGCAAAGCCTTGAAATCTACTGAACTTCTCCCTGAACAAAGCCGGTACTATAGCTATTATTCCAACCAAAAGGCAAGCCGGCAAATCAATATATGCCGATTGTCTTGTAATATTAAGCGGTCTTCCGGATATTACAGCCGATAGGGGCATAATAAGAGTTAGGTCCATAATATTCGCACCGATAATATTTCCCACCGATAAATCAGCCTGTTTTTTAGATATGGCAGTAATAGTCGTAATAAGCTCGGGCAAGGAAGTGCCTACCGCAACAAGGGTTACACCTATTATTCTTTCCGAAATATTAAGAATTCTTGCAAGGGATGTTCCGTTATCAACCAAAAGTCTTGCACCGATTACTATTCCCGCCGCACCGAAAACAAATTTCAGTATATTAATGACAATTACCTTTTTTTCGGTAGAAACATGGGACTTGTCGACATCCTTTTGGACTGCAATTGCCTTTTTTGCGCCCCATATATTTTCACAAAAGAAAACAATGAAAATAACAAGCAAAATAACCGAAAATCCTATACTTACTTTTCCCGAAAAACCGCAAATAACAATTATTCCTGCCGAAAGCAACATTATTACAGATTTAAGAAGATAGTCCTTCCTCTTCATTATTCCCGGCATACAAAGAATGGAAATCGCCATAATAAGACCGATATTTGCCGTAACACTGCCAACAGCATTTCCGATAGATATGTCTACTAATCCTTGGGCTGTTTCTGTATCCGCCGCAAAAAGACTGTCTCTCGCCGCCAAGACAGAAACCAACATTTCGGGAAGTGTAGTAGCAACACTAACCACAGTAGCACCGATAATAAGCTTGGGTATTCCGCTTACCTCGGCAATCCAAGTTGCGGCATCAACAAAATAATCACCGCCCTTGATTACAAGAACAATTCCCAAAGCAAATAATAGTAATGTTAAAAATAAATCCATAGTTTACCTCCGTAAAAAAAATTAAGGATACAGCAAATTACTGTACCCCAAAAACCTAACAAACCCACTGTACAGTCATAAGACAAACAATGAGTCTCGCAATTTAAAGCAAACCAGACCTAAAGGCCGAGATTGTTGACTTGCCACATTCAAAAAAAGAATGTCTGCTACTCCCTCAAGGAATATTTATTTGTTAAAATTATATTACCCTACTTTCGATTAAATGTCAATTATTTTTTTACCGCTTAATTTACCGCTTTTTTTCAAATAATAATATTTCAGTATTGCTGTTTGAGTTTTGGCATCGGGAATTTGGTTATTCCCTACCATTTCCACTGCTTTTTCCAGAGGTATTCTCTCGGCACTTAAAAACTCATCGTCATCAAGGTCCTGTTCACCGAAGGAAAGTTTATCGGCGCCGTATATCCAAATGGTTTCGGCGCAATATCCCGGAGAGGGATACAATTTTCCCAAATCGTAATAATTTTCTGCCGTGGCGCCGGTTTCTTCCTTGAGTTCTCTTATTCCGCAAAGGATAGGTTTTTCTCCCGACTTATCCCTCTTTCCGGCAGGTACCTCATAAGTCAATTCTTTGTATGGATAACGAAACTGCTTAACAAGTAAAATATTTCCGTCATCATCTTCTGCAACAACACATACTCCTCCGGGATGCTCTACAACCTCTCGGTCGGCAACGGTTCCGTTAGGAAGCTCCACCATATCGTATCTTAAGTTGATTATTCTTCCCTCATACTTGTATTCTTCGCTTAGGGTTTTTTCTTCAAAATTCATTAAATTCAACCTTCCTAAATATAATTAAATAAAAACTCCGGAGGAAATAGCGTGAAAATTCACGCTATCAAATATAAAGACACCTGTTTCTCGCCTCTTACGAGGCAACCGAAACAGATGCGATATAATAATCACCATTTCGGTGAATTTTTATCGCTTTTTGTGTCTTAAAGAAAGAAATGGTGATTATTATGGAAAAAATTTTTAAATCTCAAAATTACAACTACATAAATCTCCGAAAGGCTATCTTTAAACTATCTCAAAGATACTCTTTTTTAAAGCTGTTGTCAATAGGCAAAAGCTGTCTCGGCAAAGATATTATCGCCATAAAACTCGGAAACGCACCTGATTATGCCCTTTTTTCAGCCGCATTTCACGGAAGTGAACATATAACTACAAATGTTTTAATGCTTTGGCTTGAAAACTTATGTGATGCTCTGCAAAATCAAAAGCCGTTTTGGGGACTGAATGCCGAAAAAGCACTTTTCGGAAGAGGGATTATCCTAATTCCGAGAGTAAACCCGGACGGTTGCGATGTTGCGATTGAGGGCAAAACCGGATGCGGAAACAGATTAAGAGAAATAACAAAAATGTGCGGTGGTGATTTTGAACATTTTAATGCTAATATTCGAGGTGTGGATATTAACCATAATTTTAATGCCGGTTGGGAAGAACTGAAGGCAGAAGAAGCGAAACTCGGAATAATAGTGCCGAATTACACAAGATTCGGTGGATACTCTCCAGAAAGCGAACCTGAAACCGTGGCAATTTGTAATCTTTGCCGTACCGAAAAAATCCGTCATATCTTAGCCCTTCATTCACAAGGAAGGGTTATCTATTGGTCATACAAGAATAAAAAGCCGAAAAGAAGCAGACAAATGGCGGAAATTATGGCAACATCAAGCGGGTATTCCCTTGATTATGCAACCGGAATTGCCGAGGGTGGCGGATTTAAGGATTGGTTTATTGATAAATTTGACAAACCGGGATTTACAGTAGAAATAGGAAAGGGCGAAAACCCATTGCCGATTAATACTGCGCAAGACCTGTACAAGGAAATTGCCGAAACCCTTATTTTATCGGCAATAATGTAGAGCAACTAACAGTGTTCCTTAAAAAAGCAACTAACAGTTGATTGAAAAATCCACTAATATCCGTATAATGTAAACTGTTAGGCGACAAAATTTAAAGGATGGTAATGATAATGTGCGGAATTGTAGGTTTTACGGGAAACAAAAAATCAGCCCCTATTTTGCTTGAGGGATTATCAAAATTAGAATACCGCGGGTACGATTCAGCCGGAATCGCTGTTTTGAATGACGGTACTATTAAAACACAAAAAACCGCCGGTAGAATTAAATCTCTTATGGATAACACAAACGGCGGTGAGACGATAAACGGAAGTGTGGGAATCGGCCATACCCGTTGGGCTACACACGGCGCCCCAACCACCGAAAACGCACATCCCCATTTAAGCGGAAATAAAAAATTTGCAGTAGTCCATAACGGAATAATTGAAAACTATTCTCTTTTAAAAGAAAATCTGATAAATGACGGCTTTGAATTTTTAAGCGAAACCGACACAGAGGTTATTCCGCACCTACTCGAAAAATACTATGACGGTGATATTAAAACCACTGTAATTAGGGTTACTAATATGCTTAAAGGCTCTTATGCACTTGGTATTATATGCGCAGATTATCCCCATATGATTATTGCCGCAAAAAAGTTCAGTCCACTTATTATCGGTGTCTCCTCCGATTGCAATATTATTGCTTCGGATGCTACGGCTATTGTCAATACCACAAAAGACATTATCTATCTTGAAGACGGGGAAATTGCCTTTATCCAGCCTGATAATATTGAAATAATTGACGAAAACCAAAAGAAAATTCAAAAAGAAATCACTACTATATCTTGGAATGTAGCTGCTGCCGAAAAAGACGGATTTGAGCATTTTATGATGAAAGAAATTTTCGAGCAACCGAAATCTGTCGCAAATGCGCTTAACGGAAGAATTAAAAACAAAAAGGTTGTTTTCGAGAATTTCAAGTTATCCAAGGAAGAACTTCAAAGAATAAATATGATAAAAATTGTCGCCTGTGGCTCCGCATATCACGCAGGTATGGTGGGAAAATATATTCTTGAAGATATGACGAGAATACCCTGTGAGGTTGACCTTGCAAGTGAATTCAGATACAGAAATCCTATTGTAAACGACAAGACATTAACCATTGTAATAAGTCAGTCCGGAGAAACCGCAGATACATTGGCGGCACTTAAAAAAGCAAAGTCATCCGGTTCCCACATTTTAGCCATTGTCAATGTGGTGGGAAGTTCCATAGCCAAACTCTCTGACGATGTCATTTACACCTATGCAGGACCGGAAATTGCCGTTGCTACAACCAAGGGTTACAGCACACAGTTAGCAGCACTCTATCTGTTTTCGGCTTGGTGTGCTCAAAATCTCGGCACAATATCAGCAAATGATTTAGAATATTTCTTAAATTCAGTCAAATCATTACCCCAAAAAATCAAGGAAACAATTGACTGTTGCGGCAATATCAAAAAAATTTCAAAGATTTGCATCGACTCAAGTTCACTTTTCTTTATGGGAAGAAATTTAGATTATGCCGTTGCACTTGAGGCATCACTCAAGCTAAAAGAAATATCATATATACATTCCGAGGCTTATGCGGCAGGAGAATTAAAGCACGGAACAATTTCTCTCATTGAAAAAGGAAAAATCGTTATTGCCTTATCCTGCTATTCCGATTTGTCGGAAAAAATGTCCGGAAACATCAAAGAAGTGGTTGCAAGGGGCGCCAATATAATAAGCTGTACAAACGAAAAAAGTCCTGTAATTTCAAACCAATATATAACGATACCCGATATTGACAGTAGACTTATAGCATCCTTGGAAATAATACCGTTTCAGTTGTTTGCATATTATGTGGCATATTACAAAGGCTTAGATATAGATAAACCCAGGAACTTAGCAAAATCGGTAACCGTAGAATAGTTCAAGGAAGGTTAATAAAAATATCTTAATATGCCTGTTTTTACAAAAAAAATGCAAAAAATCAAAAATAATGCTTGACAAAACCGTATTCACAATATATAATAACTAAGTCGCCGTAAAGCGAATACGGCTATTTGGCTGTATAGCTCAGTTGGCTAGAGCATGCGGTTCATACCCGCAGTGTCATTGGTTCAAATCCAATTACAGCCACCAAACGGCCCGGTGGTCAAGAGGCCTAAGACACCGCCCTTTCACGGCGGTAACACGAGTTCGAATCTCGTCCGGGTCACCACGAAGGGTCGCATAAATGCGACCCTTTTTCCGTTTTTTAAGTTTAAATGCCGGTGTGGCGGAATGGCAGACGCGACAGACTCAAAATCAAGTTCGCCGTTTTCCCTACATATCGCCGGAAGTTCAGTAATATCAAGGCTTTTCACAATTTAATATTTTCGATTTTTTGAAAACGACCTCCAAAACGACCTCCGTTTTCCAAGTGAGTGTTTTCGAGTAAGTTTTCTTAAAATACATTCGCCGGAATGATGGAATTGGCAGACGTGTTGGACTCAAAATCCAATTCTGGCAACAGAGTGCGGGTTCAAGTCCCGCTTCCGGCACCATCCCGAAGCCCTTATTTTCAAGGGTTTCGGGACTTTTTTTACTCGTTTTTACCTGTCGTTTTTTGCTCAATTTTGCTTCTGAAAACGACCTCCGACAGTGTTCAATAGATAATCCGGTTCGCTCAACATTGCGTTTTTAATCCGCATTTGGGAACAAACCGACGATTGCATTGGCCGATGCAACTTTCGACGAATAATCAAGGTGGGTGTAAATATTACTCGT
>DCIE01000022.1:0-57501 GCA_002315765.1 Ruminococcaceae bacterium UBA1734
GGCTATCGGTCTTGTAATTCCTGAGCTTAACGGTAAGCTTATCGGTTCTGCTCAGCGTGTTCCTGTTCCGACAGGTTCTACTACAATTCTTACCGCTGTTGTTAAGGGTGCTGATGTTACTAAGGAAGGCATTAATGCTGCTATGAAGGCTGCTAAATCTGCTTCTTTCGGTTACAATGAAGACCAAATCGTATCTTCCGATGTTATCGGTATGCGTTACGGTTCACTCTTTGATGCTACTCAAACAATGGTATCAAAGATTGCTGATGACCTTTATGAAGTTCAGGTTGTTTCTTGGTATGATAACGAGAACAGCTACACTTCTCAGATGGTTCGTACAATTAAGTACTTTGCAGAAATCTAATTCTATTTATTAGAGTATTATAAAGACCGATTGAGTGAAAACTCAATCGGTCTTTTTTGCATAAAAAAACAGTCCTGCGGAAAACTGCAGGACTTAAATACAAGGATTGCTAATTTGCAAGGTAATACTTTACCATATATTGAAGCAAAGTATCTCTATCCACTTTTCTGATAAGGTTTCTTGCATTGTTGTGCGTTGTGATATAAGTCGGGTCTTCGGACAAAATATAACCTACAATTTGATTTATGGGATTATATCCTTTTTCCTTTAAAGCACTGTAAACCTCAGTTAAAATTGCTCTTATTTCTCTTTCGGCTTGGTCGCCGATGGAAAATTGCATTGTCTTATCAATTGACTGTCCGTTCATACAAAAACACCTCTTCTTTTACTTATTGTATAACTTGTGATTGAAAATATCAAGTACCAATTATTTCTTAATTACAAACATATATTTTTTACACCATTTGATTTTCGAAAACAACCATATAAATACAATACTGAGGGCAAATGAGACAACCTCAAGAACAATAAGCTTGACCGACCTTGAAGCATTCCATATTCCGATTTCAAATAAACAGTTTAATGTTTGCATTATACAAATATGAACGAAATATATTCCGAAGGAGATTTCCGAAATGTATGTTACAAAGGGGGTATAAAAATGTTTTTTGTCGGAAAATCTACGAAAAATCTCAAATAATCCCGTGGAAACTATTAACACGCCGGTGGAATTATACTTAACAACATAATCATAGGTGTTTCCAAATCCCCATTTTTGATAATAACAACAAAGTGCAAATACGAAAAGTGTAACAAAAACAAGAACGAAACTGTTTATTTTTTTCAGCAATCCTTTATTTACATAATAACCTATTATGATAAAAAGCAGGAAAGGGCTGAATAAATCAAGTGGTTCGAAAGCAAAGTCCAGTCTATCGGCAGAAGAACCTGTTTGTGCTAAAAAAGAATTGTAATTAGGGTATAAATACGAGCCGATAAACACTAACGAACACGAAAGAGCAACATATTTACCGGGGATTTTATCTATTGTCATAATAATCATAGGTAAGAAAAGATAAATTCCCATAATCATAGGCATATACCACATACTGCCGTTTGTTTTTTGGTTTGTAAAACAAAGGGTTAGAATAAGACCTTTTATATCCGAAATAAGATTAAAGTTGCCTTTGTTTGGGATAAAATCGCAAAGCCAAATTTGAATATACATAATAAACAACCATATTTCGGTTGCAATAAAAAGCGGTGCAAGATTATGTTTGTAAAATCTTTTTACATCTTCGGCAGTCTCCATCTTTTTATTTAGAAGCAATGCGCCGGAGAGCATTAGAAAAATAGGAACACCGAGTCTGCTTACTACCTGAATAATTGCAGCAAAATATGAAGACTTTAAACTTAAACCGAAAAAGGTTTCAAAATGGTTGGAGCCTATTCCGTATGAACGGTTAACCGCATGATTGAGGGTTATGGAAACAATAGCAAAAAAACGAGCAAAATCATACCAAACAACTCTTTTTTTTAGCCCGTTTGGTTCCGAATATTTTTCTTTCAATTTATACACCTATTCTCGCAAAATAAACAATCAGGTAACATAAATGTAACCTTTTGTAATTTAAGTGTAACACAATATATAGTATTTAGTCAAGAAATATCTCCAAAATTTGCTAAATTCTTGTATTTAACCGTTTTTTAAGTATTTTTAATACAAAGTACGACCAAGTGTAAATAATTAATTAACAACACATTATTTCATAATTAAAAAGTTTCTAAAAAAAGTAAGCCCCGTTTTTGAGGCTTACTTTTACTATAAAAATTAATTTGTTTTCTTGGTTGTTCCTTTATAATAGTCCCAATATGTTATTCTACCCTCGGAATCGGTTATTCTAATGTAAATATGACCGATGCTTGAAGTGGTGGAGAATGTGCTACCGGTGGTCCAACTGCTTAGTTTTGATGTTCTCCATGCCACATTTTGAACAGGTAAATCAGATGTTGGGCTTATTGAAACATTGTTTTTAGTTACAGTTGTTTTAATGAAAAGAATCTTTTTAACGGTCTTTGTTTGAGAAATATCAACACCTACACCTGTTACTTTGCCGGCATCCACATTTGGGTTATAATTTATATCCATAGCTTGTAACCAAGAACGGCATTGTGCCGGATAGTGAGGGTTAAACATAATGCTTATGTTTTCCAAAAGTGAGAAAATCTCTGTGCCTCCGTAAAGTGTAACATCAGCCAAAATAGCATTTACTGCCAACGGAATAGCATCAACCAATTCTTCTCCTAAATCGCCGTAAACACTTGAATCTAAACCGCATTTTGACACAACATCGTTAATAATATCCTGTAAAATAGAGGATAAATATGATTTCTTGCCTGAAAGGGCAGCCATTAAAATGTCGGTTTTCTTTTCATTGATTTGAGAGGATAAAACACTTTTTACAATAGTAAATGTATCGGAAGAATATTTTCCTCCCAAGGTCTCAGAAAGTAACAATCTAAGTGGCTTTTGAAGCTTGTTAGTATAATTCTTTCGAGAGCCGACTCCTATTGTCAAAACCGTAAAGGTATCACTCCAAACATCACTCATTGTTTTAGTGCTGTTCTTTGTTATCATTTTTATTGCGGTATTGAAGTCAACACCGTCCCAAACATAACTGCCGTTCACCTTTTTCCAAGAGCCTAATTTTGAAAGTGTCGAAATACTGACATTTAGCTTTTTGGCTTGGAACTTTTCGGTGGCAAAAATTCTTTTTCCGTTTTCGTCAACCGTTGCAAAACTGTCGGGCAAAAATGTTAAAGCGGTGTCAAACAACTTTGTGTTGCTTGATGTACGAGTTTCGGGGATAATTTCCTCGTCGGTACCGTAACGGATAAAATTCCAATCTTTTGGTGCAACCTTTGTTACCAAATCGTTTGAAGAAATTATATTATGTATATTTGTAAAGCTTCTTGCTTTGCTTAAGGAAACCGTGGAGGTATTGGCGCCTGCCGGTGTTTCAAAGGTGTAAGCATATATGTTTTCCTTATTAACCGATACAGTACCTATTTTTTGGGATTCGGAAAAATGACCTGCTACAAGATTGGCAACAGCGGCACCACGGCTGTAACCCACAATCCAAACCTTTAAATTATCATAAAAGTTCTTTGAGTATTTAGCAACATATTCCTTTGCAAAATTTTCTATTGTTTTTGCTGCTGTCGAAAAACCTGCTGCTTCTCCAGAGGCGCCTAAAGTAAAGTTTCCTGCCCACTCGGCACCGTAATTAGTACTGCGTGGAACGATAGCCAATAAAGTGCTTTTAACTCCGTTTAAGTCTATGGTCTTATAAGCCATTGCAACACCCATAGTATCGGTACCGGGTACAGTGGTGAAATCTTTATTCACTTCAAATTTGTCAAAACCTATTTGTCCTAATAATTCTCGGGCATTACAAGATTGGTTTTCTCCCTTACCGGAAGCGGAACCGGATTCGGCTAACCAAAAGGACATTGTGGAAAGTGATGGCAAATATTCCGATGCATCAATTGAAAAATAACTGTCTCTGTAATAATACTTTGACTCCGATGAAGGTACAACACCATCTACAACTGCGGTGTTTCCCTGTCCGTAAGCACAGACAGTAACCGAAAACACCATTAATACTGATAATAAAAATGCAATAATTTTTTTCATGTTATCACTCCGATTTTTAATAATTTTTTCCATTATTATCATTATAATACCAACAATTCCGAATTTCAAGAAAAATAATTTTTAATCATTCGGTAAATACTCGGTCTTTTTTATCTTTTCCGTAATTATTAAAACCGCTTTAATCAGTCGAGCCGGTATTTTGTATAGTTTAATTTTTCCAAGATATTTTTTTAAGAAGCGGTAAAAAATTGTTTCTTTCGGCATTTGTTTTATCTACACTGACACCGCTAACAGGATTATAAAAATATTGATAGCAGAAGTACGATACTCCGGTACAGTAAGACAGGGAACCGGTAACCTCTAAACAGCGTTTTAACACATCCTTGTTTTTTGACCACTCGTTTTTCCCTTTTCCGGCTCTTGAATCAACACCGCTGAGTGCTTTGCCGAGGCTCATTCCCACCAACAACTTCACTCCGCTTTCTTTCGAAATCATATCGTTCCAACTATTGCTTACTTTAGAAAAATCGAAGGTTTCATGCTCTAAACCGAAATATACCTGCGGACATATATAATCCACATATCCGGTTTTGCTACACCACAAATATACATCGGCATACTGTTTGTTGTATACCGTATCCACATTTCCTTCGGGACTTATTCCGTAAAGGTAGGAGGATTTTACTGATTTTACGGTTTGGTAGATTGATTTAACCAACTTGTTTAAACAAGAACGGCGAAAATCCGCAACACTTAATTTTCCTCCTGACTTTTGATAATTGTCGTAAGCTGCACTGTCAAAGGAAGCTGCCGTTGTGGGATAAAAATAATCGTCCATATGAAGTCCGTCAAAGGAATACTTTGTCATAATCTCTTTGGTACCTTTTACAATTAGATTTCTCACATCGGAATAGGCGGGACTTAAATACCATCTTCCGTCTACACGAACAATGTATTTTCCCTTTAATTCGGCATTGTTATACCATTGTTTAATTTGATATTTGTTTGGGATTTTTTTAATTTGTGCATCGGTTACCGAACGCAATGGATTTATCCAAGCGTGAATAGAAAGTCCTTTGTTATGAGCCTCCTTTACAAGTATTGAAATAGGGTCATACGAAAAAGAATTTCCGTATTCGCCCACTGCGAAAGCAGAAGGCGGAAAATAGTCCGAGGGATAAATGCTGTCGGCATTAGGGCGAACCTGGACAAATATTGTATTAAATCCGCAATTTTTAATGTTTTTCAAAACAACCGAAATAAGCGATTTGTATTCGGATATACTTCTTTGTTTGCCGTTATTACAGTAAATTTCACTGCAGTCATATTGTGAAAGCCAAATACACTTCATATCCGAATAGGCGTAGTTATTTTGAGATTTTTGGTTTTTTTGTTGAGACGAAGTTGCTTGAACCTTTTTTGAAAATGTTTTGGAAGCTGTTTTCGAAGTCGTCTTTTTAGAAGCGGGTTTTGAAGAGGATATTTTTTCGGAAGATGTTTTTTTAGAGACAGTTACGGCCTTTTTACTTGAAACAACGGATACGGTTTTACTTGCCGTGCTTTTTACGGAAGACTTTTTTGATGCAACCGATTGAACCGATTTTTTTGATGACGAGTCGGAAACTATGGGTTTCGAGGAGGGCTTTGTCGAAACGCTTAGAGTTGATACGCTTTCCGAAGAAACATTAGAAAAATCAGAGACGGTAGAGTCTTCCGTGAAGCTTTGGGCAATATCAGAGCTTTCTTGCGGAATGTCAATATGGGTTGTATCGGAATAATCCGATAACAACGATTCTTTTGTTTTGCAACCGGAAACAAAAAAAGAAATCATAACTGCAACAACGAGTAGTTTGAAAAATAAAGATTTATTTTTACTTGCCATAACTTAAGACCCCCTTAAATCAATTATTTGTAGTACTTCTTAATGTTTAATAATAAATATTGTAACAATTATCCACAAATAAAACAAGTTTTTCATAATAATATGTCGAAAACGCAAAAAAATATTGCAAATAGTTGGAAAATATTGTATAATATTTTAAAATATAGTCTTGGAGGGTTTGTTAATGAAAAAAGTCATCAAAAAGCTAAGTTTGTTTTTGGCTGTTCTTATGTTGATGGGCAGTTGTTTCGTGGAAGGCGTGTTTTTCACACCCATAAATGTTTCTGCCGCTTCAAAGAGCACAGTTAAAGTGCAGTCAATTACCCTGAACAAAAAAACCGCAACGGTTTTAGCAGGTAAAAAATTGACTCTTAAGGCCACCGTAAAACCGAAAAGCAGTGCGAAAAAGGTTTTATGGAAAACATCAAACAAAAAAATAGCTACTGTAAGTTCAAATGGTGTTGTTACCGCAAAATCGGCAGGTAAAGCAAGTATCACCGCTTATTTTAAAGGCAGTAGCAAGAAGGCTGTTTGTAAGATTACGGTAAACAGACCTGTATCTAAGATTTCGCTTAAAAGCACAAATTTAAGTTTGTTTATCGGAAAAACATATAAAATTCAAGCCACCGTTACACCTAAAAATGCTTCGAATAAAGCGCTTAAATATACAAGCAGCAACACCAAAATTGCCACTGTTTCTTCTTCGGGAACAGTAACCGCAAAGGGTGTAGGAAAGGCAAAAATAACCGTTACCGCAAAAGACGGAAGCGGCAAAAAAACCACCTTGAATGTAACTGTCAACCGTCCTGTTAGTTCGGTTGCCGTTAAATCCGCAACAATTGAGTTATTTGTAGGAAAAACCCAAAATATCACTACTACCGTTACTCCGAGTAACGCATCGAATAAGGCTGTAAGTTATACAAGCGGAAATACTAAAATTGCTACTGTCTCTTCTTCCGGTGTCGTAACCGCCAAAAGTGCCGGTACAACTAAGATTACTGTTACCGCCAAAGACGGAAGCGGTAAAAAAGCAACCGTAAATGTTACGGTTAAAACGCCGGTTAATTCGGTTAAATTAAGGTCGGAAAGTATAGCAATATTCGTAGGAAAAACCGCAAGTGCAAATGCTAAGGTTGAACCGGGCAATGCAACAAATAAAAGTTTAAGCTATGTAAGTAGCGATACATCAATTGCCACAGTTGATCAAAATGGTATTATCACCGCTGTTAGCGCAGGTACCGCAAATATTACAATTACTGCCAAGGACGGAAGCGGAAAGAGTGCCGTTTTAAGTGTGGCAGTAAAGGTTCCGGTTAACAGCATTGATAATCAACCGGTTGCTGTTTCCTTATTCGTAAGCAAAACACAGCAAATCACCTCAACGGTTTTGCCGGTTGACGCATCGGATAAGTCATTAAAATACGAAAGCGAAGACGAGACTGTTGCTACCGTTAATGAAAACGGCTTAATTACTGCTGTGAAAGCAGGAACTACAAAAATCAAAGTATCTGCCAAAGACGGAAGCGATATATCCGCACAAATTGATGTAACCGTAACCGTTCCCGTGGGAAATATAGCTGTTGATTCTTCCGATGTCAATGTAATGATAGGAAAAACAAAGAGCATAGAAACCACAGTTACACCTGAAAATGCGACAGATAATAGACTTTCTTTTGAAAGTAGTAATACATCCGTTGCCACAGTTGACCAAAACGGCGTTATTACCGCTGTTAGCGAAGGTACGGCAAATATTACAATTACTGCCAAGGACGGAAGCGGAAAGAGTGCCGTTGTCAGTGTAAGGAGTACAATTCCCGTTAGCAGTATAGGAGTAGAAAAATCATCTGTTTCATTGTTTGTAAGTAAGACAATGAATATCAGCACCACTGTATCACCTATAAATGCATGGGATAAGTCATTAAAATACGAGAGCAGTGATACATCCGTTGCTACCGTAAGTTCAACAGGAACCATAACCGCTGTCAGCAAAGGTAATGCTACAATTACCGTTTCGGCAAAAGACGGAAGCGGAGTATCCACCGAAATTGCCGTAACAGTTACTATTCCGGTAAGTACTATCGAAGTTGATTCTTCCTCTTTCAGTTTAATGGCAGGAAAAACAAAGAGTATTGTAACCACAGTTTCACCTGAATATGCAACAGATAAGGGACTTTCTTTTGAAAGTAGTAATACATCCGTTGCCACAGTTGACCAAAACGGCGTCATTACCGCTGTTAGCGCAGGTACGGCAAATATTACAATTACTGCCAAGGATGGAAGCGGAGTATCGAAAGTAATTTCATTGAATGTATTGCAACCTGTTACAGGTATAAGCATTTCTCCCACATCCGTATCTTTGACAAAGGGTGCAACCAAGTCGATTTCGGTTAATGTTTCCCCTGAAAATGCCTATAACAAGGCATTTACCGTAACTTCTGATGACACTGATATTGCTACTGTTTCGGATGACGGAACAATAACGGCGGTAAATTTAGGTACAACAACCGTTACATTTAAGACAGTTGACGGTGAAAAGACTGCTGTATGCAGTGTGTCTGTAATTGATAATCAAGGTGAAAAAACCGTTACCAACCAAACCGAGTTGAATACCGCCTTGGCTAATAAAAATATCAGCAGAGTTATTGTTGATACCAATGAACAACTCACCTTAAATATTGCTCAGGGTACATATACAGATAAGGACATAATAGTAAATGCTCCTAATCTTCATATGGATAATTACGGTAATTTCAATTCAATTGATATTAAAGCAATAGGTCCTAATTCTTGGAAAGAGTTTGCTAACGGAAATGTTTTGAATGTAGGTGCTCCTTCGGCAAAGGTAATTATTACCGAGGATGCCAGTGCATCTTTGAATATGATTGAAGGTGCCGGAGATGTTAATATCATTAATGACGGCGTTATTAATCAGCTTAATATTCAAACTCCGACAAATTTGAATATTTCGGGTGATTCAACACAAAACAATGTGCCGGTAAGAATAACCGAAAACGCCGAGAATACAAACATAAATACCGAGCAACCTCTTAACATTAATACCGATGCTCCGGTAAATTTGAATATCGGCTTGGGTGCTGAGCAAACAGTTGTAAAGGCAGCAACCTCCGATGATATTCCGACAGTTAAAGGTCTCGGTAGAATAGAAACAACCGTTATTGAAACAAACCAAGTTGTAAATATTGTCGCTACAAGCGATGAACAGTATGAAATAAATGTAAAGGTAGCAGGTTCGGTTTATGATGCTTCAATGCAACCCATATCCGGCGCTAATGTATATCTTGTAAAGTATTCTGCCGATATTGATACAAATAATATCAGTAATTATTATTCTACTCCTGCGGCAACTACTTCGAGTGCCGGCAGCTTTACTACGGATGAGTATTCCATAGGAAACTATTATATGGTTGTTACCGCAGAGGGATATTCCGATGTTTTGGAAACCCTTGTACTTACCAGCAACGAATCCGACACATTCTATCTTCAGAATATTATTATGACCGTAAAACAAACATCTCAAAGAGGCAAGGTTTACGGAACGGGTAGGGATGCCCAAACAGGAAATTCCATTTCCAAAGGAATTACCCTTAATCTTCGTGAAGGTAGAAACAACCTTTCCGATAAGATAATTAAAACCGTTACTACCGATACTGATGGTAATTATTCCTTTGACGATTTGCCATACGGTCAGTACACAGTACAGGTTACCGATTTCCGTGAGGATGTCGACAACCATTATAACAACACATATTTTAATGTAGTTGTATCCGAAGCTGATAATAATTTTGATTTCACCGCAACACTTTCTTTAGGAGACGGTAATATTCGTTTTGTCTTAACATGGGGTGATGAAGAATCCGGCGCTTCAAGTGATTTGGACTCCCACCTTGCAGGTCCGGCACCTGACGGACAGTTCCATACCTGGTATTCTGTTAGAGACTACTATTACGGCGGAGAAAAATATGACGACCTTGATGTAGACGACACCACATGGGAAGGCCCCGAAACAACCACTATTTACAAATTACAAGAAGGAGTTTATCACTTCTATATTCACGATTATTCAAACCGTGGAAGTACCGGAAGTACACAAATGTCCCTTTCTTCGGCAAAGGTGGATGTTTATGTCGGAACTCAAAAGGTGGCAACCTACAACTGCCCGAATAAAGCAGGAAATCTTTGGCATGTATGCGATTATGATTCAAAGACCAATCAGTTTACACCGTTTACAAATGTTATTGATTATTACGGTGAATTGTCGGAAATCGGTATAGATTTAGTCGAGCTTTATTTCGGTAAGCTATCAAGTGCTATTAAGAGTCTTGAGGATGTTGTAGAACAAATTGCAGATACCGAGATTAAAAATTCCGTTCAGGATATGATAGATTCCGGCAAAAATGTATTAAATAATTCCGACAGCGATGAATCTGCATTAATCAGTGAATACAATAAAATTAATGATTGGATTTCAAACAATTTAAGTATTTGTCTTGATGGCATTTCGGCGTTAGACAAGGATAGTAATGAATTAATATACGACTATTATTCTGACACAACCGAAAGAATTTTGACCATTGTAGGCAACTGCGCTTTCTTACCGGAAAATATCCAAATTAGGCCGGGAAATAACGATACGGTTGAAATTAAGCAGGAAGGCGACGATTATGTAGCCGTATTCACAAAGCCAAGCGGAATAAAGTTGACATACAAGATTGTTTACAATGTAAACAGAAACATTTTGGCTATTTCAAAAATCCAAAAACAAGGCGAAGATGTTTACTTTGAGGGTTATTGCTATGATGACTATATTAATATTCTATATCCGAAAGACAGCTTTGAGGATTTAACATTTATTCCGGTTTCCGATGATGTAACGGTTTCCGATGTAAAGAATTCGGAGTACGATGGCAAGTATATCACCGTTACATTAGGCGACACAACAATTACATATTATCTGAATGAGATTTCAAGTCCGAATTTACGGATAGACAGTGTTCGTTATAATGGCGATTGGATGGAATGGGGAACCGATTATCGCTATGACGGTGATGAAAACGAATATATGGTTTTGCGCATTTATCCTACCGGTACAATTGATTATAACCAACTTGAAATAATTCCCCGTAATTCCAATGTAACTACCGAAATTACCGATTCGGATAAACCGGGCTTTGTAAAGATTGTAACTCTTAAGTTAGGCGAGTATTCAACAGTTTTCTATATTGAAATTAATATTTCGGAATCTGCATTAACCGATTATAATGTTCAAAGAGGCGATGATAGTAGCTGGTATAGTGCCAATACTTATTGGATTAATGACGAAGAATATGCATATTACTTAAATATTTGGCTATATTCGGTCAGCGACATAGAAAACTTCGTTATTACACCGCATTATAGCGATACTACCATTTCGGAGATTACCGATTCCGACCTTGACGAGTTTGATAAAATGTTTACCGCAACCGCCGGTGAAAAAACCTGTAAAGTTTATATTAAATTTGATACTTCAAATATTTTCGGTATCTCTTATTTCAGGTTAAATGACTCGACATATTCCGATTGGTATTCAAATACAATTCAGTATGGCGGAAAAACCTGTAAAACATGTAATATTAGTGCATACAAAAAACTTTCTTTAGATAATTTAGAGGTTATCCCAAATAACCAAGATATAACCGTTTCGGAAATAACCGACTCGGATAATCCGGATTACGATAAGATGTTCACCTTAAGTTACGGAAATTTCAGCCAAGTATTCTATATTAGAAGCGAATATGCGCCGTGGGCTTATTGCGACTTAACAATATCTGACGGAGAAAACACCCTGTCTATTGAAAACTCTTCCAGATATTCAGAGAATAATAATTACTATTTTATAATAGATATAATTCCTGCATCATTTGAAGAAGTTACAGAATTAACTATTACTCCTTATTATAACTTTGTTACTGTTTCCGATATAACCCAATCAGATAAGCAAGGCTATGACGGAATGTTTACGGCTTCTACCGATGAGAGAACTGTAAATATTTATTTCCGCTTCGATTACAACGGTTTGTTAAGCATTAATAGTGTTAAAAACGGTGATAATTATATTGACTGGTACACAGGCAACAGTTGGGATGACGGTCAAGAGTATTATGTACTGACTGTTCGTCCGACAACGGCGCTTGATTATGCTGATTTGGTAATTACTTCTTCCTTAAACGGAGCAACCGTATCCGCAATAACCGACTCCGATAGAAGCGGTTACGAAAAGATGGTTACTTTAAGTTACGGTGATTACAGTAGGACATATTATATCAGAAAGCAGTACAATTCAGATGTTTACCAATCATACACAATAATAGATGGTAACAATCAGCATACAGAGTGGACAGATAGTTATTGGGATGATGAAAAGCAGTGTAATTGTTACGAATTAAATATTACACCGAATTCATTGGATTCCAATATGGATAATATAACCATCAACCCATATTACAGTGCTGCCACAATGTCCGAAATAACCGAATCGGATAGAGAAGGCTATGACGGAATGTTTACCGTTTCCACCGATGAAGAAACAATAAATGTTTATCTCCGTTTGGATTACAGCAATTTATTAAGCATTAATAGTGTTAAAAACGGTGATAACAGCATCAGCTGGGGTACCGATTGGGAGTATGATGATAATAATAAAAAGTATTACGAATTGGAACTTTATCCACACGAAAGTTTGGATTATGCTGATTTAGTAATTGATTCTTCCTTAAACGGAGCAACCGTATCCGCAATAACCGACTCCGATAGAATCGGTTACGAAAAGATGTTTACAATAAGTTACGGTGATTACAGTAGGACATATTATATCGAAAAACAGTACCATTCAGATGTTTATAACAAATTTTCCGTAAAAGACGGTGATAATCAGTATACACGGTGGTCAAATTGTTATTGGGACGCTGAAAAGCAGTGTAATTATTACGGATTAAATATAACACCTTCTTCATTTGATTTGACTTTAAACGATATAACCGTCAACTCATATTACAGTGTTGCTACAATGTCCGAAATAACCGAATCGGATAGAGAAGGCTATGACGGAATGTTTACCGTTTCTACTGATGAAAAGGCCGTAAGTGTTTATCTCCGTTTGGATTACAGCGGTTTATTAGGAATTGATAGTGTTAAAAACGGTGATAATTATATTGACTGGTACACAGGCAACGGTTGGGATGACGGTCGAGAGTATTATGTACTGACTGTTTGTCCGACAACGGCGCTTGATTATGCTGATTTAGTAATTGATTCTTCCTTAAACGGAGCAACCGTATCCGCAATAACCGACTCCGATAGAAGCGGTTACGAAAAGATGGTTACAATAAATTACAGTGATTACAGTAGGACATATCATATCAAAAAACAGTACAATTCAAGTGTTTATAACAAATTTTCCGTAAAAGACGGTAACAATCAGTATACACAGTGGGCAAATAGTCGTTGGGACGATGAAAAGCAGTGTCATTATTACGAATTAAATATAACACCTTCTTCATTTGATTCGACTTTAAACGACATAACTATAAACCCATATTACAGTGTTGCCGAAATGTCCGAAATAACCGAATCGGATAGAGAAGGCTATGACGGAATGTTTACCGTATCTACCGAACAAGAAACCGTAAAGGTTTATATCAAATATGATTTTAATAACCTGCTATCCATATGTGATGTAACCTTGGCAAATCAGGATTCAACAAAAGAAAGCGATTTTTATTGGATGTTAGATTACGGTTATGATAACAATAGCGGTACAGTCTATTGGTATGTTTTACTGGAATCTCAAGAGGAAATTGATTTAGAAGATGTGATTGTTACTCCTACTTCGGACCAGGTAACTGTTTCCGAGTTCACAGAGTCGGATAGAGAAGATTTCCAAAAGATGTTTACATTAAGCTATGGTGAACATTCCAGAACATTCTATATCTAATCGGTTTAAAATTGTAATCAAAGCATAAAAAATGACCGTAAGGCGTAAAAACCTTACGGTCGGATTTTTTTATGCTAAATTCCCCAAATGAAAGATACATTGAGTAAATTATTGTTATCTTTGTATTCATAGGAAATATTGTCGGCAAGTTGTTTTACGAAATATATTCCAAGTCCTCCGATTTGGAGAGTGTCGGAGGTATCGCTTTCGTGCAATAAAGGATTAAAAGGAATTCCGGTATCGGCAAATGTCATTTTCAAGCCGTTATGGTAAAGGGATGCGGAAAAATCAATTTTTCCGATTTTGTCAGGGTAGGCATATTCCGAAATATTATTGCAAATTTCATCAACTGTTACACCGATATTTCGGCGTTTTTCATCGGGACAATCGGTTTGCTTTAAGATTTCAAGAATTGTGTTGTTGATTTTTGCCGTTCCCTCTATTCCTGTTTCTTCGGTTAAATGAATGATTTTCGGAGAGTCTAAATCGGTGCATTGGAGGACAAGCATGGTAATATCGTCAAAAGGTGTGTTGTCGGCAGTAAACAGATGTACGGATTTTTTGAGATTAGAAATGATTTCTTCTGCATTGTTTTGGCTTGATTTTATTTGGTTTAAAATGCCCTCAATATTATAAGACTTGCCCAAACTGTTTGTGGCATCGGTTAGACCATCGGTATAAATAAGTAAAGTGTCTTGTGGGTTCATTGAAAATGTATTAACCCTTGGGGTTCGTTCGGGGAAATTGCCGATAAACAAATCGGGTTCGTTTGAAATAAACTCGATTTTTCCGCTGTTTGTTTTCAATATAGGAAAAGGATGACCGGCATTTATATATTTACCGATACCGCTTTTTGTGTCAATGACTCCCATCCATATAGTCAAAAACATACCGTATTGGTTGTCATTACAAATAAGCCTGTTTGCAAGTAAAATAGCTTCTTCTAAGTTGTTGCGACTTAATAAAGCGCATTGTAATGCTTTTTTTGCCGACATCATAAACATAGCTGCCGACATACCTTTATCTGAAACATCAGCTACGATTACCGCTAATATATCATTATTAAGCATAAAATAATCGTAAAAGTCGCCGCAAACTTCTTTTGCAGGGGATTCGTATGCGTATAATTTAAAATTGCCGTCAGGTGTGGTGAAATTACGGTGGGGCAATACACTTTTTTGAATTTGGGCCGCCATATCAATTTCGGCATCAACAGCAGCAATTTTTTGGGTGCTTTCAATTTTTGATGCAATAAGTCTGCGTCCGCTTGAAGTCATATTTGCCGCAAAAAACCATAGGAAAATTAAAGCAAGTAAGCAGGGAACAATAATATAAACTACGGCGTCGGTATAATAATGCCAAGGATTATAAGATGAACTTTTGTGAAGTTTAACGATTATATCCGATTCGGTCTCTAAAAATACATTCAGAATACAAGCACTCACAAAAAGCAATGCGGTAACAATCGAAACTGCCGTTATGATTCTATGGTTGAAATATCTTGCGGAAATGAAAATCGGAATAAATAATAAATAAATGGTATATGTGGTAAATGCAAAAAAAGATATGGTCGTAACAAGGATAATTCCGCTGAGCAACATATATTTTATCCAAGGCTTTGCAAAATTAAAAAACCACGATAATATAACCATACAAACCAAAAGACTGTTAATGGGTAAAAATATTATATGATTAATATGTATAAGGTCAAGCACATTGTCAATACGCAAAAGTATAACATTTACAATACCGATAATAACAAATCCGAGCAGGAAAAACGATACAATTTTGTTTGTACGATATTCGTTTTTTAAAAACTCATCACTTGGACTTAAATTTATATTTTGCAAATCTCGTTGCCTTTTATTTTTCATAGTAACACCTTTAATTCAGCGTAAAAACAGAAAGCAGTCCCGAAAGATTAATAATCTCTTTAACCGAACTGTTTGCTTCGGTTATGATTAATTTTTTTCCGTTTAGGTTTTTATATGCCGAAACCAAGACACGAAGACCTATTGAGGAAATAAAATCAACATTTTTAAAGTTTAGAATAAGGCCATTTTCCACATTGGGAACTTCTTGTTTCAGTAGGTTATCAAATTCTCCTGCGGTTGTGGAATCCAAACGGATGTTAAGGAAAATTATCGTGTTTTTGTTTTCTTTTCTGACTTCAAAATTCATATTAATCACCATTCCTTTTTCTTTCTAAGACACAAAATACAATAAAATAATCACTGAAATGGTGATTAATATCGCATCTGTTTCGGTTGCCTCGAAAGAGGCGAGAAACATGCATCTTTATATTTTCCAGCGTGATTTTTCACGCTGAAATTTCTTTGATTTAAGCAAAAAAGCCTAATTCCATAAGTGTGTGTACCATTTTCTCCAAATAGTCGCTGTTTATCAGCGGCCAGGCAAATCCCAAACGGTAAAGAACTTTTGCGGTGAAGGTGGAATCCGACTCGATTTGATGCATAATCCGACCTTCTTTTCCGTTGTCTTTATAAGCGATAAGTGAAGACAAGTCCAATATATCACTTTCATTTTTAAGCGCCATATTTATACTTTCCGAGAAAACATCATTACTTACAATATTAATATCTATGCCTTCTTTAATCATAGCATTTATAAAATATCCGTAATGAATGGAATTACAGTTTTTGGCGTGAAAAACCGTAAATTTATCAGGTGTTCCCGAAAGCAATACAACGGCTTTGGCGGTAGCATCAATTGGAGAAAATTCTATTTCTTTATCCATGGAATCAACAGGGAACAGCCCTAACTTTTTATATCCGGAGAATTGCTTTAAAAATCCGTTGGAACCTGCGTTTATTTGAAATTCGCTATCATCAAAACGAGCCATAAGGTTACCTAAACGAATGATTTTTCCCCGAATCTTGCCACGGGATACAGCATCAATTACCGATTGTTCGGCTTGATACTTAGAATATATGTATTTGTTCTCCAAGGATTGACCGATATTAAGGTCGTTCTCTCTGAATAGATAATCATCGGAAACTACTCCTTCTACAGCCTCTCCGCTGACACTGGTTGAGGAAATCTGAACAAGTAGGGTACCTGTCTCCTCGGCAAGTTTAATAAGACCTTCCACTCCGGAGAAATTATCTTTCATCAGTTCGTCATCGGCGGCAAAATGTTTAACATTTGCGGCGCTGTTGATAATAGCGTCAAAATGAATATTCTTAATTTTGTCCGGTACGGCAGTATCACCCAATTCACCGTCAATTACGGTAACACGGCTGCTTTTTTCATCGGTGTACCAATCTTCAAAATAATATGTCATCATCATTTTGAAGCGGGTTTGTGCATCAATATCTCCCTTGCTTCTGACTAAACAAATGACATTTGAAGAGGTGTTATCCAATAGTTCTTTTAAAATGTGGCTTCCTAAAAATCCGGTAGAGCCGGTTAAAAGTACATCACCTATTTCACCCGAAGTTA
Source organism: Ruminococcaceae bacterium UBA1734 (assembly GCA_002315765.1). Taxonomy (GTDB): domain Bacteria; phylum Bacillota; class Clostridia; order Oscillospirales; family Acutalibacteraceae; genus UBA737. The sequence continues at coordinate 17,360 of DCIE01000022.1, forward strand.
TTTCGTCGATATTTTCAACGGTATTATACTTTAATGCACTGTAATCGTACTCGCTTGTTTCATTACTTGCAGGTGCAAAAACTTTGTCATCGTGTCTACCCTCAATATATTCCGAAAGTTTTTGAGGTGTGGGATTGGAAAATAGGTTTTTAAAAACAATGTCAAGCCCCTTGTTGTTGCATTTTACAACTGCCTGAATTGCTGAAATAGAGGAACCGCCTATATGGAAGAAATCGTCATCTGCATATACTTTTTTCAAACCTAAAACTTCTTCGAAAATGCTACATATAATTTCTTCGGTTTCGTTTGTAGGCTCGGCTCCTGCTTTGTCGGATAATAATGTGGGCTCGGGTAATTTTCTTTTGTCAACCTTTCCGTTTGAGGTAAGGGGAATTTCATCAATTTGCATTGTGATGGCAGGAACCATATAATCAGGCTTTTTAGAGGAAATAAAGGCGTTTAGTTTTTCTATTTCAATCTTTTCATCAGCCACAATATATGCTGCTATATATTTTCCTCCCGCTTTGCTGTCAAAAGCAGATACCGTAACACTATCGATTTTAGGATATTCACGGATTATCTGTTCTATTTCGGTAAGCTCAACCCTAAAGCCCCTTATTTTTACCTGACCGTCTCGCCGTCCTTCGAAAACATAGTTTCCGTCAGGCATTTGTCTTACAATATCACCGGTTTTATACATTCTGTTGTATGGCTTTTTACTGCAAAACGGGTTTGATGTAAAAGATTCCTTTGTTTTTTCGGGACGGTTTAGGTATCCGAGACCTGTTTGTCCGCCCGAAATACAAAGTTCGCCACAAGCACCGAAAGGTAGACGGTTGCCGAATTTATCAATAACATATTCTTTTATATTACGGCTTTGTTTTCCTATGGGTTGTAATGCACCGGTGTCGGTTACTTTGTAGTTGTTTACATAACACATTGTCTCGCTGGGACCGTATCCGTTGTAGAAGGTAATCCAATCAGGCGAAACAGTGGGTATTAACTTTTCTCCTCCAACTTGGAAATGTTTAAGTGTTTTACAACGGGTATTGCGGATAAACATTGTGCCTACTTGGGTAGTCATAAATCCCGAGGTGATTTTATTTTGAATATAGAACTGTTCCAACTTTTCCAAATCAAGCCTTATATCATCGGGTATGATGTAAAGTGTGGCACCTGACATAGGCGAACAAAAAACATCCATAGCTCCGCCGTCAAAACCGAAACTTGCATACATTGCCACATTGGAATTTTGGTCTAATTCCATATCTTCCGAATAATTTTGATAGAAACAAACAATGTTTCGGTGGGTTAACAAAGCACCCTTCGGAACACCGGTTGTGCCGGAGGAATATACAACAAGGGCAATATCATCGGGATTGACATTTTCGTTAGGGCAAAAGTCATCATCGGCTTTCGGTAGATTGGAGAACTCGTCGGTATATAAAATCTTACCTTTATACTCATCTGCAAGGCCACATAAATTTCTATCGGCTATCAGTAGTTTTGTTTCGCTGTCCTTAAGCATAAAGTTTAGCCGTTCTTTTGGATATGTGGGGTCAAGACCTAAATATGCGGCACCTGACATTATAGCACCGTGGGCACTGATAATCATATTCTCATCACGGGGAATGAGAATGGAAACAATATCACCTTTTTTGACACCGTTTTGCTTTAAATACATTGCAATACGGCAGGAAATATCGTAGGTTTGCCTGTATGTATAGGATTTGTTTTTGTAGACAACCGAATTCTTATTCGGGTAAAGTTTAACACTTTCGGCATAATAGTCGGTAATTGTTTTAGTGTCATCGTAGTATAATTCGGTATTGTTCCACTTTTCGAGTTCTTTAACGGCTTTTTCCGTCAAAAGGGAAATATCGCCGGTTTTTTGGTTTAGAATAAATGAATATACGGTTTTGTCGAAAGCGGAAATTAAAGAAGAAATCAGTTTTTCGGTGAATAATTCAGGATTGTATTCCGCAATATATCTAAACTTACCGTTTTCAATTACTACCTGAACCGAAAGAGGCATTTTGGCTTCGGAAAGGGAAAGCTCGTATTTTTGGGATTTTTCTCCGCAAAAAGAGTCAAAACCAAAGGAATCCCCTTGAAAGACAAAAACAATGTCATTTTTTACTCCGAAATCCTTGCAAATTTCGGCAAAGGAATATAAATCGTTTGTCATACTGTCAAGAAGTTGTCTTGTTGTTTCTTTAGAAATATCAACAGGATTTTCTTTGTCAATGTGGCAAACAACAGGCAAAGTTTTAACAAGCATACCGATAGTTGATTTCATTCTCGAATCGTTACGGCCGTTATAAACCGTATTGAAAACCGAGTAATCGGTACCGGCATATTTTGCAAGAGTAAATCCGAAAGCACTGCAAAGAAGACCGTTTAGACTAATGCTGTTTTTATTACAAAAATCCATAGCCTTTTGGGTGTCGGCCAAAACCGCAAAGGATGTGTAAACGCCACTGTCTTTTTCGGCGAATTGCAATTTGTCCCCACCGGGCAGGAAATTCATATCAAGCCCGTCAAGAAGTGTTTCGTAATGATTTTTAGCCTCTGAAAGTAATGATGTATTTCTCTTTTCGGACTCCTCTAAAGCCAAATCAAAACTGTCATAGGCTTCACCTTGACTTTCTTTTCCGCCATAAGCATCTTCAATTTCAAAAATCAAATTGTTTATGCTTGTTCCGTCGGCAATAATATGATGAATTTCAAAGAAAAGATATAACTCTTTTCCTTGGTAAATCCTAAATCTGAAAAGTCTTGTGTTTAGTAATGCGAACGGAGTAACAGCCGAGTTTTCAATTTCTTCAATATTACCTATAGATACTGTTTCGATATCCTTTTCGCTGAAATCCGGGTTTGGTTTTCTTCGTTGGCGAATAACACCCTTTTGGTTGTAAAACAGTTGGGTTTCCAAATAGGGATGATTAAGGACAACCTTTGTAATTGCAGATTTCAGTTTTGAAATATCTATATTTTTCGATATTTTAAGCAATAGCGGGATATTATAGAAGGTACTGTTCGGTTTGGAAATGCTTTCAACCAATATGCCTTCCTGTGTTTTGGTCAAGGGATAATCCGGCAAGGCTTGACGCTTTTGATATGAATTGTGTTTGTTGGTTTCAAGAAAGCGTTCTAATTTTTCCACCGTGTTGTTTTGTCTTATATCTTTCATTTGAACAGATATTTTAAAATGTTCGGCAAGTTCGGTGCAAAGCTTTATACTTCCGATAGAGGAAAGCCCCGCAAAGAATAAATCGGTATCAATTCCAAATGCATCGGTGCCTACAATGCCTGATACAATGTCAAAAACACTTTGCTGGGTTTTGTTTTTCGGTTTTATTATGTTTTCATAATGCCTTTCGGGTTTGGGAAGTCTGCGCTTGTCAACCTTTCCGTTTGCATTAACCGGGATACTTTCAATTTGCATAGTAACGGCAGGAACCATATACGGTGGTTTATCATTTAAGATAAAAGTATTTAAAGCCTCGATATCAACAGTATCATCGGAAACAATAAATGCACCGATAAACTTCCCCGAAGTGGCATCGTCAAATGCCTGAACGGTAGCATTTTTAATGCCCTCAAAGCTTCTTATAATTTGTTCTATTTCGGTAAGTTCAACCCTGAACCCTCTGATTTTCACCTGACCGTCTCGGCGACCGATAAAATCGTAATTTCCGTCCGGCAACATTCTTACAATATCGCCGGTTTTGTATAGACGGTTATATTCGGGTAAATCACAAAACGGATTGTTGACAAAGACCTCCTCGGTTTTTTCAGGGCGGTTTAGGTATCCTCTGCCTACTTGTGTACCTGCTATGCAAAGTTCACCGCAAACACCGGGAGGTAACATTCGGTTTTGAGAATCCACAATGTAAAGTTTTGTATTGCCGCTTGGAGTTCCGATAGGCTGTATCAAACTGTCATCCTTAATAATAAATCCGCAAATATATGCAATTGTTTCACTTGGACCGTAGTCATTATGGCATACAACCCACGAGGGAGGATTAAAAGGAACAAGTTTTTCTCCTCCTAAAACAAAATGCTTTAAGGTTTTGCAGTTTGTTTGTTCTAAAAACATTCTTCCGAGCTGTGTAGTCATAAAACCGTTGGTGATTTTATTTTTGATATAAAACTTTTCAACCTGGGGAATATCCAACTTTATTTCGTCCGGAATAATGCAAAGCTCAGCACCTGCCAAGAGTGTAGTGAAAATATCCATTGCCGCAGCATCAAAACCAAAACTTGCAATGGTGGCAACCTTTGATTTTTCGGTTAGTTCTACGCCTTTTTTATGATTTTCATACAAAGCAACTATATTCTTGTTTTCAAGAATACAACCCTTTGGTGTGCCGGTTGTTCCCGAAGTATATATAAGCAAAGCGGCATTTTCAGGAGAAACTTTGGGAAAAACACGGTTGACATCAGGGAGATTATCTATTTGGTCGGTATAAAGTATATCGCCTTTATATTCGCTAACTAAATGTATCAAACTTCTGTCGGCAATAATAAGCTTTGCCTTGCTATCCGACACCATAAAGTTAAGTCTTTCTTCCGGGTATGTGGGGTCAAGAGGTTGATAGGCACATCCCGAAAGAATAACACCCATTGCACAAATAGGCATAAATTCATTTCTCGGGATTAAAATAGGTATGAAATCCTCAGCACCCAGACCTTTGCCGTTAATGTAGTCGGCAAGTTTATGTGTAAGATTTGATAATTGCTCATAGTTTATTTTTTTGTCTTGATAGGACACAGCAATACGATGCTTATTACCAACAACGGTTTCTTCAAATATTTTATTGATTGTAAGTGAAAAGTCGGTTTCGGCAGATGTGTTGTTTGAATTTTCTATAAAGGTTTTGCTTTTTCGGGAAACAAGATTAAAATCACATAATTTTTTGTCGGATAATATTTCATTTAATACGGTTTTATAAAGGTCGGCAAAACAATCAATCATAGCAGGGGTATAAAGTCCGCTTTTGTAACCAATCCAAATGTGGTATTCACCCGAAGACTTATAAACCAAAACATCAAAATTAGATATAGGTTCGTATGTATCAAGAACATTGACAACGGGAATAACACCGTTTACAGGTATGCCGTTTAGTATTTCTCCCTGATAGATAAATTCAACATCGGCACAACCCGAATACTCCTTAACCAAGTCGGTAAAATTAGAGTTGTTGTGTTTTAGTGTGTCAAAGTAATTACTTTTTATATATTTTACAAAGGCGGTAGAAGTGTTTTGCTCGTCAATAAGAAAGCGCAAGGGGAAGGACTTTACAAACATTCCTATGGAATTTTCATATCCTCCGCCGAAGCGACCGCTTTCTACCGAAGCAAAAACCGCCTCTTTTTGATTGTTAAATTTAGCTAAAGCATAGGTAAAAGCACTTAAGAAAACAATGTTTTCGGTAACACCGTTTTCTTTTGCAAATGATTTAATTTGATTTTCCGTTAGAGATACGGAGTATTCTACGGTTTTAGGCGGATTATCTGTGTTAGGTGCTTTATCCGGAATAATGTTGGAATCGCTTTCAAAACCATCAAAATAGTTCTTAAAGTAAGCCTTGGATTTTTTGTGAATATCGCTGTTTAAGATGTTTGTTTCTTTAACCTTGAAATCAAACATAGTGCTGTCTTCGGAGAGCTCTTCGCCATTGTATGCCTTTGCCAATGCTTTGTTGAAAACGACTATTGAGGTGCCGTCAAAAATTGTATGATGAATAACAAGGGTTAGGACAACTCTTGTGGGTGTTTGCAGTATTTCGCCACGCCATAGCAAATTTCCGTCAAAGGAAAAAGGACGGAATAATTCGGATTTTCGGCTCTCAACTTCTCGGTCATTTATTATAATTGTTGGGATAATAGGCAACTGCCCTTGATAGCGGCACATAATAGGTTGACCGTTATGAGTTTTTATTACGGTGGAAAAAGCAGTATAGGAATTAACGGTTTTTTGCAAAGCACTGCTTAACTTTTCGACGCATATATTTTCTTTCGGAAAATCAAAAGAAAGGGGAATTAAATAATCCGCCGACTTGGTTTTATCAATGCACTCTAAATAAATACCAAGCTGACTGTCGGTTAGAGAATATTCATTATTGTTTTTGATTTTATCCATTACTATCCCTGCTTTTATATTTATTCTTCTAATTGTCCCGGAAGTTTCAGTTTCTCTTTTTCAGGAAAAGCGGCATCGTAGTTTTCAAAATCTTCCGGATTGTCCCAACCGGCCAAATATCCTTTCGGTGTAGAATATTCTCCGGAAATATTATCAAAATATCCTTTTTCCAATTCTATTGCCAAAAAGAAGGAAGAATCAGCACCCTCGGGTAAACCGTGATAGCGAATACCGAATTTACTTGCGTAGTCGAAACCGCTTTTTCCGTAAAATAGAATATTTCCTTCAAAACAAATCCCTTTGCAGCCGTATTCTTTTGCTTTTTTCAAAGAATAGTCAAGCAATATTTTACCGTAACCCTGTCTTTTAAGTTCGGGAGTGATACAAATAGGTCCCATTGTCATAATGGGAATATCAGCACCGTTATCGGATTTGATTACAGTTTTAACAAAGACATTTTGACCGATTATTTTTCCGTCTTTTTCCATAACAAAATCAAGCTCGGGAACAAAGTCGGAGTCGTTTCTTAACTGCTTTAACACATAGTGTTCAAGGCAACCCGGTCTGTAGACATTCCAAAAACTTTCTCTCACCAAATTTTCCACTTCTCGGTAGTCGGAAGGTTTTTCAACTCTAATTGTAATTTCATTTGTTTTATTTATCATTTTTTGTACCTCTGTATTTTTAATTATAATATATAATACCATGTTTTGGTAAAATATTCAAATTAAATCGAAGTGATTTTGCAATCTTTCGGTTAAGGACTACTTCATTACTTTAATAAATCTAAACATTTCTGTCGGGCCCTCTTCGGGCATATCTTTTTCGTGCGGGTCGCGGTTGAATTCACCGAAAAATTCAACAGCGTGAAAGCCGCATTTGTTAATGTAAAAGTGAATGTTCCGCTTTTCAAAATACGGTGTACAGGTTTCCCAAACTGCTGTATCCGGATAAATTCGTTCCACCTCTTGCCAAGCAGCAAAACCGATACCTTTACTGTGAACGCAAGGAGAAATAAATAGTAAATCAAGGTGATTATGTTTAGTTTCCTCGTTGATTTTAAGCACAAGTCCGCCTACGATTTTTCCGTTTTCACGGATTCGATATGGGACACCTTCGTCAATACATTTCTCAATAGTGTTTTTGGAAATTATTTCGCCGTCATCGTCAAAATGGTCGTCGCGAGGTCCGAATTCCTCAACTGCACCGTACTTAAATGCGTATTGATTGTCGAGAATGAATTGCTCTCGGTCGTCAGCTGAAAGGGGAGTAAGGGTTATTTTTTGTTTGTTCATAAATGCCTCCGTAAATGACTGCAATTTTAATAAACCGCTATTTAGTGCATGTCGCCACATGACAAAATTTTGATTTATCAAAGGTTTTCCCAGTCTATTTTCTCATTTTTATAAAAATATTCGTCATCGTGTTCGCCGATTTCCCTTAAAACACGGCAAGGATTTCCAACAGCAATAACATTATCGGGTATGTCTTTGGTAACAACACTTCCTGCACCGATAACAACATTTTTACCTATTTTAATTCCGGGAACAATTACTACATTTGCTCCAATCCAAGTATTTTCACCGATAACAACATCTTTATTATATTGTAGAGCTTTTTCTCTAAGTCTTGGATTTATCGGATGATTAGCGGTTGCTATCGTAACATTAGGTCCGAACATAACCTTATCGCCGATATATATATTTCCGTCATCAACAAGGGTGAGATTTGAATTTGCATAAATCTGCGAACCGAAATGCAAATGATGTCCACCCCAGTTTGCATGAAAAGGAAGTTCAATATAATTGTTATCTCCGCATTCGGCAAAGTTTTCTTTCATATACTTGTTTTTTCCTTCAATATCGCAGGGACTTAATTTATTGAATTCCCAAAGTTTATGCTGGAATACAGACTGTTCTTTCATAATTTCCTCATCCGCAGGATTATATATTAATCCCTTTTTCATGCGTTCATATTGAGTCATAAGTACACCTCGCTAAATTTTGATTTGTTGGTAACATTATATCATATTTTTGCGGAAAATCAATGATGTTGCCGAACTTGAATAATTCAAAAACGAAGGCACTGACTTTGTTCATTAATTAAGCGAAGTGGCCTATGTTTCCTTTGTTTTCCCATTATAGTCAGCAAAGAAATGTTATAAAAAAAAAGACACCCGAGGGTGTCTTTTTTGGTGGAGCAAGTTTGCCATTAGATGAACACCCGGTCGGGATACAAGACTTATGATTTGAAAAATCTATATTCTCGAATTGGGTGCGGCAGCTTGCCGCTGGTGGACCAACAGGGACTCGAACCCCGGACCAACCGGTTATGAGCCGGTTGCTCTAACCAACTGAGCTATTGGTCCAAATATAATAGTTGTGAGCAAGAGATATTATATCATAAATCAAGATTTTGTCAATAAGAAAAAAGCGATTTTTTAAAAAATATTCAAAAAAATATATAACAATTAGTGAGAATGTAGAATAAGTGTATTAAAGAAATGCTTGGAAATAAAACAATTTGCGGCGTAAAATCGGTAGGTTTGGTTCCTTGCACCCGAAATTCGCCGTTTCTAAAAGATTTTATCTTTCGCCTCTTGAATTTTACTGATTTAGATAAATAAAAATCCGAGACTCACATTTTACCGTGAATCTCGGATTTTTCGAGCTGTTTTTTACAGCCCGGTTTAGGAATAAAGAGTATGTACAAATTAATAGGTGATGCCTTGGGATAACATAGCATCACAAACCTTTAAAAATCCGGCAATATTTGCACCGGCAACAAGGTTATCTTTATAGCCGTATTTTTCGGCGTTGTCATAGGCATTGTGGAAAATGTTTATCATAATATCCTTTAGTTTTTCGTCTACATCTTGGAATGTCCAGCTAAAGCGTTGTGAGTTTTGGCACATTTCAAGTCCGGATACGGCAACACCACCGGCATTAGCGGCTTTTGCAGGGGCAAATAAAACTTTTGCTTTTTGGAATGCCTCTACGGCTTCGGGAGTAGAGGGCATATTAGCACCTTCGGCAACAGCAATTACTCCGTTTTTGATAAGTGTTTTTGCCGATTCTTCGTCTAATTCGTTTTGTGTTGCACAAGGCAAGGCAATTTGACAGGGAATAGTCCAAATGCTTCTGAAATCATCATGGAACGAAGCGGTTTTAACTATATCGGCATAAACCGAAATTCGTTGGCGCTTTACTTCTTTAAGTTCTTTCATAAGTTGGACATCAATACCCTTTTCATCATATATATATCCCGATGAATCCGACATAGCAATAACGGTACCGCCTAACTGTGTAACCTTTTCAGCAGCATATAACGCAACATTTCCCGAGCCTGAAATTATAACCTTTTTGTTTTTAAAGGAGTCATTTTTCATAACCTTGAGCATTTCTTCGGTTATGTAGCAAAGACCGTATCCCGTAGCCTCGGTTCTTGCAAGAGAGCCACCGAAGGAAAGCCCTTTTCCTGTTAACACTCCGGTAAATTCATTTTGAAGTCTTTTGTACTGACCGAAGAGATATCCTATTTCACGACCGCCTACGCCGATATCTCCGGCAGGAACATCGGTATTAGGTCCGATGTGTTTTGAAAGCTCGGTCATAAAGCTTTGGCAAAATCTCATAATTTCATCATCTGACTTGCCCTTAGGGTCAAAGTCGGAACCACCTTTTCCTCCACCCATGGGAAGACCGGTTAAACTGTTTTTGAATATCTGTTCAAATCCTAAAAATTTAATGATTGATAGGTTGACAGTCGGATGAAAACGAAGACCGCCCTTATACGGACCTATTGCCGAGTTAAACTGAACTCGATATCCGCGATTTACCCTTACTTTTCCCTTATCGTCAACCCAAGGAACACGGAAAATAATCTGCCTTTCCGGCTCAATAATTCGTTCAAGAATAGAATACTTTTCGATTTTTTCGTTTGCCTCAACAACCGGTTCAAGTGTTGATAATACCTCATAAACCGCCTGTAAATATTCCTTTTGGTCGGGATGTTGGTTTTTAATGTCTTCAAAAGTTTTAATGACATATTGGTTTTTCATTTTTTTCTTCCTCCTAAAATAAAAAAGGCAACGATATCCTAAATAAAGACATCGTTGCCTAAAAATAAAAAGGGCGTCAAGAAATCCAATGATTTCAAGACACCTTTGCCTTAGCAATAAGTATTATACAACGAAGCAAAGGCATTGTCAAGCAATAATGCCGATTGCTAAAAATTGGCAAAACGCATATCGGTTGCTTGTTGACTTTGCTGTAATATCTTGTTATACTGATAAAAAAGTGAGGTATTAGTTTATGGATTATAATAAGTATTATTTAGGTGAGGACGAAAAACCTCTTGACAATTTGACTGAAAACGGTGGTCTTACCTCAATTTTCCGCACGATTGCCTGTATCGGAGACAGTTTGTCCTCGGGTGAATTTGCCATAAAAATGGAGGACGGTAAAAATACATACCACGATATGTTTGAGTACTCTTGGGGACAGTATATTGCAAGAATGGCAGGGTGCAAGGTGTTCAATTTTTCTGCCGGAGGTATGGATGCCGAAAGATATATTAAAGAGTTTGCGGATATAAAAGGTTATTGGGGCGATGACAAAAAAGCACAGTGTTACATTATTGCTTTAGGTGTGAATGATGCTACCCGAGTTATGGACGGTGAAGCAGAATTCGGAACAATGGATGACTTTTGTCAAGACGGAAAAAATCCCAAAGATACATTTGTGGGATACTATTCGGCAATAATCGCAAGATATAAGAGCATTTCTCCTAATGCAAAGTTCTTTCTAATGACCTGTCCGAAAACACAGTACGAGGAAAAAAGAAGAACCGAGATTTACGATATGCACCAAAAGGTTCTTAATGAATTAGCACAGCGGTTTACTAACACCTATGTAATTGACCTTAGGACTTATGCTCCCTTGTATGACGAAAAATTTGCTTCTCATTTCTATTTGAACGGACATTTGACACCTGCAGGATATAAGATAACCGCCGATATGGTTTCTTCCTATATTGATTATATTGTAAGAAAGTATCCGAGAGATTTTATAGGAGTGGGACTTATTAATACTCCTAACGAATATAAAATAAAATTAATGAAGTAAAAATAAGAAAAGTTGCTGATGTATTAAAGTCGGCAACTTTTTTATTTTTACTATTGACAAAAAATAAAATAGTATTATAATAAAGGTCAAGGAAGGTCAAAAAGTCAAAAGGTCAAAAAATAGGGGGACAAAATGAAAATAAGTGATTTAATTACAGCCGAGATTTTGAGAATGTTAAACGAATCGGAGCAAAACACTGCCGAGATACAGCGAAACGAGTTTGCAAGTGATATAGGATGTGCACCGAGTCAGATAAATTATGTTTTGTCGTCAAGATTTACACCGGAGCACGGATATATTATTGAAAGTCGCCGTGGCGGTGGGGGATATATAAGAATAAAGCGAGTGATAATGAATCATTCTTCTGCCATAATGCACATAATAAATTCAATAGGCGATGCTATTGATATTATGAGTACAAGAATTTTAATAGAAAATTGCGTAGAAACAGGACTTGTTAATTCAGATATTGCAAAAATAATGTTTTCGGCGGTAAATAATAATGTAATGCATAAGGTAGCAGTGGAGGATAGAGATTATCTGCGTGCGGCAATTCTTAAAGAAATGTTTTTGGTATTATTATAAAGAAGGCGAAATTTATGTTGTGTGATAAATGTAAGAAAAATTCAGCAACAACCCATATTAAAACAGTGGTAAACGGCATTGTAAAAGACGAGTATTTATGTAATGAGTGTGCCGAAAATCAGGGGTTTATTTCAAATGATTATTCGGCATTGTCGGCGTTTTTATCCTCTGTGCTGGGGGAGGAATGTGAGGAAAGCAATAAGATACTCAGATGTCCGGTATGCGGAAGTAGTTTTGAAGAGATTTCAAAAACCGGCAGACTGGGTTGCAGTAATTGTTACACCACATTTAATTCTCAAATATTGCCCTATTTAAAGAGGGTTCACGGTAGCACGAAGCATACAGGGAAAAAAATCGGAAGAAACTGCCAAATATCTGACTCTCCGGACGAATTAAGTCTGTTAAAAGAAAAAATAAAGCAACTGATAGCGGAGGAAAAATACGAGGAAGCCGCCAAGGTAAGGGATAAAATCAAGGAATTAGAAGGGAAGTCTTAACATTGGGATATTGGTATAACGAAAATTCTCAAAAAGGCAATATTGCCGTAAGCACCAGAGTCAGACTTGCGAGAAATCTTAAGAATATTCCTTTTCCTTCAAAAATGTCGGCAAAGAATTCGGAAGAAATAAACAGTAAAATCAAAGAAGCGTTAAATAACAGTAATGACGAATTTTTTTCAAAACTTAAGTTTATTTCAATGAACGATATTCCCGAAAATGAAAGATACGCTATGGTGGAAAGGCATATAATCAGCCGAGAATTTGCCTTAAACTACAAAAATAAAGCCATACTTATTTCGGAAGATGAAACCGTAACGGTTATGATAGGAGAAGAGGACCATTTAAGAATACAGGTTATATATTCGGGGCTTAATCCGAAAAAAGCCTATGAAACAGCGGGGAAAATAGATGATGTTTTATGTGATGTGCTTGATATAGCCTTTGATGACAATTTAGGATTTTTAACCGAATGTCCTACAAATTTAGGCACGGGACTGAGGGTGTCGGTAATGATGCATCTACCTCTTTTGGAGGCAAAAGGGGAAATGCCCTATATAACACAATCGGTGAGCAAACTGGGCTATACGGTGAGAGGAATGTATGGCGAGGGTACAAAAGCCCAGATGGCAATGTACCAAATTTCAAATCAGGTAACTCTCGGTATAACAGAAGAAGATGCAATCAAAAATATAGAACTAATAGCAAACGACTTGATAAAACGGGAAGAAAATATCGGTTTGTCATTGGATAAAATACAGCTTGAGGATAGATGTATGAGGGCATTATATACCCTAAAATCCGCAAGAATTATTTCAAGTAACGAAATGATGAGTCTAATAAGCGATGTAATGCTTGGAATAAATTTCGGAATAATTGATAATAACCTTATTATACCTGTTAAAATGCTGATAGAAGGTCAACCCTATTCCCTAATGTCAAAGTACGGGGATTTATCTGCAAGAGAAAGGGATATAAAAAGGGCGGAAATGCTCAGAAACTATTTGTCGTAAAGTATTGGTAGAAAGGATATGTGATTATGAAATATAATTTCAACGGTTTTACCGAAAAAGCGAATAACGCACTTAACAGCGCCATAGAAACAGCGGGTAATATGGGACATACCTATGTGGGAAGTGAACATTTACTATTGGGAATACTGGGTATCGGTAGTGGTGTTGCCTATGAGTGCTTAAGCAGTAAAGGGATAAATTTTGAGGATTTAAAGAAGATTATCGAAAACGAAATCGGTGTAGGCAATCCAACTCATTTAACACCTGACCATTTTACTCCAAGGGCAAAAATGGTTCTTGAAAATGCTATTGCAGGTTGTAATAGCTTGGGCAAAAAGTATGTAGGTACGGAACATATTTTAATCGGTATATTAAGTGAAGGCGATAATTATGCCATTCGTTTTCTCGGCGAAATGGGTGTAGATATTGCTATGCTCACCTCTGATATTTTGGAAAAATCAGGGCTTAAAACCTATAAGTCAAGTGATAACAACTTTACAAAAAGTAAGGGAGAAGCAAAAACCGAAAATATAGAAAAATTCGGCAGAGATTTAACTCTTGAAGCCAAAAACGGAAAAATTGACCCGGTAATAGGCAGAGATACCGAAATAATGAGGGTTATACAAATTCTTTGTCGCAGAACAAAAAATAACCCTTGCCTAATCGGTGAACCGGGAGTGGGAAAAACCGCTATTGTTGAGGGACTTGCCCAAAAAATAGCAGACGGCGATGTGCCGGATATTTTGCAAAATAAAAGGCTTGTTACACTTGACTTAACAGGAATGGTAGCAGGTACTAAATACCGTGGAGATTTTGAAGAAAGAATAAAAGCAATCATTGATGAGGTTACTAATTCAAATGATATAATTCTTTTTATTGACGAAATTCATACCATAATCGGTGCCGGTTCGGCTGAGGGCTCAACCGATGCGGCAAATATATTAAAGCCCTCATTAGCAAGAGGAGATTTTCAACTTATCGGTGCAACAACTATTTCGGAATATCGAAAGAATATCGAAAAAGATGCCGCACTTGAAAGAAGATTTCAGCCTGTAAATGTTGCCGAGCCGACTCCCGAAGATGCTATTCTTATTTTAAAAGGATTAAAGGATAAATACGAGGCACATCATAAGGTTAAAATTACCGATGAGGCTATTGAATCGGCAGTAAAACTATCAGTTAGGTATATTAATGACCGATATTTGCCCGACAAAGCAATCGACCTGATAGATGAGGCGGCATCAAGGGTTAGACTTTCCTGTTCTACGGCTCCCGGTGAACTAAAAGAATCGGAAGAAAATTTAAAGAGGTTGGAGGCCGAAAAGGATGATGCGGTTTCATCCCAAGAATTTGAAAAGGCGGCAAAGCTTCGTGATGAAATAACCCAATTAAAGGAAAAATCAGAATCTATTAAGGCCAAGTGGAAAGACAGTAACGCCCATTGGAACGGCAGTGTTAAGGAAAGTGATATTGCGGATATTATTTCTATGTCAACCGGAATTCCCGTTTCTTCCTTAACAAAGGAAGAAAGCGACAGACTTTTAGGGCTTGAAAAGGAACTCCATAAAAGGCTTATAGGACAAAATGAGGCTGTAACTGCCGTGGCAAAAGCCATCAGAAGGGGCAGAGTGGGACTCAAAGACCCTAAAAGGCCCATAGGTTCTTTTATATTTTTAGGTCCTACCGGTGTGGGAAAAACCGAGCTTTGCAAGGCTTTGGCTGTTTCGATGTTCGGTAGCGAGGATATGATGATAAGGCTTGATATGTCGGAGTATATGGAAAAGCACACCGTTTCAAGGCTCGTGGGTTCTCCTCCGGGATATGTGGGCTTTGATGAGGGAGGACAACTTACCGAAAAGGTGAGAAAAAAGCCGTATTGTGTTATTTTATTTGACGAAATAGAAAAAGCACACCCGGATGTTTTTAACATAATGTTGCAAATACTCGAAGACGGTATTTTGACCGACTCCCAAGGAAGACGGGTTGATTTTAAAAATACCGTAATAATAATGACTTCCAATATCGGCGCAAGATTGATAACCGAAAAGAAGTTAAGCTTCGGCTTCGGTGAAACGAAAAGCGAAGAGGAAAATGCCGATATTAAAGAAAAGGTGCTGGGCGAGTTAAAGGGTGCATTTAGGCCTGAGTTTTTAAACCGTGTGGACGATATTATTGTGTTCAGTAAACTTACAAAAGAGGAAATCAAACAAATTTCTTCAAATATGCTTAAGGATTTAGGCAAAAGACTGGCACAGCTTAATATTGAAATCGAATTTGATAACAGCGTTTTTGATAGACTTTCGGAAACGGGATTTGACCCCATTTACGGCGCAAGACCTTTAAGGCGGCTTATTCAAACCGAAATAGAGGATAAGTTAAGCGAAAAAATCCTTGAGGGTAGCATTAAGAACGGCGATAAGGTAAAATGTGATTTTTCGGGAGAGTGTTATAATTTTAATGTGTAACATTTAATTATTTGCTAAACTGCCATATTGTTTCGCAAAATATTAATTTGCACAAGCCTTCTCCCACTTGGAGAAGGCAAATATGAAATTAGATATATTCCACCGCTAAAGCGGTCCCTCAATTGGGGAAGGCTTGTCGGATGCACCGAATATACCGCAAGTAAACGGTTTGTCGGGGACGCCAAACCTTACGAAATAATAGATTAGTAAAGTTTTAATCGCTACAAAGTGCTGCAATTTTTAAAAATTTTAATATTTTTTTAAAATTTTAAACATTTTATATAACTATTTTTTAACATATTGTAAACATACATAGGTATAATGATGTTGTAGGGTAACGAAAGGAATGAAAAAATATACATATTTCGTTGCTTTAATAAAAAAGCCGAAAGGCAAAAAAATTAAATGGAGGTTTTTCAAAATGAAAAACAATAAAAAAGGTTTTACCATCGTTGAGTTGGTAATCGTAATCGCAATCATCGCAATCCTTGCTGCAGTTCTTATTCCTACATTCTCTAATGTAATCGGTAAGGCTAATGAGTCTAAATGTTTACAGGCTGCTAAGACAACATTTGAAGACACCTATGCTCAGGATGCTGCAGATGGTGATATTGACGGTAAAATTGGTAATAATAACGTTTCTACCGTTGCTTCAGGTGCAGGTATTAAGACTTATACAGCCAGCAACCAAGCAGTAACTAAGTACGAGTATACAGATGGTACTTATACTACAAAGTATGAGAGCAATACTTGGACAACTTCAAAGTAATATTAAGTAAACAAGAGTTTGATTAAAAATGTTTAGATATAGTAACCGCGATAAAAGAAAAGCTTTTACGATTGTTGAGCTTGTTATTGTAATTGCAATAATAGCGATTCTCGCCGCTGTTCTTATTCCTACATTTTCTAAGGTAATAATGAAAGCCGATGAGTCTTCTTGTTTGCAATCTGCTAAAAGTAAATATAATGAGCTTTGTGCAATAGATTTTTCCGATGGCAGTTATGATGGAGAAGATAACGGAAATTCCTTTATCAATTCTGACCATAAAGTAAATCTTTCCGGTTACGACGGCTGTTGTTATTATCCCGAAGAGAATGACCGTAGATTTACTTATAACGACGGAAAATATACGGCTACATTGAAAATTCAGTTTTCTCAAAACGAATGGTCTGTTGCTAAATCAGGTTCATCATCTTCGTCATCGTGATTGCAATAGCAATTTATAAACCAAACACCCAACACGGTTTTGTGTTGGGTGTTTTTGTAGTTTTAGGCGGTATTTCAGGATAAAACAAAAAACTCGCAAGAAATTCGTAAAAATTGTTGATTTTTTCAATAAAACTACTTGCAAAATCAGTGGATTTTGTGTAAAATATATTTATCTATGAGTATATTTATATAAAATTAATTATTAAGAGGTGTTTTTAAATGTCAAATCGATTATTTCAAGGCGTAATTCAACAAATGAAAGAAACAGTTGATAAGCCTTTCGGTATTCTTGATGATACTCAAACGGTTATTGCATGTAGTGATTTAAACATGATTGGCGAACAAATGCAGGTTACTTTCCCGAATGTTCCGGAATTGTTTACCGGAAAGGGTTACACATTTAAGCAAATAGAAAGTTCAGGCGGAGGAGACTATACTGTTTTTGTTGAGGGCGAAGAACTTATTTCGGCAAAATATGCCGGAGTATTATCGGTTGCTTTTGCTAATATAAAGTTTTACTATGACGAAAAGTACGACCGAGCAAACTTCATTAAGAATATTATTCTTGATAATATTTTGCCCGGCGATATTTACCTAAAGGCGAGAGAGCTGTATTTTAACAGTGATGTTTCAAGAACTGTTATTTTAATCAGAACTCTTGACCAAAATGATGTATCGCTTTACGATATTCTTCAAAATCTTTTCCCGGACAAGTCTAAAGATTTCATTATTAACATAAACGAAACCGATATTGCCATTGTAAAGGAAACAACCGGAGGCGTGGATTCTAAGGATATTGAAAACTTGGCTTCAACTATCGCCGACACAATTTCAGGTGAATTTTTCGTTCATGTTGTTATCGGTATCGGTACAACGGTTGACAATCTCCGTGATTTGGCTCGTTCCTTCAAGGATGCGCAGGTAGCATTAGAGGTAGGAAAGGTTTTTGATACCGAAAAGACCATTATTTCTTACGACAATTTGGGAATTGCCCGTCTTATCTATCAGTTGCCTACCACTCTTTGCGATACATTCTTAAAGGAAGTATTTAAGCGTGGCTCTATTGACAGTCTTGACCATGAAACATTATTTACCATTCAGCGTTTCTTTGAAAATAACCTTAATGTTTCGGAAACATCAAGAAAGTTGTTTGTACATAGAAATACACTTGTTTACCGTCTTGAAAAGATTAAGAAGATAACCGGTCTTGACCTTAGAGAGTTTGACCATGCTATTGTATTTAAGATTGCACTTATGGTTAATAAATACTTAAAGAGCAGTCCGGTAAAGTATTGATTTAAAAGAAGAAAGAGAGAATATAATGTCCTCAAATTATTCAGATGTTGCAAGTTCGGTTTCCGAGCAAAAGCCGGTTATTGAATTTCGCGGAGTATCAAAGACATATTCCACAGGAACACATGCCTTGGAAGATGTAAATATTAGAATAAATCAAGGCGAATTTGTGTTTGTGGTAGGTTCTTCAGGTGCGGGAAAAAGTACCTTTATGAAGCTTATTATGAGGGAAGAAAAGGCGAACACCGGTACCATTAATGTAAATGGCTTTAACCTTACAAAAATGCGCCGAAAGAATGTTCCTATGCTTAGAAGAACGATGGGAATAGTATTTCAAGATTTCCGTCTAATTCCTAAAATGTCCGTTTTTGACAATGTTGCCTTTGCAATGCATGTTGTAGGTGCATCAGGACGAAAGGTAAGAAGGGAAGTTACAAAAGCACTAAGTGCAGTAGGTCTTGGAGATAAGGCACGGTCAATGCCTAACGAGCTTTCGGGAGGCGAACAGCAAAGAGTAGGTCTTGCAAGAGCTTTGGTTAATAATCCCGATTTAATTATTGCGGACGAGCCTACCGGAAATGTTGACCCGAATATGTCCTATGAAATCGTATCAATGCTTACGGCAATTAATAAGAAGGGTACAACCATTTTAATGGTAACCCATGACCATAATTTGGTTCGTGATTTCAAGCATAGGGTAATTATGCTTGACGGCGGTAGAATAGTGGCCGATAATGCGGCAGGAGGTACAGACGAATGAAATTCAGCAGTTTTAAGTACCTCACTAAAGAGGGCTTTCGAAATACTTGGGCAAACCGCTTAATGTCTTTGGCGTCCATCGGTGTTTTAGTTGCTTGTATGGTAGTTATCGGACTTGCGGTTTTAATATCCGAAAATGTTGATTTAGCATTGGGTAATCTTGAAAAGCAAAATGTTGTTATGGCTTATATGAAGGATTACAGTTGGGCTTTTTACAGCGATGCAAGTAAAGATGTATCTTCCGCAAAATCCTCAACAAAAGAAAAAGCCGATGCTAACGGAATAAAAAGCAGTGATTATGTTATCCACAATGAAAAGGAAGCACAAGCACTTTGTGATGAAATTGCAAAGCTTGACAATGTGGAAAGCGTTGAGTACATTTCAGGCGAACAGGGCCTTGAAAATGTAAAAAAAGATATGCTTAAAGGTCAGGAAGAGTATTTCTCCTTCCTTGATGAAAAATACGGTAACCCGCTTTCAGGTGCCGCCAAGGTAACAATGAAGGATATGACGCTTTTTGATGCTACGGTGGAGAAAATTCAAAATGTAAACGGAATTGACACCATACAATCCCAAGGCGATTTAGCTGATAAAATTACCGCCATTAAAAACGGTGTTCAAATTGCGGGATTTTGGATAATAGCCATTTTGATGCTTATATCTCTTGTAATTGTGTCAAATACAATCAGAATTACTATGTACAACAGAAAACTTGAAATAAGTATTATGAAGGCTGTAGGTGCAACCGATTCCTTTGTAAGATTCCCATTTGTTGTGGAAGGAATACTGATAGGTCTTATTTCTGCAGGACTTGCCGAAGGGCTTTTGTATTTTTGTTACCGTGTTGCAACCGAAACAATTTCTCAAACCCTTGGTACAACCGAGATTATTAAATATTCCGATATGGCTTTAAGGCTATTCGAGATATTTGCGGGAATAGGCATTGTTGCCGGTGCAATAGGAAGTTTCATTATGATAGGCAAGTACCTTCGTAAAGAGGGTAGCGAATTTGCCGCAATTTAAAGGAGAAAAGATATGAAAATCAGTAAACGAATAATATCGATTTTACTCTGCGTATCCTTCGTTCTTACAACGGCATTTTCTTCTTTTTCATTGACCGCTTCGGAAAAAAACCAGCTTAACGAGGATATTAAAAGACTTCAAAGTGAGTCAAAGGAAATTCAGGCTGAAATCAGTTCCCTGAAAGCCAAGAAAAACAATCAAAGTGCTGTTCTTGATGCAATTCGCAGACAGATTGCCAATACACAGGCACAAATTGAACGCTGCAACTCGGAAATTTATAAAATCAACAGTGCTATTGCGGCTAATAAAGCCGAGATAAATAAGAAAAATAAAGAAATTGAAGCGGATAAACTCGCATTCAAAAAGCGAATTCGTGCGATTTATATGTCTAATTCCGACAGTACGGTAAAGATTTTGTTGGGCGCTGAAAATTTTTCGGATTTTCTCCAGCTTTCTCAGCTTACAGCCTCGGTTTCTTCCCGTGATAAGGCTATGATAGAAGAGCTTAGAGATGCAATAAGTGTTCTTAACGAAAAGAATAAGGAAAATGATAAATTAAAGGAACAGCAGGAATCTGTTAAAGCCACTGTCGCCGCAAAACAGGCCGAACTCAGTTCTCAGGAAAGTGAAGCAAGTTCCATTTACAATAATCTTGCTTCCGAGCAAAAAGAGAATGAAAATGAAAATGCGGCTATTCAAAAGCAAATCAAGGCAATGCAAAAGAAGTTAGAGGACGATATTGCCAGAAGACAGTATGCCGCATTTATCAGTCCGAACACTCATTTGCAATGGCCAGTAAACGGATTTAGAGGAATATCGGCAGGATTTCAAAGTAACGACTCAATCCACCGCGGACATCATAACGGTATTGATATTTCCGGTGGCGGTATAGCAGGACAACCGATAAGAGCAGTTGCCGACGGATATGTTACATTGGTTCATAACGGCTGTTCTCATAACTATAAGAAATACGGAAACTGTTGCGGAAACGGTTACGGTAACTACTGTGTTGTAAACCATGGTACTATTGAGGGTGCAAACTATGTAGCATATTATGCTCATGCACAGCGTATTATTGTGGGTAACGGTGCTCATGTTACACAAGGTCAGGTTCTCGGATATGTAGGTACAACCGGTTGGTCCACAGGATACCATTTGCATTTCGGTATGTTAAGAAACGGTTCGTGGGTAAATCCGTATCCGTTATTCCATTAACTTATGAAACTGATTATTTTTAGGATAATTTCGGTGGTTTTGCTTGTTATGATTATGGTTAGTATATTTTCATTTTCAATGCAAACCGCCGATGAATCTGCGGAACTTAGCGGAGGATTTTCGGTTAAGTTATTTAGTTTTTTGATTCCCGGATTTAAAGATTTATCTCCGGCGGAACAAACGGAATACATTTCCGGATTTTTCGTTTCAATAAGGAAAGTGGCACACTTTTCATTGTATTTCGCTATGGGTATTTTTTCCTTTTGTGCTTTTATCACCTATAAAAAAATAAAAGCAGTAATCAGAATATTATCTGCCTTTATTCTTTGCGGATTATATGCAATAAGCGATGAAATACATCAATACTTTGTTCCCGGAAGGGCATGTGAGTTGCGAGATGTTTTGATTGATTGCAGCGGTGCTTTGCTTTCAATCGGTCTTTTAACATTATTTTGTTATTTATTTAAAAAAATAAGAAAATCAGTTTTTTAAGGAGGACTTAAGGTGGAAAAACGGGAAGTTAAGAAAATTTATCTTCAGGGTATAACTTCATTTATTGTTGTTGCTGCGTCAATTTTGTTTTTCTTCTTGATTTACCGCTTTGATTTGGTTTGCAACGGCATAAAAACCGTATTAAACATTCTTTCTCCCATAATATTCGGCTTGGTGATTTCCTATTTGCTCAATCCGGTTGTTGACTTTTTTAACAGTAAATTATCCTTGTTGTTTAAGAATAATTCCGGAAAAAGAAAGAAAAAGAGCATTAACGCCATCTCGGTATTTTTATCATTAGTGTTTTTCATTGCCGTAATTGCCGGTATTTTTATATTGATTATACCTGCGGTTGTTGACAGTATTTCAAACATTGTGGAGATTTTGCCGCCGAAAATGGACGAACTAATCGAGTGGGGCGAGAAGTTTTTAAAACAAAACAAGAATGTTGAAACTCTTTTCAGAAAAGGTTTGACAATAGGTAAAAAGTGGTTGGAAACCGATTTTGCCGGTTTTGTTGGTAAATCTGCCGAGTATTTTGCTTCCGGCGTAATGGGAGTAGTTTCCTTCTTTAAAAACTTTGTTATCGGTTTAATGATTGCGGTTTATTTACTTTATAACAAAACACGCTTCGGCAATAAATCAAGAAAACTTATGTGCGCTTTGTTTAAAGAAGGCGCCGTAAAAAAGATACTTTCGGGACTTCATAAGAGTAATGTTGTTTTCAGCGGTTTTATTTACGGAAAGCTATTGGACTCTTTAATTATCGGTGTTTTGTGTTTTATCGGTGTTATTGTAATGAAGATACCGTATTCGGTTCTTATTTCGGTTATTATCGGTGTTACGAATATAATTCCGGTCTTCGGACCTTATATCGGTGCAATACCCTGCGCCGCAATTGTTCTTATTACAAGCCCTATTAAGGGACTGTATTTTATTATTTTTATTATCCTCTTGCAAACATTGGACGGAAACTTTATCGGACCTAAGATTTTAGGTGATAAGACCGGTCTTGAAACATTCTGGGTTATTTTCGCTATTATTTTAGGCGGCGGAATGTTTGGTGTGCTGGGAATGATTATCGGTGTGCCGTTATTTGCCGTTGTTTATTATTTTGCTTCGGTAATGGTTAATTCAGTCTTGGAAAAAAAGAATATGTCGTTAGACAGTAGGGATTATGCTGTTGATGTTTTCGGCGAAAATGCAAAAATAAATGAGGCTGAAAAAAATGAATAAGAAATTAATCTTAGAACAAAATGAACTTTTAAAGAGTAATCTTGAAACAGCAAAAAAAGAGATTGATAGGCTAAATAAACAAGTTACCCAAATGAATGCCAGTATTATTTCCAAAGATTTAAAAATCAGTGAGCTTGAGAAAAAACAAAGCGAAAAAATTAACAATGAGGATTTTTCTTCACCTTTAAAGCAACTTGAAAAAAAGGTTGAGGGTGTAAAGGAATCGAAAGGCTATAATTATGCTTCGGCGGCAATCGGCGAAATTGTTGTGGAGTCGGTTAGATGCAGTAATAAATTAACCGAAAACGGAGAAACAAGATATAGAGAATTGGTGAACTTGATTTTAGGTCGTTCTGAGGTTTCAAAAGCCGACATTTTGGAAATTGTTAAATCAGATATGGATATTGACGAAAAAAACCACCGAATTGATATGGTAAAACTCGATGCTAAAGAATATTTTAGAAGTGTTTTAGCACAAAGATATTAAAACTAAACGGTATATAGGTCAAATGACTTATATACCGTTATTTTTTTAGTCCTTGATTTTTTTCTTGTAAAAAGCAAACATAAAGGGAACAGAGATAATAAAAGTCAATAAATCCGCAATAGGCTGTGTAGCTTGTGCGCCTTTGCAACCCATAAAAATAGGCAAAATCAGTATTAAAGGTACAAAGAATATTCCCTGACGGCAACTTGCCAAAAATGTTGCGGTTTTCTTAAAGCCTAAGCACTGATATAATTGATTGATATAGGTTGAAAATGCTAAGAATGGCATAACAAAACAGGAATAAACCAAGGTTTCGGTACCTATTTCCACAACCAAGGAATCTTTACTAAACCACTGCATTATATCCATTGAGTAAATTCCAATTAGTATGGTGGAAATAACACATATTCCCGTACCGAGCATTGCGGAAAAGGTGAAGGATTGCCATGTGCGCTTTTTTATACCTGCACCGAAGTTGTACCCGGCAACAGGCTGAAAACCTTGTCCTACACCTAATACTATATTCCTGATAAGAACATAAACTTTGTTTGCAATAGTAATTGCCGAAACTGCCGCATCTCCGTACTTAACTGCGGCAATGTTGAGCATTGTAGCCGAAAGACAGCCCATACCTTGCCTGAAAACCGTAGGGGAACCGGCACCGATTATTTCGGTGTAATCCTTTGTTGCCAGACTGACTTTTTTTAAACTTAATTTAACGACTGTTTTTTTGTCAACGAATAAGTATAGAAGCATAGAAAAGTTAATAAATTGACTGATTGCCGTAGCGATTGCGGCACCGGCAGTACCCATACCAAACTTAAAAATAAAAATAGGGTCGAGAATAGTGTTGACAACACCGCTGATACCAACCGAAATCATAGTTGCCGCCACTTGTCCGCAGGAACGAATAACACCGTTTAATACAAATGTTGAGCAGTTAAGAGGTGCCATAAGCAGGATGTAATATGCATAGGGCTTGGCATACGGCATCATTGTATCGGAAGCACCTAAAAGTTTAAGCACCGGCTCTAAAAAAGTTATTCCTATGGCACCGATAAAAATGCCCGAAATAATAGAGGCAAAAAAGGCACTCGAAGCATACATATCCGCTTTGTCGTTTTCCTTTTGCCCCAATAGTCGGCTGATAAGACTTCCGGCACCCATACTGAGTCCGTAACCGATGGCTTGTATAATTGCCATAATTGAATAAACGACACCAACAGCGGCACTGGCGGATTTATTTATTCCCGAAACAAAATATGTATCGGCAGTATTGTAAATAACCGTAACAAGCATACCAATTACCGCAGGGGTGGCGAGTTTGATTATTAATTTCGGTATAGGGGTATTAATCATAATACCGTATTGTTTTGAACTAATGCTTTCTTTTTCCATAATATATCTCTAATAATTATCATAAAAAATCACGGCATTTGCCGTGATTTTTAAAATTAGTCATCATCAATATTGTCCATTATATAATCTTCATAATCGTAGTTTCCTGTAAATCTCTTCATAGTTTTAATTTTAATGACAAATAATATTAACAAAACAAGTGAAAGTGCAATTAGTGCTAATATTGCCAAGACTATGATTTTGCCCATTGTCGAAAGACTTTTAAAGGTTTCTACGGCACCCTTTGGAGAAAGGGAAGATGATTGAGTATTAACCGCAACCTCATGTTGTTTAAAATCGGGACAACGCTGAATAGTTCCGTTGACTTTATCGTAACGGTAAAACTCGGATACTTTATTGTAATAGCAGTTGAAAACGCAAAAATCAGCCATATCGGAGTCTTTGCAAATATAGGCATCTACGGTAGAAGAACTGTTTAAAACATAGTCATCAAGATACCAGTTTTCAGGTATATCAGTTTCGTAATCGTTACATTCCTCAATAATGTAAAGTTCTTTATTTGAATAAATATAATAAGCACGGGCGAAATCACCGTTATTATCAAGAGTGTACCAATTAATCTTTCCGGTGCTGTCGTTTTTTAGGCAGTACAAGGTGTATTTGTTTCCGGGTTCTGTTAGTACAGAAACTTCCTTTTCTCTGTAATTTACCTTGGAAATACTAAAGTTTGTCGGAATATTTGCCTTGGTTAAATCTTCACAAACATGATAGTCTACACCGTCAAGCGAATATAGTAATGGGTCGTTTGCCCTTGTTTTTTCATCTATTTCTTTGGTTTGAGCCTCGGTTAAACGAGTTACAGTAACGGTATAACTCTTTTTTGCACCGTTTGCGGCGGTAACAGTAATAGTGTGTGTATTAGTGCCGTCCTTTAATTCAAAGCTTCCTGCACCGTCAAAGGTTGCATTACCGTCAGCAACATTTGCCGAAATAGCAATAGTTGAAACTTCGTTTCTGACTGTGGCACTGTACTGTGTAATTACCGAAGAAAAATTAGGAGAAAGTTTACCGTCGGATATTGCTAAATATGAGAGATTGGCATTTGCGGATAAGGTTGGCTTTGAAACAATTATACTTTTACTTGCATTTGCAATTGATTTTGTTTCGCCGTCAGAACCTTCAACATGGAAAGAAAGAGAACTTGAACCTTCTGCAATAGTTTTAAAAACAATGCTGTAAGATGTATTTTTCTCACCGGTATGTTCCTTGTATAAACTAACGGTTGAACCGGAAGAAGTGGTTCCGCCGGAAACATATTTTAATACGGAGGTGTTATAATTCAATGTTCCCGTTGATGTGTAAAGAGGAATAGAAGAACTGAAATTAAGATTAACCGTAATTGTACTACCCACATCAGGCTTTGCAGTGTTTACGGTTATGCTGGCAGAGTCTGCCGAAACCGTAACAAAAAGGCAGGGAACAATTACCATAACAGTAATTAATAATAGTAAGATTTTTTTCATTTAGGTTATCCTCCGATTAGTTTTATCTTTAAAATATGCTTTCTTATAATTGCCGCATCAATAACATCAATCACACCATCGCTGTTAGCATCGGCTTCGGGATTTGATTTAATACTGAGACTTTTAATCTTTAAAATATGCTTTCTTATCATCGCTGCATCGATAACATCAATTACATTATCCTTATTGATATCTCCGATAGCGATTTTGACTTGTTGTGAAACGGTGGAACTTGTAATCTTTGAAGACACATTGCTCGAAGAACTGCTTGAAGAACTGCTTGAAGAACTGCTTGAGGAACTGCTTGAGGAAGATGTAGCAGTGTCATTGTCGTTTGGAATATCTTTGAATACCGGAATTCTGAATTCAATTATTGCATTGGTATTGGTTTTACAAGCATTTGCAAGTCTTGCACTCTTGTTTTTTGCATCATATATCGCAGTAGCATACTGATGATTCCAATTCTTTAATACCACATTGTAATCCATATAATAATAGGTGTCCTGCCCTTTGTCGATATATCCGTTTTTGTAGAGCTTTGCACCCTCGACTATGGCGGTGGTTATGGAATTCCAATTATTCGTTTTGGCATAGGTAAGACCGGAAACAATTATTTCTTTTCGAGTTGAACCGCTGGCGCCGAAGTTAAAGAAGTTGTAATAGCCTTTATACCCGGTGTAGGTTCCGGATATAAGTTCCGACTTTCCGTCAGTACCTTGTTCTATAATTATCATAGAAGCAATAACGAAGGGACTTACGCCGGATTTTTGTGCCGCCGTCATAATGTCGTTTATATAAGCGTCTTTAACAAGTGTTCCTTTTGCGTTCTTATATCCTTTTTCGAGGAATGTTCCTTTAACAACAGTTCTGAGAGTATCCTTTGTTTGAGTTTTAGAATCATAGGACTGCTTGGCAAACATAAAGATGTTATCGGCGTTTAAAAAATTAACGGGGTTTAAGAAGTAAGATATTGCATAACTGCTGGCATAGGTCCATCTTCCACCGTCTTCGGCAGATTTCCAAGTAACATTATTGCCTGAAACAACCTTGGCTCGTTCGTCTCTCCATTCTTCGCCCATATAAGTTAACTCTACATATTTTAGAGGTGTAAGGCCTTTTCCGGGACGATATTCGCAGTTTAATATATCGTTAAATGAAGAATATGTATCATCGGGAATAAATCGCCAATTCGGATACTTTTTATGAAGTGCAGTCAGTAAGCTTCTGTAACACTCGGGAAAATTTTGTAAATTTTTATTAAAATCGTCAACATAAGAAATAGGATTTGTAACGGTGATTTTTGAGGAAATTACATATCCTTCTACAGTTTTTTCTTTTTTGTTTTCGGTAATCTTTGTGCTGATTTTAAACCACATTTTATAGTCTTTATCATACTTGCTGTCTAAAATCGTAACGGTGTGGTTTTTTTGTAAATATGTGAAGGCGGTGCTTGTTACTCCGGCGGTATTGTGTCCGGTGGCACCGGCATCGTTATACACACCGGCATATTCGCTTATTGCACCTAATGTTCCGGATTTATCTTCGGCAAAGGTAGCAGAAGACAAAAACGAAGCAAAAACAATCAGGAATATCAGCACAACAGATAAACATTTTTTGCTATTCAAATATTTGTCCCCCAGATATTGATACAGTTACATTATAAAACTATTGTATATTAATGTCAACTCACTAAAAATAGCCATTTATATTTTTTTTGCTTCTAAATAGAAACGCTTGTCATCTGCATGTCCCATTGAGAAGGTTTTTCTCGGCAGGGAACCGTCTATGCTGACGGCATCAAATAATTCTTCTTTTTTCATACCTTCAAAAAGAAATCCCAAAGCATTTTTTTCTATGCATATTTTTCTAAGTGAATTCTCGCCGTGTATGTAATCAATGCTTTCGCTGTCTTCAAGATAACTGTCAAGAAAAGACTGAAGTGTTCCTATGGGTAATTTGCAAAGGGGTTTAACGCTTATTTTTTTATCTCCGTTTTTTTCAATGCAGATAAAAGTTTGCGCATCATCGCCAAAATATTCCCCACCGCAAAACTTTAGGAAATCATTTATAAGTTTATCCTTGTTTTCACCGAACACGACCCTGTAAATAGGCTCAAAGTCAAGGGCGGTGTCGTGGATATTTACAATCTCAACAAGGGCATATCTGCTGTTTTCGTTTTTATTTAGGTTATAACATTCCTTTGCCGAAGCCAAAGAGTGATTACCGTCTCCTACGCAAAACAGGAAACCGTCATTCTTCTTCTGCAATTTGCAAAGAGAGTCTGAAATTACAGACTTAATATCATCATTTACTAAATATCCTTTAATGCTACCGGCGTTTTTCATT
Organism: Ruminococcaceae bacterium UBA1734; assembly: GCA_002315765.1. Classification (GTDB taxonomy): domain Bacteria; phylum Bacillota; class Clostridia; order Oscillospirales; family Acutalibacteraceae; genus UBA737. The sequence continues at coordinate 46,137 of DCIE01000022.1, forward strand.
AGGTCAAAATCATAAAGGCACGGGAAATTTGATTTATTATCGGTAGCACTGCCGATAACCGAATTTTCAAGGTCGTCAATAAGAAGCATTACATGAGGGAACTCCAACGGAGCATTCTTTCTGATTTCAACCCTTGCGGGAATACGGCTGACAACCGTCTTTTCGGTAGCACGAATCGAAGCGGTACTTCCGGGCATATAGTCATAGCATTCAAGGTCAATTTTTCCGATTATTCCTTTTCTTACTCTGCCGTCAGACTGTGTTCTTTCGACATATACAAAACTGTCCTTATATTCATTAAAGATATTGTCTTTTAGAGCATTGTCCATATTATTGTTAATGGCTTTTATTCTCTCGGCACTTTGGGTATTTAAGTAACATTCCGGAAGAATCATATCAAGGGTAGAGACTGTACCCTTGGTTATTTCTTTAACATCTTCCCAATATTCAGGTTCGCTTGTGTATTGGTCGCAGGCAATAACAGCCCAGCGTGTATCAATATTCTTAGGTATAAGAATATCAGCGGGGGAAAAACAACATTTATTGTTCATAAAGCTCACCTAATCAGTCAAATTTTGAAAATTCTATTGACCTAACCGCATCTTCTTTCGGGTCGATATAAATTGTGATACCGCTTCTCATATCATCTGATGAAATAAAGTAGTCTAAATAATAAAGATTTTCGTTGACACAGTAGAAATGGGAGGGGGCACCTAAATATTCAATTACATCGGTAATTGCCGATTGATTGGTAACTCCGTTTACAAAAAACTGTCCGTATTTGCTTTCGGATTTATAAAGCTTGTTTTCTGAAATGTAAAACTTAACAATATTGCACTTTTTAAGTTCAACAGAAGAGTTTGAGGAATTGAAAAATTCCGCAAGAATATAATTATTGTATTCATTTACAAAATAAGTTTTAAGGTGTTTTCCCGCAAGAATAACCGAGTTTTCGTCATATTCGTTATTTTCATAAAGTTTAAAGCCTTTTGAAAGCATCTTTTTGTATGTGGTGGGAACCTCTAATTCATTTCCGGCATAGGTGAGTTTAAATTCAAAATCATTGCCTAAATATAAATCGGCATAGTTTTCTACATTGTACACCGAAATATCAAGATAAGTAGGCATTACAGTATCCTCCGAAGAAATCTTGGGGATTTTTATGTTTCCGTACTTTGTAGCTGATGTAGTATCACTTGAAATGTTGCTGAGTAGACTTGAAGTATCAATAGGACTGCAAGCCGAAAGGGTTAGTATAAGGGTAGCAATAACCAAAGCCAAAGCACTAAAATAAATTTTTTTCATACCGTTCACCATATCTTTCAAATGTAAATTAATATATTCTAAATTTTAGAAATATCTTCTTTGATGGCGGATTTTAGTTCATTAATATCCGCAAATTTCTTTTCTTCTCTAATAAATTTAAGTAGCTTTAATTCTACCTCTTTCCCATAAATATCACGGGAAAAATTTAAAATATAAGTTTCGCAATAAACTTCCTCGGTTAAAAATGTGGGCCTTACTCCTAAGTTGGTAATACCTTCGTATTCCTGCCCGTCAATGATGATTTTTGAGGAATAAACTCCGAACTTGGGTTTAACCAACATATCGGGAAATTTTTGATTAACGGTGGGAAATCCAATGGTTCTGCCTCTTTGGTCGCCGTGCAAAACCTCCGAAGTAAACCCAAATCCGCCGTAAATTTGTTTGTTTGCCAAATCTATTTTACCCACTTTTATTAGATTTCGCAAATTTGTAGAGGAAATGGGCAAATTATCTTCACAAATAGGCTCACAAGCTTTAAAATCAATGCCTTTTACATCGCAAAAGGACTTTAGCAAAACCTTATCTCCTTTTGCACCTTTGCCGAATTTAAAATTAAAACCGCAAAGAATTAAATGGGGGGAATACTTCCTGCAAATAATCTCTAAAAAGTCTTGGGCTTCAATATCCTTAATTTTGCCAAAGTCCAAAAAAACGGTTTTTTCGGCACCGAGAGTTTTAAGAGCCTTTTCTTTTGCCGAGGGAAGCATTAATAATTCGGTGTTATTGTCTTTAACGGATTTAGGAGGTAAATAAAAGGTTAAAACGGTTAAGTCATATCCATTTGCAGTGCTTAAAACTGCTCTATGACCGCTGTGTAATCCGTCAAAAGTTCCAAGTGCAACTGCCCTTTTCGTAAATTTCCCCTCCGATTATATTTTATTTATTACGCATTTTATTGCAAGTTGATTATTTTCCAAATCGGCAACTCCGAGCCCCAAAAACAAATCGTTGTATTTGACGCGTATAAGTTGTCCGTCAAAAAAATCCTTTTTATTAAGTCGTTCAAAGGAGAGCTGACCTCCGTTTGTAAAGCGAATAGCTTGTTTTTCGGTAACATTAACAGCATCAAGATAGCCAATGGCTTTTTCTTCATTCATAATGTATTCGCCGATGTTTTCACGAGTCAGCTTATCGAGGTCAACGCAATCTTCGATATCAAAACCGGAGGCATTAATCCTTGAAAGACCGGTCAAAGTGGCACCGCAACCTAAATCTTCCCCTATATCACGGGCGAGACTTCTGATATATGTACCCTTTGAAACTTTAGCGGAAATCTCAAATTCCATATTTTCGTCTAAAGGCTTTAAAATACTAATATTGAAAATTTCAATATTTCTTTCGGGGATTTCTACGGTTTCGCCATTTCGTGCCAAATCGTATAGACGAACGCCGTCTTTTTTAAGAGCACTATACATAGGGGGAGTTTGTGAAATTTTCCCTACAAATTTAGTAAGTGTTTTCTCAATATCACAGTGAGTAACCGTTACATTATTGATTTTAAGAACCTTGCCCGTAATATCTAAAGTATCGGTAATAACACCTAATTTTATTCGGGCAATATAGGTTTTATCGGCATCTAATAGGTGAGAAGAAAGGGAGGTTGCTTTACCAATAAATATAGGCAAGACACCGGTTGCCATAGGGTCGAGAGTCCCGGTATGTCCGACTCTCTTTTCACCGCATAGCCATTTTACCTTTGAAACGGCACCGAACGATGTAATACCTTTAGGCTTATTCAGTAGGAGAAATCCCTGCATTATTAGCCTCCATATTTTCCTTTACCGAGTCAAGAATTTTAGCTTTTATTTCCTCTAAACTGCCGGTTACTGTAGCACCTGCCGCAGCATTATGACCGCCACCGCCGATTTTTTTGCAAATATCCGAGGCATTAAGCGGTGGATATGTTCTAAGAGAAATCTTATAAGTATCGTCATCGGTTTGCTTAATGGTAATACCTGCAATTACACCTTCAACACTTCTTGAAATAACCGCAATACCCTCAAGGTCGGAACCGCTGCAACCGGTTTTTTGTTGCATTTCGGCAGTAACGCAAAGAAGAATACATTTATTATCGAAATGGTATTCAGCGGTATCAAGTACCATTCTTTCAAGCTCAAGAAGATTTCTTGATTTTGTATCAAACATTAACTTGTTTATCTCGGCAGGATTAAAGTTATATTTGTAAAGATTAGCGGCAACAGTATGGGTTTTTGCCGTAACATTTGAATACTTAAAACATCCGGTGTCGGTGGCAATACCTGTGTACAAAGCCATTGCGGCATTGTCGTTAATATTAACATCCATCTCTTGAAGCAGGTCAAAGATTATCTCACATGTAGCAGAAGCAGTGTGGTCAAGATAAAGGTTTTCTGCAAACTCGGAGTTGGAAATATGATGGTCAATACACAAATCAACCTTATCTCCGAATTCTTCCTCAAGGGAACCCAAAAGGGATTTGGTCGCCACATCAACAGCGATAACAGTCGCCTTAGTAGAATCTACATTGTCGGTTTCGTGGGCAAAATATCCGTATTTTTGCGGAATAACATCAGCACAAATAACGGCTGCAACCTTGCCCATTTCCTTCAACCCGTAAAATAGTGAGTATCCTGCTCCTAAAGTATCCCCGTCAGGCGAAGAGTGGGTTAATATCACAAAATTATCATGCTTTTTGAGAAACTTTGCTGTTTGATGCAAAGTTAGCCTTGTACATAAGTTTTGGTTATTATTTTCCATATAACATTTCCTTTAAGATGAAATTATTTTTCATCAAACGAATTGATTATTTTAGAAATATGAGCACTGTGCTCAATGGAATTATCGGCGATAAATCTAAGTTCGGGAACCTTTCTCAGCTTCATTCTGCTGCCGATTTCTTTTCTTAAAAATCCGTTTGCACTTTTGTTAAGTGCCTTAACCGATTCTTCGGTTTTTTCCTTGCCCTCAATGGCACTGACATATATAGTGGCATAGGACATATCCCCGGAAACATCCAGCTTAATAATGCTTAGCAGTTTGCTTACACGGGGGTCTTTAACTTCTCTTAAAAGTTCGGCAAGACATATCTTAATATCCGAAGAAACACGATTTATTTTATAACTTGCCATTATTCGGTATATTCCTCCATAACAAATGCTTCAAAGATATCTCCGTCCTTAATATCGGCAAATTTTTCAAGACCGATACCGCACTCATATCCCTGTGCAACTTCTTTTACATCGTCCTTGAAACGGCGAAGCGATGCAATTTCGTCTTCAACGATAACGATACCGTCACGAACAAGACGAATCTTGCAAGAACGGGTAACCTTACCGTTTGTTACATAGCATCCGGCAATGGTTCCCACATTGGAAATCTTATATGTGTTACGAACTTCAACTGTACCTAAAATGGTTTCTCTGAACTTAGGCGCAAGCATACCCTTCATAGCGGCTTCAATTTCTTCGATGCAATCGTAAATGATACGATATGTTCGAATATCAACACCGTCACGGTCGGCAGTTTCCTTTGCAACGGCATCGGGGCGAACATTAAATCCGACAACAATAGCGCCCGAGGTCTGAGCCAACATAACATCGGATTCGTTGATGGCACCTACACCACCGTGAATAACCGATACCTTAACCTCATCGTTTGAGAGTTTTTCAAGGCTTTCTCTTACTGCTTCAACGCTTCCCTGAACATCTGCCTTAACAACAACATTAAGGGATTTCAAATCGCCTTCGGACAATTGACTGAATAGGTTGTCAAGAGTAACCTTTTGCATTGCGTTAAATTCATCATTTTTAATCTTTTCTTTGCGTTGTTCAACAAGCTCACGGGCAAGGCGTTCGTCAGAAACGGCATCAAAGCCATCGCCGGCCGAAGGAGTTTCGGCAAGGCCTGTAATCTCAACAGGAACAGACGGACCTGCCGACTTAACTGTTTTTCCGTTTTCATCGGTCATAACACGAACTCTGCCGACAGAGGTACCGGCAACAATAATATCTCCGGCATTAAGAGTACCGTTTTGAACAAGTAGGGAAGCCACAGGACCTCTGCCTTTGTCAAGACGGGCTTCAATAACAACACCCTTTGCTTTTCTATCGGGATTTGCTTTAAGCTCAAGCATTTCGGATACAAGAAGTATATTTTCAAGAAGGTCGTCAATACCTTGGTGATTTTTTGCCGAAACGGGAACGCAAATAATATCACCGCCCCATTCTTCGGGAACGAGGGAATGTTCGGTAAGCTGTTGCTTAATCCTGTCGGGATTGGCATCCGGCTTATCCATCTTATTAATGGCAACAATTATTTGTACCTTTGCGGCTTTTGCGTGGTTGATAGCTTCAATGGTCTGTGGCATAATACCGTCATCGGCGGCAACTACCAATACCGCAATATCGGTTGCCATAGCACCACGCTGACGCATAGCGGTAAATGCGGCGTGTCCCGGTGTATCAAGGAAGGTAATATCCTGTCCTTTGCAGTTTACTCTGTACGCACCGATGTGCTGTGTAATACCACCGGCTTCGGTATCGGTAACGGCAGTATTTCTGATGGCATCAAGCAGGGAGGTTTTACCGTGGTCAACGTGTCCCATAACAACCACAACAGGACTTCTCGGCTTAAGGTCTTCGGCACTGTCCTCGGTAACATCCATAATTTTTTCTTCAATTGTTACAACAACGGCCTTTTGTATTTTTGCACCCATTTCGGTAACAACAATTTCGGCTGTATCATAGTCAATAACCTGGTTTACATTTGCCATCATACCGAGCTTCATCAATTCTTTAATAACCTCGGCAGCGGTTTTCTTTAAAGCGGCGGCAAGCTCACCAACTGTAATTTCTTCTCCGACAGTAACGGTAATGGGAGTCTTTTTAATGCGTTCAAGTTGCATACGGCGAAGCTTATCGGCTTCGGTTTCTCTCTTAACGCCTTGCGGACGGCGGTAATCTTGAGATTTTTGCTTAATTTTTTGCTTTGATGTGAAATTATCACGCATGGTATTTGCGGGAGCAATGGTTTCGTATTTTTCGTTATATTTATCGATATTAACATTAGATGTACGGGTGTCGACATGACGCAACTGTGCCGGACCTCTGTTAGGAGCAATACTTGGATTTTTTTCCTTCTTCTTGGGTGCTACTAAAGGACCGTCGTAAGGTTTAGCCTCTTTTTTAGCTACCGGCTTTTGTGCTTCAACTCGCTTTTGAGTAGCCGAAATTTCAGGCTTTTTAGCCTTGTTTTCGGTCTTTTGAGCAGACTCAGACTTTTTAGTCTCGGTGGTATTTTCGGTTTTCGGTGCCTTTTTTGGCTTTTCTTCGGCAACTTTTTTGGTCTCGGATTTTTCTTTCTTAGCCTCGGCTTTTTTGGCATTGTCGGCTTTCTTTTCGGCCTTTGCCTGTTGTTCGGCAGCGGCAGCGGCTTTTAATTGTTCAAGAACTGCCATTTGGTCGGCGAGTTTCTTGTCCTTTTCACTTTGACGCTTCTTTGCGGCTTCCTCGCGGTTCTTTGCACCGGTGGCAAAGTATTCGTCAAAGCTTTTTACACTGTGTTTCTTTGTAAGTACATCGAAAATCAGGGCGAATTCATCACCTGAAACGGATGAACCCGACTTCTTTTCTTCACCTGTTATTTCCGAAACAACTGCAAGAATATCCTTTGAGGCCATTCCGAAGTCCTTGGCAATATCACTGATTTTAATTTTGTTCGTCATTAGCATTTCCTCCCGTATTCCTCTGTGATAGCAGAGGCAAATGAATTGTCGTTAACCGATAAAATTCCGCAATTTCGACCAACGGCATTAGATAATGTATTTGTGGCGGTGTCCGAAAGTATTAAAAACGGAACACCTGATTTTTCTGCCCAAAAAACAATTTCTTTTTTGCTTTTTTGGGAAATATCATTACTTATTATAATAAGTTTTGCTTTTTTTGTCTTGATGTTTTCGGTTGCTTTGGCACTTCCAAAGGATAACTTTCCGGCTTTTGAGGCAAATCCCAAAAGGGTTAAAACCTTATCAATCAATATTTTCGAACTCCTTTTCAAGTTCATCGTAAACGCTGTCGTTTATTTGCATACTGAAAGTGTGGGAAAGTGCCCTTTGTTTTCTGATTTTTTTAAGGCATTCAATATCCGAGCAAACATAAGCTCCTCGGCCGTTTTTCTTGCCTGTTTTGTCAAGAAGAATTTCGCCTTCCGGTGTTTTAACCACTCTTATAAGCTCAGGCTTAGGCTTCATTGTACGGCAACCGATACACATACGCATAGGTGTTTTTTTAGTAGTCAAGAAAAAACAATCCTTTCAAGAAAGTGGTATTATTCGCCGAAGAAACCGCTTTCCGGGTGGATGTCAATTTTCCAACCGGTAAGTTTGGCGGCAAGGCGAACATTTTGTCCCTTGTTGCCGATTGCGAGAGATAACTGGGATTCAGGAACTCTTGCTTTGCAAACCTTTGGCTCTTCACTTTCGATTTCAACACTGACAACCTTTGCAGGTGAAAGGGCTTCGGTAATATATGCAATCGGGTCATCGCTGTATTTTACAATATCGATTTTCTCACCGGCAAGCTCTTCTACAATTTTGTTTACACGAGCACCCTTTTGTCCGATACAGGCACCTACGGCATCAATTTCGCTGTTTTCAGACCAAACAGCCATCTTTGTCCTTGAACCTGCCTGTCTTGAAATTGACTTAATTTCAATAGTACCGTCAAAAATTTCCGGAACCTCGGTTTCAAATAGGCGCTTAACAAGTCCCGGATGGGTTCTTGAAAGCATAACTCTCGGTCCCTTTTCGTTCTCTTTAACATCAACGATATAAACCTTAATGTGGTCGCCTTCGTGAAGAACCTCATCGGGAACCTGCTCGAGCTTCGGTAAGGTTGCTTCGCTGTGGCCGATTGTTAGAATAGCATTACCGGTTTTAGGGTCAATTCTTTCAACCTTTGCAGTAACAATCTCACGGTTTTTGCTTTGGAACTCTTGGAGAATTTGTCCCTTTTCGGCATCTCTGACACCCTGACGGAAGTTGTTTTTAGAATTTTGAGCAACAATTCTTCCGAACTTTTTTGGGTCTAACTTGATATCAATAAAACCGTCATTTACGGCATTTGCATCAATCAAAGCAGCATCAGCTTTTGAAATTTGAGTAAATGGGTTTTCAACCTCGTCTACAATTTCTTTTCTTGCAACAACACGGAAAATTTCGTTTTCGGTGTCAATAATACAGGTTACGATATCATTTCCGCCGTAATCTTTTCTTGCGGCAACGGTAATAGCCTCGGAAATTTTTTCGGCAATGAATTCTTTGGGTATGCCTTTTTCTTCTTCCATTCCCTTAAGTGCCTCAAAAAACTCCTTGATTTCTTTCTTTTCCTTTGCGGATATTTTTGCTTTAGCCATTTTTTTAATCTACCTCCGAAATAAACTTTTTACTTATATATCTGAAAATTAAAAACAAAATCAATCGGCAATAATTGCCTTGACAACTTCGCCTTTTGAAAATTTAACTATTTTATCTTCACTTAACTTAATAATAGGTCCGTCATCGTAATCGGTGAGCACACCTTCTAACTGTTTGGTACCCTCAAAGGCCTTGTATAGCTTAAGAGTAACGGTGCTGCCGATGAAACTTTTAAAATGGTTTTCCTTTGTAAGCTCACGGTTTATTCCCGGAGAACAAACCTCAAGGTAATACGAAACATCAATCGGGTCAGCTTCATCAATAATGGGGTCAATAGCGTGGGAAACATTGGTACAGTCGTCAATGGAGATGCCCTCCGGTTTGTCAATAAACACACGGAGATAATGAGAAGCGCCCTCCTTTACAAAGGCAACATCCCATAACTGCACACCTTGTCCCTCAACGGTATCCTTAATTAAATTGTAAACTTTATCAGTTGTTTTTGCCATGAAATCACCGTCCTTTAAAGTTAAAAGTGGAAAAAATCGGCGTAGGATACAACCGATAATCAAGTAATAACAAAAGTGAGCGGGAAATCCCACTCACCTTTCGTACAATACTACAATGGTTATTATATCATAGATTTTAAAAAAATCAAGTGTTTTTTTAAAAAAATATATATAATATAATAATATCATTATTCTTCATCTAAAAAATCACTGTCAATACTACCGTCCGAGGCGCTTTCGGTGGTTTCATCTGTGTAAGAATTAATGTAAACCTTTACTGCCATATCGGTATTTACAGCCTCGCCTCTGACCGGAGTTTGGTCCACAACCGTTTTCGGTTCGCTGTCGGCATCGTATTTTTCTATAATTTCGATATTTTCATAAAGGAAGCCCTTTTTAAGCAATTCAAGTTTTGCCTTATCCTCGGTAAGACCGCTTAGGTTAGGCATCTTAAAGCTTTTTGAACCTAAACTGATGGTAACATTAATCTTTGTATTGCGTTCAACCTCTTTGCCGGAGGCAACCGATTGTGCACAAATCATACCTCTCGGTATGTTGTCATCGTATTTTTTACCTGCGATTTCAATTTGGAAAGGCTCACACTCATCTAATTCTTCTAATTCCGAGAAGTATTTTCCTTTCAGATTGGGAACAGAGTATAATTTTACATTTATTTTGTCGGCACCGGGGTCAATTTCACCGATAGAAGCGACACTGGGCATTGAAGCTACAACCTTCGAACTACTGCTTGAATTATCGGGGAAGAAATATCCCTTTAGAACAGTAAAAGAAAGAATTAAGCCTAAAACCACAAATACAACAACGGTGCAAAGCGCCGAAATCAGGGCATATTTAAGAGAAGAACTTTTCTTTTTTGTTTTTTTCTTGCCGTCAATTTTCTCGGAAATTCTTTTTTCATCGGCAATTTCCTTTTGTTTGCGTTTAACCTCGGCTTTGTGGATGTTTTCGTATGTTTCGCCGTAAACAAGCTCATCCCTGAATCTTTCTGTGGAAACGGTACGGTTTTGTATTTTAAGTTGTAATCCATTGGCAATGGCAACTAAAACCTGTCTTGGTAATTCGTCGGCAAACTTTGCGGGAATTGACATATTATCGGCAAGGATTCTTTCTTTTGCCGGTGGGGGAAGTGTGCCGATAAGAACACGGAACAATGTGGCGGAAATGCCGTAAACATCCGTAAAGGAACCGATGTTGCCCTTTTCTGTGGAGTATTGCTCCGGAGCGGCACAGCCGGGGTAAATTCCGGTTTCAAAACTTTCGGAAGCAAATCTTGTTTCGATTATGGAAATATTGCAAATTCTAAGTTTGCCGTCTCGACCGACAATAATACTTTCTGGAGAAATACCGCCGTGGATAATCCCTGCTTCGTTAAGATTAACGACTGTGTCAATTAAGGGCAGGAAAAGGGGACGGGCCTGTTCCCATTTTAACAGTCCTCCGTTTCTCTCAAGAAAATCGGAAAGGGAAATGCCGGAAACGGTTTCAAATACGGCATAGGCGGTTCCGTTATCCTCAAAAACATTGCAAACGGGAATCAGAGCCGGTGAATCAAGCTCTTTAAGTTTGTTGTTTAACTCAATGAATTCAAGCAAACCCTCGTTGAAATAGAAATCGTTATCGTTAGTAACCGATACGGTTTTATCGGGATTGCGAACTGTAATATTTAAGGGAAAATATTCTCTTATATTTACAACAGAGTTGTTTGAGGTGTCAAGTGCAATATAGGTAACACCCTCACTGGAACGGTCAATAATTTTTCCGATAATGTATCTTTCGTTCAAGGTGAATTTTGCATTCAGGCAATCAACATCATTTTTGGATAGGGAATCATATCCGCAAAAGCCACATATTCTATCGCCGGTGCTTTCTTTCATACAGCCCGGACAAAGCTTGTTAGCGTCCAACATATATGCTCACTATATCCTTTCAAAACTTAATATTTTTACGGTAACTTATGCAAAATCCAAAAGTAAGCATAAGTTGTTACATATAATACCATAAAACGCCGAAATAGACAAGAAAAAGTTCCCGAAGGCAAGAAAAATAAAAAGTTTTAGAATAAGTGCGAAAGGTTTTTAAGACCTCGAGCACTTATTTTTTTATGGCTTTTGCCTATAAC
>DCIE01000022.1:57579-59873 GCA_002315765.1 Ruminococcaceae bacterium UBA1734
GAGGAGCGGGGCGAGCCCCGCTCCTCTTTTCCACCATTAAGACGAAAAGAAAGGAGTTACCGTATGACTTGCCGATACCTAACCTACGAGGACAGAAAGAGCATAGCGGCTCTTTACGCCGACGGTGTAGCACTTGCGGACATTGCCTCCGCCCTCGGAGTACACCTTGCGACGATTTACAGAGAACTCGCCCGAGGGAATACGGGAGAGCTCGACGGGAACGGGCGGAGCGGATATAACGCCGAGCTCGCGCAAAGAGCTTTACAAGATAGCATTAAGCACCGCGGACGGAAAAAGACCGCAAACGCTTAAAGAAATATTTTAATAAAACGGAGTGATTTTATTATGAGCATTGAAAAATCGGACTTTGTGGAGTTTTCGTTAGAGCCACTAATAAAGCGTATTGACGAGAGCGTAGAGCGGCTCGAATACGAGTACAGCGAGGCGACATTAGACGAGTATTACGTTATCTCCTATAAAAACGGTTTTCGGAGAAAAGTAAATATATCGGGAGATAGCGAAAAATCTATTGTGTTTGATGTCCTTAAAATGCTATGAGCGGAAAGGGCATAAAAGAAAATATCCGAGTTGTGCTTTGGAGCGGCGGAAAAGACAGCACAGCAACAATAATACTCGCACACGAACTCGGAATAAAAATTGATTTAATAGTTATGTCGCTTGTTTGGTTTGATAAAAAGAAAAAAATATCAGCGGAAAACACAGCGCACCTAAAATGGGTTACGGAATATGCAAAGCCACTTTTTGAGTCCTGGGGGTATAAAGTGGAGCTCGTGAGCTCCGATAAAGATTATTTATATTACTTTTACTTTAAGCGGCAAAAAAGCGAAAAGCACCCCGAAACCGTAGGAAAATATTACGGCTTTCCGCTTGGCGGATTTTGCAGAATACAAAGACTCAAAGAGGAGCCCATAAAGCAATTTTTGAAACAAACAAGAAAACAATTTAATGTAATTGAGTATGTGGGGATATGCGCCGACGAAAAGCCGCGACTCGAAAAAATGCACAAAAGAAAAAATCAAATTTCTTTGCTCGAGCAAAGCGGAGCAACACAACAGCAAGCTAAAGAAAAATGTAAAAGCTATGGTTTGCTATCGCCGATATATCAGCAAGGAAAAAAGCGCGGCGGCTGTTGGTTTTGCCCTAATCAATCAATAGCGGAGCTCGCAGAGCTAAAACAAAACGAGCCGCAAAAGTATAACACGCTTAAAGAATTGGCAAAAGTTGAAAACACGGTAGTACGAGGATTTAAGTACGGAAAGACTTTCGAGCAAGTAGACGCGGAGGTGGACGCTTATATAGCAAACCCGCCCGCCGTGCAATTATCATTATTTGATTATATTTAGGAGGTGTAGCAGATGTGTAAACCCGTAAAGTGCCCGCAATGCGGACACGAATTTACGCCCGAGAGGGACAAACCCCGCTCGGGTGCCTGGACTCCCGAGGAGGACGAGCTATTGCTCCGTGGGTACCAAAAGGAACGAAAGACAATAGCAGACCTCGCCGAGGAGCTCGACCGTTCCCAGGACGCAACGCGCAACCGCCTTTATGTGCTACGCGGAGCGGGAAAGGCAAAAGGCGTAACGGCGGCGGTATCGCTGTCGGCTAAAGAGTTTGACGAAATGCGAGCGGCTCGTACCGAGGTTAAGAACGCCCGTAAGGTTGTCGAACAAGCCAAAGCGACGGAGCGGGAGCTTTCCGCATTTTATGCGGTAGGAAAGCGGCTACTCGACGCAAGGCAAAACAAAAGGGTTATTGCTCCGCTGTTTGCGGAATTACAAAAACTCGTAGAAAACTACGAAAACTTTTAAGGAGGCTATTTTATGAACAGCAGTATTTTAACCGCTATCGAGTCGCTTTGCGACGACATAGCAACAAACACCAACCCCGAGGAAAACAAGAAAAGAGCGGAGGCGGTTGTTTCGCTCGCATTTGCGGGTATCTTTACTCCGAGCGAATACGACGACGAGGCAGAGGAAAACGAAACAGCAGGCGGCACCGTTCCGAAACCTGGCGAAAGGTTTACATATAACGGTATGGAGTTTGTAGTGCTTGGCGAGGAGCAGGGCGGCATACTTGCCGTTATGGCTCACGAGCTCGGCGAGGAAATGCCGTACGACGCGGACAACGGTAAAAACGATTGGAGAAAATCGACGCTCCGTAAATACCTTAACGGTGAATTTTTGGAAAAATTCAACCGCGGCGACCTCCTCCCCTTTGTTTCCGACTTAACCTCCGACGACGGTATGAAAGATTACGGCACCTCCGAGGACTTT
>DCIE01000057.1 GCA_002315765.1 Ruminococcaceae bacterium UBA1734
CGAGCCTCGTCTTTTGCCATTTCGTGGACTGTGTCGTGGATAGCGTCAAGGCCTAATTCCTTAGCGAGTTTTGCAAGTTCGTTCTTGCCGTATGTTGCGCCGTTTTCTGCTTCAACACGAACCTTTAGGTTTTGCTTTGTGCTGTCGGTTACAACTTCGCCGAGCATTTCAGCAAACTTTGCTGCGTGTTCAGCTTCTTCTAAAGCTGCCTTTTCCCAATAAAGGCCAATCTCAGGATAACCCTCTCTATGAGCTACTCTTGACATTGCAAGATACATACCAACCTCACAGCACTCACCGTTGAAGTTTTCACGAAGACCGTCAATAATTCTCTGATCTACACCCTTTGCAATACCTACAACATGCTCTGTTGCCCAATTCATTTCACCGGCTTGCTCTTGGAATTTTGATGCAGGTGCATGGCAAATCGGACACTCTGCAGGAGCTTCTTCGCCTTCATAAACATAACCACATACTAAACATACATACTTTTTCATTATTTTTTCCTCCGAATATTAATTTTTACTTCCGAGAACAGTTTTCGCATACTCCGTAAACATAATAAGCACTGCTTTCAGGACAAAAACCGCTTTCAGTAGCAAGAGTTATACCATAATCATTTTCAAGAGGCAAATCAAATATCCCGTTACAATCACGACAAACCAAATGAATATGAGGCGACAAATCACCGTCAAACCTATCCGTACCGTCTCCGACAGAAAGATGAACAATCTCTCCGCTGTCTTGTAAATCAGCCAAGTTTCGATAAACGGTACCAAGGCTGATATTCGGTATTTTTTTTCGCACCTCATTATAAACAGTTGAGGCACTTGGATGAGCTTTTGAATTTGCCAAAAATTCTTTTATTGCTTCTCGCTGTTTTGAATAATTCTTCATACCTTCTCCAAAAATGATAATGATTACTATTATTATACAACAAATATGTATTTTGTCAAGATATTTCTAATTATTTCTTGACATTTTTTGCTATACAATCTATTATATATAGGTAATATTGTTAAAAACATTAACAAGTTTAGGTGAAGTTATGAGCAAAGAAAAAATTTCCAATTCTGTGATACGCAGACTACCCAGATATTACCGTTTTTTAGATGAATTAATATCTAAAGATATTTTACGCATTTCTTCAGGAGAATTGAGTAAAAGAATGGGATTTACAGCCAGTCAAATACGCCAGGACTTCAATTGTTTCGGAGAATTCGGTCAGCAAGGCTACGGTTATAATGTCCAAGTATTGAAAAATGAAATCGGTAAAATATTAGGACTTGAAAATCCTCACAGTGCAATTATTATCGGAGTAGGAAATTTAGGTCGTGCCGTTGCTCAGCATATCAGTTTTGATTCTCTCGGCTTCAATCTTATAGGGTTATTTGAAAAGAAAGAAGCTTTAATCGGTCAAATTGTTAAAAATATGCCTATAAGAAGCATTGATACCATTGATGAATTTTGTCGTGAAAATCATCCCGAGGTTGCGGTCTTATGCATTCCGAAAGAATACGCAGAAAAGATATGCAATCAATTAATAAAATTAGGCATTAAAGGTTTTTGGAATTTCAGCCATTACGATATTGCGATTTCTCACGAGAATATTATCGTGGAAAACATGCATTTCGGTGATAGTTTGATGACTCTCTCTTATAAACTTAATAATAAATAACCGTCGTATTTCACCGCTTTTAAAATTCTCGACACTAAACTTGTGCTTTTTATCACAGCCAAACAAAAAATATCTATTTTTCGCAAAGTTTTTCTTGACATTTCCTTTTGTTATGTTATAATATTCTTTGCGCTATGGTGGATGTAGCTTAGTTGGTTAAAGCGCCGGTTTGTGGCACCGGAGACCGTGGGTTCAAGTCCCATCTTCCACCCCATGTCGAGAACCTCGACAATTTTTTGGGGTTCTCGTTTATTTTTTAGTTTAATATTGGGGTGTCGTCAAGCGGTAAGACACAGCACTTTGACTGCTGCATTCGTAGGTTCAAATCCTGCCACCCCAGCCATTATACGACAATTTCTTTTTTGGAAGTTGTCGTTATTTTATGTTGTAATTAATTTTTTCGGAGGTCATAAATATGAAACTCTATATAGACCCGGGAACAGGAAGTATGCTTTTTGCAATACTGATAGGTGCTTTCGGTGCCGTTTATTGGTTGTTGAAAGGATTGCTTGTTAAAATCAAATTTGCGTTTTCAAAAGATAAGGATGTTTTGATAGATAACAACATTATTCCCTTTGTCATCTTTTCCGATGATAAAAGATATTGGAATGTTTTTAAACCTATATGCGAGGAACTAAATAATCGGGAATTTGATGTTACATATTATACTGCTTCACCTGACGACCCGGCTTTAGAATGTGATTTGAAATATTTTCATCCTAAATTTATCGGCGAAGGAAACAAAGCATTTGCAAAGCTTAATATGCTTAATGCTACCATTTTATTCTCCACTACACCCGGACTTAATGTATATCAATGGAAGCGGTCTAAAAATGTAAAATATTACATTCATACATTACATGCATGTGGTGATGTTTCCCTATATCGTATGTTTGCTTTGGACTATTATGATTCGGTTATGCTTTCGGGGGAATATCAGGTTAATCAGGTTAGAGAACTTGAAAAATTAAGAAATCTTCCCAAAAAAGAAATTGCGTTAGTAGGAATACCGTATATGGATGAAATGCTAAAGCGATTACAAGAAAGCCAAAATGAAGCCCCTATTACTTCAAGCGGTACTACCGTTTTAGTTGCTCCGTCTTGGGGCAAAAACAGCATACTGAATAAATTCGGAGAGAAATTCATTGACGCACTTTTAAAAACCGATTATAACATAATTATTCGTCCTCATCCACAGTCATTCACCTCCGAAAAAGAAATGATGGACACGTTGATGGCTAAGTATCCTAACAACGATAAATTAACTTGGAATAGGGATAATGATAATTTCGAAGTGCTAAAGAATTCCGACATTATGATTTCGGATTTTTCCGGTGTTATTTTTGATTTTTCACTTGTTTATGACAAGCCAGTTATTTACACCGACACTTCTTTTGATAAAAGCCCTTATGATGCTGCTTGGTTGGATTCTCCGCTTTGGAATCTCGAATCTTTGCCCAAAATAGGAGAAAAGCTTACCGAAGATAATTTTGATAACTTAGCAAGTATAATAGAAAGGTGCTTATCGGATAAAAAATATTCCGAAAACAGAGAGATTGTCCGAAACGAAACATGGTGCTCTATCGGAGACGGTGCTAAAAATTCCGCAGATTATATAATCAATAAATATGCAGAATTGACGGAGGTAAAATAATATGTCATTTACGACAATTTTATACACATTACTCATTAAGCCTCTTCAGTTAATTTTTGAGGTGGTGTACAGTCTTTCTTTTTATGCAATAGGAAATCACGGCATTTCAATTATACTTTTAAGCCTTGCGATTAATTTTTTAGTTCTTCCCCTATACAACCGTGCTGATGCTATTCAAGAGGAAGAAAGACTTACCGAAGCAAAACTAAACAAGTGGGTAACGCACATCAAAAAGACCTTTAAAGGCGATGAACGAACAATGATGTTGCAAACTTATTACCGCCAAAACAACTATAACCCTCTGTATTCTCTCAGAAGTGCCGTTTCACTAATGTTGGAAATACCGTTTTTTATTGCTGCATATAATTTCCTTTCAAATTTAAGTTTGTTGAAAAATGTTCCCTTCGGCCCTATAGACGACCTTTCTAAGCCTGACGGAATTCTTACCCTATTTGGTGTATCAATTAATATTCTTCCTTTTATTATGACCGGAATAAACCTTATTTCTTCCGCTATCTTCACCAAGGACGCACCGACAAAAACCAAAGTACAGCTTTATGTGATGGCTTTATTTTTCTTAGTCTTCCTCTACAACTCCCCTGCCGGACTTGTTTTTTATTGGTCCCTCAATAACCTTTTTTCGTTAATAAAAACAATCCTTTATAAATTAGGCGGAAAAAATCTCCTCACCCTTTCAATATTTGCAATTCTCGGCGGTTTTTGCTTATATGCCGGTGTTTCAATGTTAATAGTCAAACAATATGTAAAAGGATTAGCCGTAGTTTTTATTTCGTTAATACTTTTTATGCCTCTAATATATGCCGAACTAAAGAACAAAAAGTTGATCCGCTTCAAAACAGATTTTCCATCGCCTAACAAAATGATTTTTTTATCAACGGGTATATTTATCTCTGTTTTTATAGGTACCGTTATCCCTTCGCAGGTAATTAAATCATCACCGCAGGAATTTATCGTTTTTGGAGTTTTATCAAATCCGGTATCTTATGTATTTAACACTTTGCTGTTATCTTTAGGTTTCTTTGTGATTTGGTCGGGTGTATTTTACTGGCTTTTCCCTCCAAAAGCAAAAGTAATTCTTGAGTTCGCTTTGCTATTTGCAGGTGCATTTTTTGTAGTCGATTATTTATTTTTCGGTACAGACTTAGGCGTTTTATCTTCCGATTTGATATACAACCATAGATTTAATTTTAATATCTTATTAATTCTTACCAATCTTTCGGCAATAGTGGCGGTTGGCATTGTGATACTGGCGGTCTTTGTCCTATTAAAAAAATATATTTCAAGAATAGTATGCATTATTATTGCCGTATGCATTTGTATGTCTACAATAAACTGTGTTAATATTAACAATTCAGTTAAGGCTGTTGCCACAAACACTTCAAACGGTTCTTCGGATGAGCCCACAATAAGTCTTAGCAAAACAAGTAAAAATGTGGTTGTCATAATACTTGACCGTGCTATGGGCGAATATGTACCTTACATTATGAAAGAAAAGCCGGAACTGAAAGAAAAATTTTCGGGATTTACTTATTATAATAATGTAGTTTCTTTCGGAGGATATACTAATTTTGCTACCCCCGCGGTATTCGGCGGTTATGAATACACTCCTATTGAGATTAATAAAAGAAAAGGCGAATCTTTATCGACTAAACACGATGAGGCTCTAAAGGTATTGCCGGTATTATTTGAAAAATCCGGATTTAATACTTCGGTATTTGATTTGCCCTATGCCGGAAATTATAGTTTTATACCTGATTTATCCATATTTAACGATTATAAAAATATTTCAAAATTTAATATTTCAGGATATTTTTCAGATAAAAGCACCAACAAAAACATAGTGTCTAACAGAAAAAGAAATTTCTTTTTCTATAGTTTAATGAAATCAAGCCCTCTATGTGTTCAATATCTGATTTATAATAGCGGAAACTACCTAAATGCCGATTTTATTTCCACATCGCAAATTGTAACAAATGAAAGTGTTGCCCGTGGAATAAACAGCAAATTTTCAGATAATTATGAAACCCTTTCAAATCTCGGAAAAATAACAGGAATATCAAATGATAAAAAAGGCTCTTTTGTTATTATGTCCAACGATACAACCCACGAGCCAACCATTCTCCAAGCACCTGATTATGAACCCACCGACAATGTTGATAATACCAAATACAACAAAGAAAATACTGATAGATTCATTATTAACGGCAAGAGATTATCTATGGTTGACGAAAAACAAACAGGACATTATTGTGTTAATATTGCCGCATTTCTTCAGCTCGGAAAATGGTTTGACCAACTTAAGAGTGAAGGAGTATATGATAATACAAGAATTATCGTTGCCTCCGATCACGGAAGAGATACAAATCAAATTAAAGATTTAGTTCTGGATAATTCAGGAGATTCCTTATCCGATCTTGAGTATTTTTATCCATTGTTAATGGTAAAGGATTTCGGTGCAACTGAATTTACAACTTCAAGCGAGTTTATGACCACTGCCGATATTGCAACCCTCGCTACCGACAAGGTTATTAATTCTCCGAAAAATCCGTTTACCGGAAAAGAAATTAACAATAAAGAAAAGTATTCCCACGACCAATATATTTTGGCATCGGAAAAATATGATGTAAATGTAAATAACGGCAATCAATTTATGGCGGACCGTTGGTACTCGGTAAGTAAATCCATTTGGGATAAAAATAACTGGAAAAAAGTTGCCGATTATAAGGTTTTGGATGACTATGTTAAGAATTAAGTAATATCGCTTGATTTTGCATATATGTTATGATACAATTGGTTTGTTAATATGTGTGCTGTTGTTGACTGCAAACATATAGCACACATTTTTACTGTTTTACAACATATTATTGTTGTAAAAAATTCATATTAGGAGGAAAAAAATGAAAAACTCATCGAAATGGTTATCATTGGTATTAGGAGTGGTTTTGCTTCTGACAATTATTCCCTTCAACACATTTAATGCGATGGCGACTGATTACAGTTCGTCAGAGTACAGCGTTAACTTTGCGTCAAGCAACAACAGTATGAAATCGGAAATATCTTTCCGTCAGGACCAAGGACCATACAGTCTTGCAAAAATAGCTAAGCAAGCCGGTATGTCAGGAACTCTTAATACCGATAACAGCAAAGCTCCTTCTATTTATAGTGCTTACAGCAATACGGATAAGAGTAAGATATCTTTTGAAAAAAAGGATAACGACTATTTAGTCAGCGTTTCACAAGCGATGACCGGCTATGTTGAAATCCAGTTCTATATGGGTTCTACCGCATATAGAATGAAAGTTACAACACTTACAGGAAAAAATACACCTGCCATTGACGGAAACCAAAAGGTTTGGATTTGCGGTGCGGCAAGACAGGAAACATATCCGCTTAGAGTCAGTCAATTACTCGAAGTACATACAGAAGGATTTGATGCCGACGATCAGTTGACTTATTATATTAGATTATCAAACTCTAACTCATCGGCAACATCTTGTTATTTGCAGTATTTTTCATCTTCTAATATGAAAGGCCTTTCGGGAACTCAGCGTAATATTAACACAAGTTTCCAAAGCGCGGATAAGTATTTTGCTTTAGTTGATGCAAACCAGAAGTGGCACGCTACTTCAAAGGTTGAAATTAAGGTAACATCTAAAAAACTTAGTAAATCTTATATTTGCACTTATGAGGGATTTGCGGATGCAAACCTTGACGAGGATTGCAAAAATGCAAACTTCATTATGTTCGAGGGTGAAAAGTTTTCAATTAGAGATTTATTCAGCTCGAGTGGTATCACCCATATTACCTGTTCTAACTGCTATGTAGACAATATTGCTCTCGAGGGCAGTACAACCGTTTTGGAAAATAATGTTGTTAAAATCGGCACAAACGGAACATATACTTGCGACTCGGTTAGCAGAAAGAACTATGAAGTTACAGCTAAAAAAGAAGGTAGAACCAATACCAGTATAGATGTATTTAAGTTAGGAACAATCTCTGCAACCTGTGATCACCATACCGGTCAAAACACAAGAACAAGTACATCTATTTGGGTTATAAAAAAGCCGGTATTTGTTGAGAATAAAGACGGTTCAATAACAGTTAGCAATATTACAAAGGATGTTAATTACACAATTAAGGGTGTTACTAAAAAAGCAGGAGATGACCCGACCCTTACCTTTGAAATACCTGATACCGTTTGCAGACTTACTGCTGAAGACGGTGAAGCATTCCTCTTTAGAGATTTCCCAATTACACTTACTAAAAAGCATACTCACGATTGGTCTTATTCAGTAAAAACAAGTACAACAGATACACTCGTTGCAACATGTAACGGTGGTGAGGGATGCGACAATACAGATCCGACAGAGTTGAAGATACTTCCTCCTAATGATCTTACATACGATAACACTGCTAAGTCGGCAACACTTGACCAAACAGCATTTGCCGGACAGACATCGCTTCCGACAATTGAGTATTTTGAAGGCGGAACGAAACTTTCCGGTGCTCCTAAAGAACCCGGTACATATACTGCAAAGATTACCGTAGGCGGAGCAACGGCATATACAGAATTCAAAATCACAAAGAATTCATATACTATAACATATTCAGACGACGGTAACGGTACAATTGAAGGTGATAAGTCAACTGCCACCGAAGGCGAAACCGTTACACTTACCACAACTCCTAAAACAGGATATGAACTCGATGAAATTCAGGTTAATGATGCTAAGATTTCCGGCAATACATTTACAATGCCCGCAAAGAACACAACTGTAAAGGCTAAGTTTAAGCCAAAAACAGACACTGCCTACAAGGTAAATGTTTTTGTAATGGGAACTGACGGCAAATATAGTGATACTTATACAACTCAGTATTCCTATACCGGCACTACCGATACAACCGCAGATGTTACATCAAAGATTTCATCTTATTGTACCGATGCAGGTTCAGCTGTTGCATTCTCAAAAGATGATTCTAAGACAAATGTTCTTACCGGTAATATCGCAGGAGACGGCAGTCTTGTTCTTAAGGTTTACCTAAAGAGAGCACAATACACCTTGAAGCTCAATAAGGGCACAGGTATTGAAACTGTTGCAGGTGCAGGAACATTTTATTTCAATCAGGAAATAACCGCAACCGCAACACAAAAGACCGGATACGGAACTCCTTCCTGGTCGGTAGCTATTCCTTCGAAGATGCCTGCAAACGACCTCGAAAGCACTGCTTCCGCAAATCCGAATACAAACACTGCCTACAAGGTAAATGTATTTGTAATGGGAACTGACGGCAAATATAGTGATACTTATACAAAGCAGTATTCCTATACCGGCACTACCGATACAACCGCGGATGTTACATCAAAGATTTCATCTTATTGTACCGATGCAGGTTCAGCTGTTGCATTCTCAAAAGATGATTCTAAGGCAAATGTTCTTACCGGTAATATCGCAGGAGACGGCAGTCTTGTTCTTAAGGTTTACCTAAAGAGAGCACCGTATGTTATAACATACTCATGGGGTAAAAACATCCCTGAGGGTGAGGATTTACCGGAAAATATTAAAGATTACTTAAATGCAACATACAATTTGGATACAACCATCACAAATTCAGTTAAAATAGCAAAGAAGGATGATACCGGTTCTATCGAAGGATACTATATATTTGACGGTTGGGACGATAAAAACAACGGTGTAATTCCTATAAACGGCGGAAAAATCACAGCAAAATGGAAGTTTGAAAAACAAAGCTATCCTGTTTCTTATAACGAAGAAAATAGTAAAAATAAATCCGTAACTGAAACTTTTGAATGGGGTTCCGTTGTTAAAGTTGACCCTAATGGAGGAATTTGGACATTTGACGGAGTTCCTCACGAAGGTATTACAACATTTACGGTTAAATCTCCGGTAAAATTGAATAATCCTACTTTAAATGGCTATGAATTTATCGGTTGGGAAAGAACGCAGTTGAAGGACGGCACAATTTATCTTAAAGCCAAATATGTTGCTATAACAAGCCCTGTTAATGGTGATTCATCTTCTTTGTATATATGGATATTGCTCATATCCTTGTCGTGTGCTATATCAATTATAGTCTTTAAAAAAAAGATGATAAACCGTCAGGTTGCTAATTAGTTCAATAAATTGTACCACACGGGGATTTTTTGTATAATCCCGATGCAAAAACTCGCATAGTGGCGGTTTATTGGCTTTCACTTCGCAAACAGCCTAAAATCGTAAATATAAAAC
>DCIE01000011.1 GCA_002315765.1 Ruminococcaceae bacterium UBA1734
ATTAAGGTTTTCATCAATAAATCTTTCATAATGACCTAAATCAAGGTCGGTTTCGGCTCCGTCCTCGGTTACATAAACCTCACCGTGCTGATAAGGACTCATAGTGCCCGGGTCCACATTAATATACGGGTCCAGTTTTTGGGCCGCCACCTTTAGCCCTCTCGCCTTTAAAAGCCGTCCTAATGATGCTGCGGTAATCCCTTTTCCAAGTCCCGAAACAACGCCACCTGTAACAAAAATATACTTTGTCATAAATTTTAACCTTTCTTAATAAAAATAAAAAAAGTGCCCATCCAAGCGGGAACTATCCCATAGACTTGAATGAACACCATTGCTCATTATAATAATTTTATCACTGTAAAAAATGTTTGTCAAGGCGATAAAAATGGTAATAATTTCATATAATAATTGTTTCCTTTTCTTATTTAGAAATCAAATATACCACAATCAACAAAGCCGTAATAACCGTATGTTCTGCAACAACGGCATACCGGACATTGCGCCGAAAAGCGTAGTTATCGCCGAGCATAAATATAAAACGCAAAATACAAAACTTAAAAAATGAACCGTTAATCCTCTTTATTGTCCACATCGGCAACGGTTACATTAACCTTTGTTACGGCAGTACCGGTCATATTTTGTATTTTTTCTTTAACATTTTTCTGAACCGCTTCGGCAGTTTCACGCATTTTTGCCTTTTTGCTCAAAACAATGTAAACATTAACAGACATAGCGCCGTTAATAGTTTCAACTGTTACACCCTTAAAAGCACTCATATTTTTAAAAGCGTTTTTAATATCAATATTTTTTTTAGAAAGGCCCACAACACCTTCCACTTCACAAGCGGCAATCTCAGCCATTTTTTCAAGCACCTCGGTGCTTACGGTTAATTCAGTATTATTATCCTGCATTTAGGGTTCCTCCGAATCCTTATTTTTCTTTATTGTACCACATTTTTGAAAAATTACAACTATTTTACGGTAACAATTTTAATATTTGCAAGATTTTTTCCTGTTTGTTCGGTAACGATATCCTGAATTTGCATAGTTTGAGCAGTTGTCAACCCTTCGGATTTTACCACCACATTAACATCCTTATCGCTAATAACCACAAGGGCTTTTTTAAAACCCTTTGCCAGTAAAAGAGTTTCGGTTTTTTCCTCTCCCTGCTTTCTGCTTACCAACTCTTTAACCAGTGTTGTTACCTCTATTTTATCCTCTTCGGTGAGTTTATCGGATTTTAATGTTTCCTTAACCGTTTCCTCTATATCTTCCACCGTCTCTTCCCGCTTTTTTTGAGCCGTTTCAAAATAGTCCTCTTCCTTTGAAACCGAAGCAGAGGTTTTGACGGCATTACTTTTTTCACTACCCACATATGTGGCTTCGCCTAAATATTTGCTACTTGAGGAATACTTCATATTTATCCATATTGCCCCTCCTAAGCATACAGCCATTAATACTGCTATTACCTGTGTTTTTCCGAAAACTTTTCCCTTTTTCACGCTAATCTACCTTTCAAATTTAATTTTTCCCCGTAACATATACCCTTTTGGAAGTAATGTTTAAGGTTGCCATTATTGCATTAGTTATATTCTCCGCCAAATATTCATCATCTCCCCCGGTGCAAATAACCGCAACACCCCGTACTTCCGGCATATTTTCGGTTATCACAAGTGCTTCCTCATCACCGGAAGCATTTTTTATTGTGATATGTGAAGATTCCTTCCGCTTAGTTTCCTCGGAATTTTCTCCCCCTGTGGTTGATAAATCGTCCTTGGTATCATCGGCATAGGAATACCTAATTCCGTTTTCAAGGGTTATTAAAACGGTGGCTTTTTTGTCTCCCGAGATTTCCGCCACAATTTTTTTCACATCGTTTTGGAGTGAAAGTCGGTATTCTTCCCTGTCAAATTTTTCGTTTTTTGCTGTTTTTGCACCATTGCCCGTAAAAAATGAAGAAATGATAATGATTATTACCCCAACAGCACCTAAAATAAAGATATATTTAGGCTCTTTGATTTTTTTGAGTAGTCCGTCTAATTTTTCATTCATTTATTACCTCAATACTAAAACTGCTTTCTTTATTAAGTATTTCTTTTATTTTTTCGGGAGATTCCTCTGAATAAACAAAGACCTTATTAATAGATATGCTGTTGTCCGCAGTTTTATCCGTAATTATTTCTATTTTTTTAAAACTGACATTGCTATTTTTAAGTGCCGTTTCAAAAATCATTTTTACCACTTGAGCAGACATTTCGCTTGTCTTTGTATAGCCCTCATATTTATCAAAAGAATAATCAAACTTAAATGCCACCGAAAGAAGTCCTACAAATGCACATATTACGGTCAAATTTATAACATATTTTACGGTTTTTGATATATTCCCCTTTGGGCAAAGAATATATATTCCTCCGATTACCGCACAAACACCGCAAAAAGAAACAATAAAAGCCTGAAAATCACTCATACCGCTTTACCAACCGTTATAAGTATTGAAAGGGATATTACAAAAAGCCCGGCGCAGGACAAAAGTATTGTGATTACCACCGACAAAAGTGCATTAACAGACTCTAAAAATTTACCTAAAGAATCCTGCGAAAAGGAAACCGAAACACCCGACAAAATGCAAAGTATTCCCTTCCATAAAACGATTTGTACCACCACGGGGAGAATCATAATTCCAAGTACAAATACACCGTATATTCCCACCGATGACTTTAAAAGTCCGAAGGATGCATAAACGGTATTGGTTGCCTCCGCCAAGGTGCCTCCTGCCACGGGAACACAGGTGCCTACAATAAATTTTGCCGTTTTAAGTGTTAGGGAATCCGCCGCGGAATTCACCGTAGTTTGTATTCCCAAAATTCCTACGAAAACGGTTGACACAAGCCCGATTGCCCAAAGCGCAACCTTTTTAAAACTATTGGAAAGATTTTTAATTAAAGGAAAATCGGTCAGGGAAGATAAAACATTTATACTCATATATCCTCCCATAACAGGTAATATAAATTTTGAAGAAAAGTCTGAAATCACTTGAGCCAATAGCATTAACAGTCCGCTTGAAACCGTGCCCGAAACAATACCTCCCGACATTACAACCGCCGCAATAAACACAGGGATAAAAGCAATCATAAAACTACTTATGTACCTTACTGTTTCTGTAGCAGTCCATA
>DCIE01000039.1 GCA_002315765.1 Ruminococcaceae bacterium UBA1734
TTTGCCGCAAGATTATATCCGCCGTCCGAGCCGGAATTTATATATTGAACATACGACCAAGCGGCTCCGGATTTTACCTCAATACACTTTGTCGTTTTCTCATTTGCCAAGGCAGTAATCGGAATAACCGCAAAAAATACAGCAAGTGCCAAAATAAGAGATATTATTCTTTTAATCAATATGCTTTTTTTCATTCATATTCCTCCTAAAAATTGAGTTGAAAAAATTAAATGTCATTTGTTATTATTATACCATATATTCCCAACAAATCAAGTTGATTTTCGGCTATATCGCCGTCAGGTTTTTGTAAAATATTGAATACAATAATTAACCCCCGAGATTTACATTAAATAAAATCTCGGGGGGGTTTCCGGGATTACCCCGGAACTTGTGATAAATACAGTTTTTGTTTTATTGCCCAAATAAAAACAAATTTGCAAAACCACAAGCTTGGTCTTTGGCTGACCTAATATTATTAACTCCTCATCACAAGGAATGTAATAAAAAAATTAATCTAATTCAAATACCTTTGTAAGTAACGGCTGTGCACCGGTAACCGGGTCAAGTTCCATTACCATTACATCCTTCATATACTTATTCCACTTTTCTACAACAACGCTGTTTTTTTGGTAGTCGGCGGCAAACTTCACACCTTTTTCACATTCATAATAACCGAAAAGTTCATTACCGATGTTCCAAATTGTATAATTTTTAATTCCGGCTTTTTTAAGCACTTCGACCATTTCGGGCCATATTTCGTTATGCCGTCTTTTATACTCTTCAATACATCCAACCTTTACAGTAGCTCTCCATGCATATTTTTCCATATTAATCACCATTTCTTTCTAAGACGCAAAATACAATATAAAATCACTGAAATGGTGATTAATATCGCATCTGTTTCGGTTGCCTCAAAAGAGGCGAGAAACAGGGTCTTTATTTTTAGCGTGATTTTTCACGCTATATCACCATTTTTTCGGTAAGTACCGTTATTTGTTTTTTGATATCTTCGATTTTATCAATATTATCAATATATTTTTGTGCGCAATATGCAACATAGGGATACGGACTGCCAACCTCTTTATTTATGTGGATTGTTTTTTCTTCGGGGGACATTTTTATTCCCATACGGTCGCAATATTTATCAATTGTATCATGTTTAGCATACATAATCTCTTTGTACAAACACTCTATTTTCATTCTTTCTTTGTTAATCTCGGAAAAAACAAATTCTTCTTCAGGATTTGAGTCATATTGCATACCGAGTTTATTTAAAACAGCTTTTGCAATTATTCTTTGTCCTTTTTCATTGGGATGAACTCTATCTTCTCTGAAAAAATCCTGCATATTATCCATAGAAATAAACTGATTATAAATATCAATAAATTCGCAATCAAGTTCTTTTGACAACCGTTGGGCATACTTAGCACACTGTTCAACTCGATTATTACATTTGAAATCTTTTGTTCCGTAATAATCGCCCTCAAGATAAGGCGGCGGAGACATCAGTATTACTCTGATATTTTTCTCTGTAAAACAAGTTACCACCTTTTTTAAATTTTCTTTATGGCGATTTATTAAAAAATCAAATGTGCTTTTGTCGGTTGTATCAGGGTCAAGCCAATGTTCAATGTCGTTCACACCGAACATAACCGTTACAACAGTAGGATTATGGCACAAGCAATCGCTATCAATTCTTCTTAAGGAATCGTAAGCAGTATCACCTGCAACACCGCAGTTATAAACCTTTACACCTATCTTTGCAAGATTATCAAAAATCTCGGCGGTAAACAGTCCACCTGCGGTAATACTGTCCCCGAAGGTACAAAGAATTTCACCCTTATTAAGCATTTATTCTATCCCCTATTTAATCTCTTTTGAACATTTCCGATTTTTCATATTTCTTTAAATCATCAAGCCATTGAGTATTTGTCGGAATATTATTCTTATAACAATAATAATCCCAAACAGCACTTGACGGGAGGGTTTTAAACTCATCAAGTAAAGCAAGACGCAGGGTGAAATCCATATCGTCTTCGGCTTTTTGAAGCATTATTACCGGCTCAAGCATAGCGTTTAATAGCGCCTTCTTTGTTGCTCTTGTACCGATTGTCCACGCCGCAACACGATTAATTGAAGCGTCAAAATAATCTGTACCGATAAATGCATTATCAAGAACTCCGCAACGAACTATCTCGTGCATCATATTGTTTGTCTTTTCATCATTAAGAACAACATGGTCGCTATCCCAACGAATACCACGAGTAAAATGCGCCATAAATTTATCCGAAAATGTCATAACAGAGGAAATCTTATCGGCAACATTCTCCTCAGGATGAAAATGTCCCATATCAAGATTCATAATAGTATTGCCTATTCCGTTTGCTCTTGCATAACCGTTATAAGAAAGATAGAAATCATTTGAGCCTACCGTATATTCCTCAACACCAACGGCAAAAAGTTTAGGTTCAAGCGCATCATACACATATTCTTCACTGATTTTTTTATTTGAAAATATCTCATCAAAAGATTTTTTCATTAACTGACGATATTTAATTCTATTTACAGGTTGGTCCTTCATTCCGTCCTGAACCCAAGTGTTGAACACACAGGGAGTACCAAGCTCTTTGCCGATATATTCGGATATCAACCGTACCGATTGCATATGTCTAACCCAGAATTTTCTGATATCTTCATTTGGATTTGAAATTGTCAATCCGTCAGATGCCTTTGGATGTCCAAAGGTTGTAGCATTCATATCAAGAGCTATTTTCTTTTCCTTTGCCCATTTCACCCAGTTTTCAAAATGTCTCGGTGCATATTCATCACGGTCTATTCCCTTTTCAAAGTTTTCACCGTAGCTGGAATGAAGATTGAGCTTCATAGCCCCCGGAACATAAGATAAAACCTTTTCAAGGTCCATACGGTATTCTTCGGGATTTCTCGGTCTTCCGGGATAGTTGCCTGTAACCATAAGTCCACCGGAAGCACCGGCTCCGATACCTTCAAAACCTACAATATCATCTCCCTGCCAACAGGGAATTGATACCGGAATTTTATCAAATTTTTCAAGCACCTTTTCTACATCTACACCGTATTGTGCATATATTTCCTTAGCATTCTCATAAGCTTTTTCGATTAGCGTTGTATTCATAATCAGTTCTCCAAATCAGTTAATTTGATATTATTTGCTATCTTTCACCTAATCTTTAACAATAATGTTTTTACTGATAAATATCCTTTTTGCATTACGGATTTCTTCCTTTTCCGGAAGTTTTTGAGGTAATGTGTTTTTTATACCGAGAGAATCGTACTTTGATTTAGCATAATTATGATAAGGCAAAATCCTAACACAAGCCACATTTTTTAAATTAATCAAAAAATCCGCAATTTTTTCCATTTGATTATCATTATAGCCCGGTACATAGGGTATTCGTATTTCGGTTCTTTTTCCCAAAGAATCAATGTAAATTAAATTTTCAAGAATAATATCGTTTGGCTTTCCGGTACATTTAATATGTACATCCGGGTCTATTGCTTTAATATCATACAAAAAAGTATCGGTATAGGGTGCAACTTTTTCAAAGGATTCGGTATTAACAAATCCCGATGTATCAACCGCAGTATTTATACCTTCCGATTTAAGGCGTTTGAGAAATTCTGTGCAAAAATCAGCCTGTAAAAGACATTCACCGCCTGAAAGAGTTACACCTCCACCGGAATTGAAATAATACTCCTTGTCCTCTAATACAATATTTAATAATTTGTCAACAGAATACTCTTTACCGTAAAATAACAAAGCATCTCCCAAGCAAACATCGGCACATTTTCCGCAGGAAATACATTTTGTTCTATCTAAAATATGTATCCCATTCTCCGAATTATGTGAACCGCTATTACAAGTTAGAGTACATTCTCCGCAGTTTATACATTTATGACGGAAATAAGCCAATTGATTATCAAAAGATATACCCTCGGGATTATGACACCAAAGACAATTCAACGAACAGCCCTTGAAAAACACCGTTGTTCTAATCCCATCTCCGTCATGAACGGCAAAACGCTTAATTTCAAATATATCAGCAGTTTTCAAATGTTATCGTTCCAATCTTTTTGACTATTTTTCTTCTAACTCTATTTGTTTTTCGTTTTTATATAGTTTACTGCCACGGGTTGCAAAAGCAAATTTTCCCTCTCTAAATGCTAAGAGACCTGTATGTGTACCGCTATACCTGATTCCGTCAACAGTAAAATCAAAGTTTGTAGCTTTGCCGTCAAGTATTCCATGACTTACAAGGGAAAAACTTCCGTCTTCATATACGCAACCGCCTTCAATTCCACTTTTTGCGCAACCTATGTCCTCTAATAACGAAATAGAGAAGTTGTCATTTGTTTTAAATTCCGCATGGACCTTTTCCCCGTTAAAATCCAACTCGGATTTTCCTACTACCGAAAGAGGAATACCGGCATTGCTGACATTGGTTAAAAAATCCAACACTTCGGTTTTTGCGTATTGCGGATATAAGAATAAAACATGGGAAAATTCATGACCGTTAAAACTAACCTTATTATTTGAAATTTTTGTTCTTCCGTCCAAAATGGTGTAATCCGGAATCAAGGCACATCTATATCCTTCGTTCCATATTTCATGGCATTTGGTTAAAACTTTAAGAGAGCCATTGACATCCCATTCGTTGCGATTTTCGTAGTTCGGATACCAGTTATTTTGATATGTAAATCCGAAAATAATCAATAAATCGAGTTTAGGTCTTTGGGTTTGAAAATCATCAAGCAAAGACACCGTTTTATCGAGTTTTCTGATATTTTTTAAAAAAGTAGGTTCGGTAAATCCCTGTCCCCATATTCCGTCATTATAAGAATGATGAAACTGACGGCAATTAAACGGTGCACCTTCAATAATATGGTCGTAATACGGTTGCTCATCCTTATGATAAAACATATCTATACAAATCGGTTCATCGGCGGCAAGACTTATTCCCATTCTAATAGGAAACGGTATATTTTCATCGGTATGTCCGAAATCTCGGGGCAAATCCCACCACCTACAACCTGTTTTCCAAATTTCATCATTATCAAGGTCATTATGGAAAGTATTGTGGCAGGTTAAAAATACATCCTCTCCGAAATGCTTTTTTTCATATTCGGCCACCTGCCATTCGATTTTTATCGGTTGTTTTGAAAGTTCTTCAAAATAAGTATTTATTGCTTTAATTCTGACATTGTCTTGACCTTTCGGCGCATAACGCATATCGAATAACAATCTATCGAAATCAATATTTAATTTATGGGCAAAATACTCCTTTTGTGCCTCTGAATAATATCTTGCTCTAAAGGGGTCATCATAAGCCGAACCCAAAACCATATATCCCGTTTCGTCCATACAAAATCCGTCAAAAGGAACTGATAAATAATCATCCATCTCGGCCTTATAATTGTTGAACATAGAATCCCCAAAGCAATCATAGCAGTTGAAATACTGCACAGTCATTAAAAATACACTTTTGCCCACATTCTCGGTTCCTGCATTAATTTCCACTGTTATTAAATCCGATTCGCAGTCAATAACTCTTGCACTATCGGTTATATCCTCCAATGAGTCTATATTATAATGGTCATTATCAGCTTTATCAAACATATAAGCCTTAACCACTCTATTCCAAAGAGGTAAAACCTTTGCCCTATTCCACTTGGGGGTTTGAGTAAACTCAACAAATCCGTCCTCACCAACAACACCCTCGTTGTCATAAACCAAACCCTGTGCATTGTTTTGGTCATCAATAATATGAGGAGAATTGTTGAAGAAGCCTTTAATCAAGGTGGTTCTCAAGACAATGCGAATTCCAAGACTATGGGCATACTCTACTAATTCCCTCATATCCTTAACAAGCGAAGGATTGTCCCTTGTAACAGCACCGTTTGTTGTGGCAATATTAATTAAATTTACTTCGGTATTTGCTTTTATAAAATCCAAATCCTTAAGATACTTTTTCTTTCTCAGTGATTCAACATTAAACTGCCACTGCATTGCAACGGGTACTTTTTTCATATTGCTATCATTTCCTTGATATAATTATTTTATATTTTCAGCTCTTATTATATATGCCTCTTGCTCAGCATTAGAAAGATTGTTCCAAAGAACATTCCAACCGCAAACACGAACCTGCAAATTCTTGTAATTTTCAGGATGCTTTTGTGCATCTCGCAGTGTTTCGGAATTGAAAATATTAAACTGTATTGACATTCCGTCATTTTTAAGATATGTCATCAACAAGCCGTACATAGCGGCGAGTCCGTCATCACCCTCTACTGCTGACGGATGAAGCATAACATCAACACAAAAGGATTCGTGATGATTATACGGCTTAAGTTTAACAACGGAATTAATAAGCGCCGTAGCACCGTTTCTATCCATACCGCTGACAGGAGAAGCATTTTTTGATAACTCAAATTCGGCTTTTCGTCCGTCGGGTAATGCCCATGTTTTCGCCCCCTGCCATACAAACTGCATCGCTGAATGAAGCACCGTTTTATATACTCCGCCACGGGCGTTCGGTCGGTTATTGATTTTATTACTGAAATAATCAGACATTGCAGTTGCCAAAGTATCGGTTTCGGCATCGCCGTTTCCGTATTTGTTTGGCAATTTAAGCGCCAATGCTCTTAATCGTTCGTATCCGTTCCAGTCTTTTTTTATTGCATCCTTAAGTTCAAAAAGGGATGTGATATTGCTATCAAAACAAAGTTTTTTTACCGCCATAATAGAATCAACCGCACTTGCAAATCCGCAGTTTAGAATACAGGAATTGTTAAACTTAACTCCAAAAGAATATCCGTCAACACCTTGCTTTAAGGACCGTTCAATAGTGGCGGAATAAACATTAGAAGGGTTTACATAAGCCATCGAATCTTCATAAGAATTGCCGATTTTAATAGATTCCTCAATCAAATACTCCCATTGCTTAATAAAGGCATGGTAAAAATCTCCGAAATTTTCAAATTGTGAAATATCCCCGGTTTCAATTCCGACTTTTGTTCCGGTTTTAATATCACAGCCGTTATTTAATACGAATTCAACAGCTTTTGCCGCATTGATATATGCTACTCCCGTGGAAGATTCTTCACCTCTAACCCTCGTTTCATAACAACCGCTGATTTCAAAGTTCTTAGCTTCTTCCTCTGTTGCACCGTAACCCATAATAGCTTTAATATGTCCCGGTTCACAGCAAAAAACAAAACTCGAAACTCCGTTTCTAAGTAGACCGAAAACCTTAAAGAGAATTTCTTTCGGAGTATTTTCCGCAACCTTAATTTGCACTTTGGGATTATATATTTTTAACTCCTCGTACAGGTCTAATATAGCATTTGATACTACATTAAATTTCGTGCTACCGTCAAAATTTGAACCGCCCATATACATTGGATGTCCCCAATAATTACCAATGGCCGAATACTGCATTAAATAATAAGCGATAAATTCTTTTTCCTCATCCTCGGTAAACTCACCGCTTTCGATATCCTTCAAATAAAAAGGTAAAAGCGTACTGTCAATTCCGTTTCCCAAGCTTCTTGTTTGGTAATTATCGACACATTCACAGGCAATAAAAAAGATATACATAGCCTGTAATGCTTCATAAAGGCTTGTAGGCTTCCCATCACGCAAGTTTTTAAGGCATTTTGCCTGAAGTTTAGCCTTTTCGTGTTTTTTGGTTAAAGCATATTTATAATATCTGTCAAGTAATTTAATTATTGCCTGATAGGAAATCTCTATTCCTTCATAAAAAGCATCTTGTTCCGGAGTAATACCGCTTTTCTTTTTGTCATTATGATACATTTTTGTTCTTTCAAGAAGTCCTGAAAATCCAAGTTCCAAAAGCGAATCCCAATTGGGTATAACATGGTCGAAATCAGGCCAAATAGCCACTGCACCAACCGAGTCAAAAAGATTGATTTTTTCGCGTACTTAAGGTATTTTTTCAAACACTTCATTAGACCATGCGGTAATGGTATTATGCCAAAGGAGTCTTCCCCAATTGTAAAATCCCACGAACCAATCCTTTTCATTTACATCAATCCTTGCGTTCTCAAGTAAAAACTCAAACAGTTTTGCTTTAGCGATAGGGTGAGGTAAATCAGTGAGATTTTTTGCAAGTTCGTTAAGCTCAAATCTCATTGTATCATCATCAATACCGGTTGTTTCGTCGTATTCATATCCATGATATGCCATTCGGTCATAAGGATTAAAGGGTTCGTTTGTTTTATGATATTTATTCTCAATAAAACTCATATCATCGTATAAACTTTTAAACATAATGTTACCTCCGCCATTTCGGAAAATTATATAATACTTTATAGTTGTATAAAATAATATATAATCCTCTAAAATTTATATATCAACAATATTGCACCATTTTGTAGATAGTCCATCCTTATATAAATGAGAGTCGTTTGAAAAAGTCAAAACCCTCGGTACGGAAACTCTGTCATTTGGGAATTCAATAACAGTAACAGAACTATGACTCATAGTAAACCTTGCGGAAAACATAGGGTACGGAATATCCAGCAAACAGCTTAAAAATACACTTCCGAAACCAGCATGAGCAAACAAAGCAACTCTATCGTCATTGGGCATTATAGGAGTGTAATTTCTATCATCAGTATTATGTTTATACCCCAAGGATTCAATAAATTTGTATGTTTCATTTGATATTCTTTTCATACCGGATTTACAGTTCATTTCGGCAAAGGCAGGGTGATTATACCATTCATACCCTAACGACTCAACTTCTCTCGAAACAAAAAGCTCTCTGTAATTATCGCAAGTAAACAAAAAATGTTTTTCTTTTTTGCTGTCATATCCCATAAACTCTTCTGCGGCATATCTCTCATCGCACCAAGCAAGCTCAATATAATCGGTTTTCAAAGCCTCGCATAAAGGTTTTGCCGTTAAAATAGCTCTATTTGAAGTGGATGTATATATTTTACTAAAATTAAACCCGGATAATTTACCGGCAAGAGATTCGGCTTGTTTTTCTCCTAACTCGGTTAAGCTATCGGGAAAATAAATCGGGTCTCCGTGTCTGATATAATATAATAACATAATTACTCCTAAAAAGCAGACAATGTATTGATTAAATTTTCAGTCAATACAAAGTCTGCTTAAATCTATGCCGTTAAGCTATCAAGCGACCCATTGAGTGGTTGCGGTTGCGTCAATCTTTTTGATTGCCGCATCAAACTCAGAAGAGTCTGTTGCATAATCGTTATAGCCGTTTGCTATCTGGAACGCACTGCCTGCCTTTTGATAGTATGTATTTCCGGACATTGTGAAATCACTTGCTGTATTCTTTGCGTAATAGTAGTTACAGTTTGCAATATCAAAAATGTTGTTCTTAACCTGGAAATTATCAATCTGACCATCGGCAAAATCAGCATTCCATGTTAATATATAACCCTGGTCGCCCTTTGTCGGTCTTTGAATTCCGCCGAATCCCATTCCGCCAAATCTAAGAATATTGCCGTTAAAGGAAACATCTTTGATTAATGCATTGGCGTCAACATCATCGTTATTGTCATTTGCCCAGAACTCGAAATTCATTGAACAGTACTCAATAAGATTGTTGTCTAAGGTTAAACCTGTGTACTGATTGTCTGCGGTTCCTTGGAATGTAATTGCGGCATCAAATGCCTGATAAATGTAGTTGCTCGAAATATTGCAGTTCTTTGCAATTCTCCAAAGCTGAATAGCGTTACCTAATCTAACGGTCTTGTTTGTACCGCTTTGATATTCGCCGCCTGCCCAACCTATTTCACAGTTGTTAATGTTAATATTTTCAACAAAGGCAAGATAGATAGCGTGAGTTGTAGCATATCTTAGGTCAAGATTTGTAATCTTAATGTTCTTCTTGTATAGTGAAGAACTTGCATCCGAACCTATTCCGTAGAACAAATACTCAGATGAGGAAATTTCAATTGAATCAAATTTAACACCGGGGTTTACCTGATTCATAAACAAATACAACTTGCTTGTATCGCTGTTAAAATAGAAATCTCCGTTTTCGGTTAATCCTGTCAATGCATTCTTACGGTATCCTGCCGACTCACCGTCGTTAAATACAACATTTGCGGCATTATCGGCATCAATATCGGTTACCCAAATATTACCGTCTGTTGTAGTCCAATTACTTGAATCAGCATAATTCTTTACAGAACCGTAAATCTTAGGCTTTGCACCACTGCCGTATGCAGAGTAGGTTACACCGGTAATAACATTGATTCTGGAATCTGTTCTGAATGTATCGCCTCTTCTGAACAATACAGTATCTCCGGAGTTAAGAGACAATGTTTTAAGCTTGGCAATTGTTTTAATCGGAGCTGATGTTGATTTACCGCTGTTGTTATCATCACCGTCATTTGAAATATAATAAGTTGTTCCGGTAGGTGTAACATCGTTAGCGGAATTCAAAACGGTGTTCTTCAATGTTGTTGCCTGTGAATTTGCACCGCCTACAGCATCAAACGCATCAAGGGTAATAACATTTTCGGTCCAACTGATGCTTTCGGCGCCGATTAACATATTGACGATTTTTGTGATGTCTGAAGCATTAACACTTTCATCGGCATTTGCATCTGCCATAACAAAGTATGTAGCATGGTTTGCAAGGTTTTTCTTTATGGATACTAAATCAATAATATTGAATTTACCATCGGCATTTACATCGCCGTAATGGGTAGTAAGGTCAGGTGTTGTGAAATAGTCTTCCACATAAGGAACATACTGCGCTGTAAATTCGATATCTGCTCTTGAGAATATTGTTGAGGGAGACGAACCCATATATGAACCGCCGTAGTTTGCAGTCCAGTTGCTGATTCTTGTTGAATATTCATTATCATAGAACAAATTGGTTTTATATGGGTCGGTTGTTTTATAAAGCTTTAAGTTGGCAATATACATCTCGGTAATCATATCAGGGTCCGGTAATAGATAAAGTCCTGCATAATACTTTGAATTTTTATCTAATTCAGCCTGAGTCAATGTGAATGTATATTTTACATTTTTACCTGTATCTACAGTTGTATCAAATGTTGTAGAAAGATTGCTTTCCTTTGATGACCTATACTGAGTTTTATAAACCATATCTCCGCTGCCCGGACCACCGTACAAACCAAAATAGAATGTATCGTTAATTGCACCGGACATAAAGTAGTAATCCATAGAAATGGTGTACTCTACTCCTGCTTCCAATGATTTAATCTTTTGTAGGAATACATCAAAGCCTTCCTTTTTTGTTTCCTTAAAGTAAAGCATCTTTTTCTCTGTCGGGAATTTTGTTTCATCGTAATTTTGAATTGCAACGGTGCAACCCTGTTGTGTAAATGAAGTTGCGTTTTCATTAGCAACATCCCAGTATGCAACCCAACCGCTTAAATTGGTTGTGTAATTGTTAAATCCCAAAATGTTAGTTCTTTCGGAATCTGCAACATCATACATTACCATATTGCTTACATACATATCGGTATTATACTGGGTTGTTTTAGATGTAAAGCATAAAGCATAAGTGCCGGTATCCGGTAAACCGGAAGCTAAAGAATCGGATAAGGTAAATGTAAATGTAGCATTATTATTGATTGCATCAATATTTCTGATAAACTGATTGTTTTCAACCAGATAGTCGGCAACGATAGGTGCATCAACACATAAATTACTATCTCTTGTAACCAACTTATTCAAGGTCAAATAACAGGTGCTGTCTAATCCACCCTCGAAGGCATGGAAGTCAAAATTTACGGTATAAGTATGTCCCTTTTGAAGAGTAACCTTTTTACCGATATTTGATTTATCATCGCCGCTAACCTTACCTGAATAGTGAATCATATTTTTTTGCAGGATTGTGGAGATTTCTTCGGGATTGTAATTTTTAACGATTACTTTTTGACCGTCGGCTCTGCTCCAGCTTGTTTCTCCTAAACCTGCCTTACCGTAAATAAACCAAGCGTCGGTATTACACGACCATGAGTTAAGACCTAAACCGAACGAACCGTTATCAAACTGGTTTACCTTGCTTGTATCACTATGTATTGTAAGAGAACAGTCAAAAAGGTATCCCTTTCTGGTATTAGGGAAATAGAAGAGTAAAAATGCCAAACTATCGGAAACGCTTGAAGGAGCGGTTACGGTATAGTTATAGGTTATATATTCGCCGTGGTCAACGGAATTTACAAATACAGGTGAAGCGATGGTTGAACCGCTGTAATAATCATTGGCTTTGAATACAACACCAAATCCTCCGTCTTTCGGAACATTTCTTGAAAGACTAAACGAAAAGTCATAGACTGTATTTGCAACGAAAGGCACTCTTGTTTTAAGTGCTAAACCGTTGCTACTTCCTGTTTCAAAGTAAAGCATCTTCTTTGCAGGGAATTTTGTAACATCAAAATCCATCAATCTTAATTCTTTACCGTTTGATGTCCATCCCACAGGTCTTGTAACGCTATCCGACTGAACCTCGGTAACGAAAGAACCTTCGGAACAGTAATTGTTTGAAGGAATTGCAGTCCATACACCTACCGAAGTGCAGTTAATAGAGGCAGCAAAGACAGCATTTGTGAACAGATTTGTCTTTTGAGTTGTGTATGGGTCATATACATTCATATTAAAGATATATGACTGTGCATTTGCCGAAATGGCAACGCCCAAATATACCCAGTTATGGTCTGCCACACTTGAAAGATTATCAGGCATTGTAACGGAATAGGTTACAAAATAATAATTATCATGCTTAATACGGCTGACAAACTGCGGATTTATGGTTAATTTTGTACGTTTGCCATCGCCATAAGCCCCGATACCGATTTTTGAAATGTCGGCAGTAGAAGCAATTCCGAATGACAAATAATACATTTTTCCGGCTTCTGCTGTAAATCTGTTTGCAAAAAGTTCAGCGGCAGTGTTTGTGTAGTAAATCATCTTATTAGGAGCGGCAGGCTCGTCAATTGCGCTTGGACTTACAGAAAGAGGAACAACCTCAAGTAAACCTTCGCCGGTATTATAAGATGTTTTTCCGAGGCCTTGTGCTCCACCCTCAAATAATGTCATGTCGTTACCAAAACCATAGCACCAGTGGTCAAGACCGCTTTCGAATTTTCCGTTGAAAGCAACCTCTTCGTCCTCATCATCCGCAAGAATCATATCAAACAAGTAATAATTTGATAAGTTAGTTACAATACCTAAATAAACACCGCTTGACGGAACTGATGAAGGTGTTTTTAATGTATAAGTAAATCTCTTATAGTTGGGGTTGTCGCTTAAAACATAACAATCCTCTAATGTTGCTGTTACATTGCAAAGGTTATCATTATTAAGCGCATTAGTATCACCGTTGTATGTTTTTAAACCGGTATTTGCAGAAGCTGATGTTGTGGTATCACCT
Organism: Ruminococcaceae bacterium UBA1734; assembly: GCA_002315765.1. Classification (GTDB taxonomy): domain Bacteria; phylum Bacillota; class Clostridia; order Oscillospirales; family Acutalibacteraceae; genus UBA737. Next base: position 13,449 of record DCIE01000039.1, read on the forward strand.
GCAAGAACCATATTGGTTGATGCGGTAAATGCAAAGGTGTATTCACTGTTTGCATTTAGTTTAATTCTTGTTACCACAGCACGCCATACAGAGCCGCCCGGTGCTGTAACATGCAGTGCTTTTGTAGATTCAGTAGCACTTGCGGCAATGCCGAGTACCGGGAATGAACAAAACACTAATAAAATTGCCAGAACTAACGAAATAATTTTTTTCATAATTTTCTCTCCTTTTTTATGTTTTTGGGGAACTTAAAAAATATTATTCTTTGACACCTCCTTATAATAAAACTTTAAATCTTTTTACTCCATATTCAGTTCGAAAAACAAAGATTCAAAGTCATCTAATTGATTTTTTATTGGAAAGCCTGCATACATAATGGCATTCCCTGAAAGTGATATACCAAGTTGCTCAATTTTATAATTCTTATCACTTTGCAAGCCTTTCAATCTAAAATAATTGCCTATGCGCTTTGCTTTAGTAAGCTTTACAACATAAATTGCCACAGATTTACTTTTATCCTTTGAAACAATCTGCCAAGCGCAATAGTTCTTATTGTCAAAATCCGTAAGACGATAAAAATCGCCTTCAAATATCCAGCTTTCTATTTCCCTGTGTTTTGAAATTTGTTGAAAAATAGACGCCTTAGCGGAATCGTTAATAATATTCGGGTTCAACTCATATCCAAGGGCAAACAACTGCGCCACATTTCCGCGAGTATAAAAAGATGTTACCCTATTGGTTTGATGATTTGGAATTGCCGAAACATGGGATGAAATTGACTCGGGCGGATAAACCAATGATGTACCGTATTGTATGTCAATTCGTTCAATGGCATCCGAATTATCGCTACACCAAATTTGAGGCATATAATAAAGCATTCCGAAATCAAACCTTCCTCCGCCACCTGCGGAACACTCAATATATAAATTCGGAAAGGCGGTTTTGATTTTATTTATCAAACTATACAATCCAAGCATATATCTATGAGAGAACTCCAATTGGTGATTATCGGTGAGTGAAGATGAACCCATATCGGTAATATTTCTATTCATATCCCATTTGATATAGGAAATATTATATTTTGATAAAATACTTGATAATTTCTCAAAAACAAAATCAGTTATTTCTTCTCGACAAAAATCAAGTACATACTCTCCTCGGCTCACAATTGGCTCAATTTCATTAAGTTTAATGCACCAATCGGGGTGTTCCTTAATGAAATCACTATCTTTGCCTATCATCTCAGGCTCGAACCAAAGCCCTAATTTAAGTCCGCATCTTTCACATTCATCTATAACACGATGAAATCCATTTGGAAATCTCTCAACATTTATGTACCAGTCTCCCATAGAAACAAGTTCATTTTTTCGCTTTCCAAACCATCCGTCATCAATAACAATCGTATCAACACCTAATTTTGATACATTCTTAACGGTTTCAAGCACTTTTTCTTCCGAAATGTCAAAATAAAATGCTTCCCAAAGATTAAGTACAACCGGTCGGGTAGGTTTCTTTGAAAACTCGCCTAAATGCTGTCGACACATTTTATGGAAATTTCTCGACATTTTTCCTATTCCCATATCGCTGTATGTTAAAACAGTCTGAGGCGAAACAAAGGATTCCTTCGGTTCTAACTCCCACGAAAATGTTTCGTGATTTAATCCTGCAAACAATCTTACATTGTCAAATTGTCCCACATCTACACCAAGTTCAAAATCACCGCTGTAAATTAAGGCAATACCGTAAACATCTCCGTAATTTTCATTTGCTTCTTTTTCGGCAAGTGCTAAAAAGGGTGTAGAATGATGTCCCGATGCACCTCGACAGCTCGAAATAACATTTTGACCATGCCTTAAAGGAATTCGTTCAACAGAACGCTCATTTCCCCAACGGCCGTACAAAGAAATCATATCAAAATCGGAATGTTCAAAATCAACTGTTGCACTCAATATTTTTGAAATTTTAATATTATTTTCGGATTTGTTTATTATAACTGTATTTCTTGCAATAATATCTATATCTTCAAAAACACTGTAAAATAAATGTGCTTCGGCATTGGTAACACGGTCTTTTAAAATTATTTCCAAGGTTTGAACATTTTCGGTATTGCAATCAAGATTCGGCAATCCGGGAACAGTTGCAGTACCTTCAAAAACCCGATGGAAAGAGTACCTGAAATCGTTTACTTGCTTACCCGATTTGCCTTCCACAACAATAGCAGGTGTTCTATAATCTCCCCTTCCCATTGTGGGAAATTCAAGCGGCAAAGCATCCATAGTGGTTATTTCACCGTCAGCAAAATATACCGCCGTATAATCGTATGCCTTATATAGATTGTAATAATCCATATTTTGTTCTTTAATTCTTTTACCGTAATACTTATGAACTAATATTCCATCCGATAATATATATATAATATAACTGCTGTTAGATGTATTAAGATAAAAAGTGTTGTTAAAAAAATTAATCATAAATCATTACTTTATTTTAAGAAGTTTTTTCTTTCTTATCAAAATAAAAGTTGTTCCTCCTACACCTAATAATAATACACCTGCTGAAATTGCCGAAATCAAAATGATTAATGAAGAATTGCCTGATTTTGATTCGGTATCCTTTAAATTGTCGGAAACATCGTATTTAAGTTTAACCGCCAATTTAATATTCTTTTTAAGGGAAACCGTTCTAAATACATATTCCTTATTATTTGATAATACGGTATATATCTCATAGTCGCCCTCAGGGACATCGGTAAACTCAAATTGTCCGTTTTCATCGGTAGTAACTTCACCGAAATCCCGTAAATACAATTTTAAATTCGGAACTGTTTTCAGTTTTGAAGTAAATACCGTTCCGGTAAATGAAACTAAGACTTCCGGGTCTTCGTCTTCAACTTTTTCATCTGTTTCAACAATATTTGAATCATCGTCTTCAACGACTTCTTCATAGATATATTCTATTTCCTCATTAGAATTGCCTGTATCTTTTTTTGTGTTTTTTGCAACCGTTTTTACCTCAAGTCCGCTAATATCTGTTACTAAAGGTACGGTTAATATATCTCCGTCTTCAATCAGTTCATAAAAACCGGTGGAAACTTCGTTGCCGTTATCATCTAACGAGAAAAGCTCGTATATTCCCGGAATAATGTTGTTGAAAGCAAAATTGCCTGATTTATCGGTATAAACATTGTAAGAATGTTCATCGGAACGCAAAATCATCTTTCTGTTTACAATCGGATTGTTTTTGTTATCCTTAAAACTACCCTTAAGAACTGCAGAGCCTAAATCCATATTATTATTTGCGTTGTTTTGGTCGTAATCTTCTTTTGTCCACCAAACACCGTCATCTTTGTTGATATCGGCTATCAGTTCATCAAATTTCGTGCTGTCATAATCCATTACCTTAATCAGTCCGATGCCGTTTGTCCACTTTGTCATACCGCTTGGTTGCCAGTTACCACCTAAACCAAACCAAGCATCCCATCCCCAAATCCAACCGTCAAGGTCCTTCATAAATCCGGGGTTGGTAAACAATTCGGTCTTATCCTTATCATCTGCCAAATAACAGGACATATCAAAGATATAACCCTCGGCATAATAGGGTATTTTTACACCTACGAAAATAAACTTTTCTTCTTGACTGTATGTATTAGGCAATGTGAATTTATAAGTATAAGTGGTATAGTTTCCGTGTTCTACCGGGTCGCCTACCAATTGTGCTTTTGTAGAAATACCGTTTCTATCACCGTCAGTAGCAACCGAAATATTCACATCATCCGTGCAAAATGTACTGTATGTCAAGACATAAGTGCTACCAGGTTTACTCGCAACTCTAAGAGCAAAGAGTGATGGATTTGCACCGTTTCTGAAATACAACATTCTATGATTTGATATGGGAATATCCGGTATTTCCGTAGAAAATACACTTTCATCAAAATCCATAACCTTTAGTTCGTCTTTTGACTTTGTGGTGTATTCGGTTTTTCCGAGTCCCAGCTGTCCCGGAAAATCAATAAACCAACTATAATCCCAATCCCAATAATCAAGTCCTGATTTGAAATCGGCATTTTTCAGTATCTGCTTTTCGGTTTCATCATCGGCTCTGACAAGTTTCGGGTTGTAGAAATATCCGTCATATCCGGTAATGAACGAAACACCGACGAAAGCAAAATTTGTTGTTTTTTCCGGCTCGGTTTTAAATGTTTCGGGAATGGTAAATTCATACTTGTAATAGGTATGCTTACCCTCGTCTTTCTTTTCCAAAAGATTTGCATTTATCGACATACTGTTTCTCGCCGGACTGTCATTGGTTTTTGCGGAAATTTTTGCACCAACAACATTTTTAGAAACATAAAAAGAATAATAATACTTTGTGCCTTTCTCGACAACCACTCTTTGACTTAAAGGACCGCTTGTTTCATTTTTAAAATACAGCATTTTATCCTTTGGCTTTTCAGGTGCCTTTAATGTGAATTTTGATTCATCAAAGTCCATAACCTCAAGTTTAGCATCTGTTCCGTCATATTTCGAAAAGCCTTTACCCTTTTGTCCGGGAAAATCAATAAACCAAGTATATCCCCAAGCCCAATAATCAAGTCCTGACTTAAATTTACCGTTTGCTAACAGTTCGGTATGCTGAGTGTCTCCATCCTTTTCTATACTCAAATCAAACAAATAACCTTCTGTTCCTACAGGGAAGGATAAGCCGATAAACACAAGTGCTTTCCCCCCACCCGCATCGGCATTCATACCTGACGGAACGGTGAAAGAATATGTATAATTTGTATATTTATCCTTTATATCTTTGCTTTCCTCTTTGCTGTTTATTGATAATTCGTTTCTGCTGTCGTTTGTTGCCACAACAGAAAAATCAACAACATTATTTGTTAAACTAAAAGAAATTTTATATTTCTCGCCCGGTATCAAACCAAGCCTTGATACAAAGGGGTCTTTGTTCTTTCCGTTAAAATAGAGCATTTGTTTCTTCGGTGCTTCAAGCAAAAATTTGCTCTCATCATAGTTCATAACCTGAAGCTTCGCACTTGTATCTTCAAAGAAGAAATGACCGAAACCTTTTTGACTTGGGAAATTTACAAACCAATTGTATCCCCAAGACCAGTTATTCAAACCGGCTTTAAAATCATTATTTGTAATAAGATTTGTATGGGTTGCGTCATCTGCATTTTCAAGTTGTGCACTAATCAAATATCCTTCACAGCGATTTAAAAATGCAAGTCCGACAAAAACCAAGGCTTTTCCGCCGCCGGCATCGGTTGTCATATTGCTTGGAATTGTAAGAGAATATGTATAAACATTATACTTATCATATACAACCGGTGATTTTGCTTCTACACCTACAGCAACAGTACTGCGAGAATCGTTTTTGGCTAAAACCGAGAAGTCCGTAACATTATTGGTCATTGCAAAAGTAAAGTTATAGGTTTCACCGGGAACAAGAGCAAGTCTTGTAATAAACACTTCGGAGGATTTTGCGTTAAAATACAACATTTTGTCTTGAATTGACTTTAATGTGAATTTTGTTTCATCGTAATCACTTACTTCGAGTTTGGCATCAGTACCATCGTATTTTGTCTCGCCCAGTCCTTTTTTGCCCTCGATAAACCAAGTTTCACTGCCAAATCCCCAATAGTCAAGACCGTACTTAAAATCACCGTTTAAAGTAATCTCATTGTGTTGGTCATCATCGGATTTTTGAAGTGATACATTAAAAATATAACCCTCAATATTTTCGGCAAATAAAAAGCCTATCATAACTGTTGCGGTATTGCTTGATTCATCCTTGTTCAATGTTGAAGGAATTGTGAAAGTATAAGAATATGTAGAATACCTACCGCTTATATCGGTTTTTGTCAATTGCTGTCCGATAGAGAGATTTTCACCGTTTTTATCAAATGCCACCACCGAACATTCGGCATTATTTGTCAGGCCGAAAGAAAGATTGTAAGAATCCCCGGGAACAAGGTCTACCTTTGTCATAAGGGAATCAGATGTCTTGGCATTAATATAAAGCATTTGGTCTTTATCAGCTTTGGGGCGTTTATTTTTCGGAAATTTCGTTTCATCAAAGGTGAGAACCTTTAATTGAAGCGTTTCGCTTATATTGGCAAATTCGGTTTTATTCTTTCCCGTTCCTGTTGAAACAAAGTTGGCGTCAGTTCCCCAAACCCAACTGTCAAGATACGGGTTGAAACTTCCGTTTTTATACAAATTAGTGTGTGTATTATCTCCGGATTTTTCCAAACTGAAATCAAATACATATCCGGATTTTCCTGTCTCAAAAGATAATCCTATGTATGCTTTTGTAGTATCGGCAGGAATTTTTACCGAATACTTATAAAGGTCATACCTACCCTTGTCGGTTTTTGATATTAAGGTAGGATTAACCGATATATCCGAACGAGAATTATCTTTAGCCGCTACCGTAAAATTAGAAGAACAGTTAGCTATTCCAAATGACAAATAATATGTTGCTTCTGCTTCTACTGTTATTTTTTGCATCAACGGACCGTTATTATTTGAATTTTTAAAATAAAGCATCTTTTCAGGAGGTGTATAACTAAGTTCCTCTCCGAAAATCATAAATAAAGGCGACATTACGGAAAGAATAATTGAAATAATTACCACCGCTGAAATCACAAATACCGATTGCTTTTTTAATTTCATAATTAAAACCATTCCTTATAAATTATTCCCAACGCTTTATGCAGTATTTTTGGTATAAGAAGTACAATGCGCCTATTACACATAATACAATGACAAAATAAATCCAAAGCATTGCCGAACTGTTTCCGTAGTCTTGACCGACCATTAACTCATACGCCCTTGCAACTACCGTGTTTTCCAAATCTGAAAACAGTTCAATCATTGTATATATCAATGTTAATGAGATTATATGGCGAAGACTCGGCACTGTTATGTACCAAAATTCCTCCCATTTATTTGCACCTTCAATTTTCGACACCTCATAAAACGATGCCGGAATACTCTGAAGTCCTGCTAAAAACAGAATTGTTTGAACTCCGCATTTCCAAACCAAAACAATGGTGTTTGAAAGTAGGAATACTAAAATAGGTTTGATTTGCGTGGGTACGCTGATATTTTGAAGTATCTGAGCATAGTTTATTATTCCGGTGCCCTCTTCCCCTGAGGAGAATAAAGGCATAGTAATAAAGTCGCTGTTTAACATCTTCATAACAACGGAATTCGCCATTATTACCGGCAAAAAGAATATTGCTCTGAAAACTGTTCGTCCCTTAAATTTTTGATTTAGCAAAACGGCAAGAATAACACTTAAAGAAATAATAACCGGCAAGGAATAAAACATCATTCCTATAGAATCTCTGAGTTGGTCCACAAAATTCGGGTCTAAAAGAAGAAGGTTTTTAAAATATTTAAGTCCGACATATTTTGTAACAATTTTTCCGGGTTCTATTCTGACATTGTTAAATCCGTACCATATAGAACTTGCAAGAGGTACAATAAAGAACAAAAACATTCCCAAAAGCCAATGGATAACAAATGTATATCCAACCCGGCGTCTGTTTCTATTAAGATTACTTTTTGATTTCTTCATCTTTGCCCTCCTCACCTAATACAAAAGAATAAGGTTCAAGTTCACCTGAAGGTGAGTCTTTTTTCGTTTCGGTCAGGTTGGAATAAAGTATCACTCCACCTTCATAAGTTGAAACCGACACTCCGTTTTTCAGTGTTTTATAATTGATAAATTTTAATTTTGAAATTTTTTGATATATATCCTGAAAATCACTATTAAAAATCTTGGAACCGATAATATTTTTGTTGTCATCATAAACCGTTCCGTAAAGCGGATATTCGTTTAAATCATCAGAATCGGAAATGTATCTTGAAGTAAGTGTAAAGGAGGCGCCCATACCGTAAGCCAAAGACCTAACAACACACAAATCAAGATTTTCAGATGTATTAACCGACTCGCCATACATTGTCTTATAGGAATGATAAACCATTTGATAGAAAGGTATTTCCTTATCTAATTCACTGTAATCACCGCAGGTGGAAACCGTATCAAAAATGACATCGGAATTTGCCACCGCATAGCTGTTGGCGTTTGATACAGCAACGGTTTTATTATTCTTCTTAATATTTTTTATTATTTTATTGACATCTGATTCAATTTTGTTTTTATTAATGTAATTATCATTGGAATAATCCGAAAAAGCAATTGAACCCAATGTTGATAAACTAACCGAATTAATACCGTATTTGTTGGATTTCTTAAGTGCTTTGTTTGCGGCTTTATCAAGAGAATCCCGTGCAATAATATAATAAGGATTATCCTCATCCATTATTCTTGTGGGTGTAATGGCATAATGCACGGCTTTATATTTAATTGCAGTCTTTGAAACATCTCGGATAAGTGAAAAACCGTTTCCGGATTTTGCAAAGCTTACGATATCAAAATCCACAAAAGTCTTGCTGTGTTTTGATAAAAGCGCTGATAAATCCGATTTGCTTCCGTAGGCAGACAAGAAACTGCTTCCACCTGCAATTTTTCCCGGTCTTATTCCCTTATCACCATATCCCATTAATCGAACAACGGGTTCGGATGAGCTATTCTGCGAAAGTTCCGAAATAATACTCTCGGCTTCTTTAAAGGTAGTCAATGCTTTAATTTCTTTTTTAGGAACACCGAGAATTGATTTTGTTATTCCCGTTCCACCTAAAAATGTTAAACTATATGGCGATTCATCAACACTACTCTCGGTTAGCATATTATTGGCAATTAGGTATTCACGGTATTTATTTGCCATACCGGAATAACCGGCATCATTACCGTAAAGAGGATAATAGCCAACCGTCATTCGTTCTTTGATAATGTTGTCATTAACCCTGCTTGTTGTACCTTGCGATTTACCGTGATATGTAAAGAAAAATCTATCGTAACCGCGAACATAGAATGTGGTGCCGACATTTGAGTATCCAAGTCTATCATTACCGGCTTGTGCCTCAATTACGGCACTTCCCGCACCTTCTTCAATAATTCCCAATAATGCTTTTCCGTTACCGGATGCTCCGAAAACAGGAAGCCTTGCGGATTCATCGGCAACAAAATCAGTTGGAACCTGCCTTGCACCGTCATCGCCGTAAACCTCCGCTGAATATGTACGAACGCCTTTTGAGTTTTCAGCAGTATTCATTAAAGCACCACAACCCGAGGGGACAAAAAGATAACCATTTTCGGCATCGTTTTTCATACTGCAAAAATTCGGCGTTAATGTTACCGAAACAAGTTTATAGTCGGTTCCGTCTTCAAGTATTCTATTTCCGTCAATTGATACTGAAATCGAGTCTTCTCTTATTGTATATTCAACCGGAACTGCAATTCGGTATTTTTGGAAAAAATATGTAACTCTTATTCCGTTTTCTATTTTCTTACAGGCAATACTGCCGTTATTTTCGAGTTGTTCATAGCTTGTAACTGTATCCCATTTTAATGTTTTTGTATTTGCAACTGTTATTGAAATAGGACTGTTTCCGTTCGCACTTTCACTTCCGTTTAAAAATTCGTCATACAAAATATCTGACCAATAACTTTTATTTGATAATGATTTGTAGATAACTGCTCTTGCTTCTTCGTCCCAATCAAGTTCAAAATTTGAATTTGATGCCAGTTCTTGAGAAGACAAAATTGCCGATTTAATGCTTCTGTAAGCATTTCCGACATTTTCACTTTCACCGCATCCCGCAAAAACAGCAGAAAGAAGACTTATTATCAAAATGATAGAAAAAGTTTTGATAATACGATTACATCTACCCATTATCAGTCTCACCATACCTTAACGAAAATTGAATTATCACCTATGAACTACCTCTTCATATATCGAAACAATAAATGAACCGAATTGTACGATAAGAATAGCACACATTAAAATAACAAAAAGAACCAAAATCATCATTAACAAAACCACAACAGATGTAAGAATGATTTTAAAGAAGTCATATTCGTGGACCTTTATCATTGCAACGCAAAGCAAAAAGAATGTTAATATAAGAACTGCATTTTGAAATCCTGAAACAATACTACTGCTTGAAAGCGGCAGGAAGTTTGAGAGTATTACCTTAACAAAAAGGAATATTACCCAAGGCGTTATTGCGTAACAGGTTGACACATAAACATCCTTAAATGTACCTTTTCCGTTAAACATTGAACAAACCAGCCAATTGCAAACGGACCACAAAAGCAATAAACCGACAGAACTTGCCAATGTAAACAAAGCATTATAATTTCTTAAAAGCGTATTAGAATACAAAAATCCGGATGCGATTACATTAAGTACCGATGCTATGTAAAACAATACCGTAATTGTAATAGCAATTTTATATGAGCCTAATTTTTTATATTTTAACTGCTCAAAAGAATCAAACGGATGAAAAATCACTCTGGAATAAAGCTTAAATTTTTCATTTTTAATAAGTTTAATGTTTTTTCTTCTTAAATAAACAATCAATAATATTATACCGACAATTATCAAAGACAATAAAACTATTATCAAAACAAAATGGTCGGCAATACTCTGTGTTACAATCTCCTGCCAAGCAAGGTCGTAAACCGAGTAATCCAAAGCGGTTTTAGCAGCGTCTAATGCTTCACGGTATTTTCCTTCGCTGTAATATGCCATTGAAAGTCCGCGATATGCAAGTTGGCAATTTCGGTTTTGAGTCAATACCTTTTGCCAAAGTTCCTTTGCTTCAAGATAATCTCCGCTGATAAAAAGATTTTCCGCTTTTCGGATAAGTGTTCCGTATTCGGTAGTGCCGAAAATTGTAATTGATTTTTTATCACTATCGGCAACAATAACGGAATTGTCGTTAAAGGTTAAAGCAACAGGATTTTTAAATATTCCAAGTCTTTTTCCCTGTGCGAAACCTCCGCCGAAAGCTGACAACAAATTGCACTGGGAGTCATAAACATATATGTAACCGTTTCCTCGGTCAAGTGCAAATATATAATTATCCTCACTGACGGCAACCGAAACAATTTCCTGTACACCGGCACCTTCGGCATGTTCTTTTTCCAAGAAATCAACACCTGAAGATGACTCAAAGTCGCCTTTTAAATTTCTCTTCATAAGGATATTATCGCCACTTGGACTGATTTTCTTTATTTGTCCGACATTTTGATTTCCATACACGGACGAACTAAGACTTCCGGTGCAGGTAACCATAAAATCTTCGGGGTCAAAACACAAATCGGCAAAAGAATAAGGCAGTTTTTTTACCGATGCGGATTTCTTTGCGTCATTACTCGTTAACTTTTGCCAAAGAAAAGAAAGTGTATCAAGTGCTGAACTTTCCACGGTGTTAGAACCGTAAAATCCCATAAATTCGTAGTCAGGGCTGTAAATTAAAGCACCGTAATAACAACCTACACTTAAAACATATAAGTAACCTTGACCGTCTTTTGCAACCGAAGACGGCTGATACAAAAAGTCATCGGGAATAAGGTCGGAAACAGGGGCATCAAGTATCTTTTTTACCACTCCGTTTAAATCGGTAATAATTATGCGCTTATTGTCCGTATCGGCAATATAAAGCAAGTTATCTGTATCGCAAAAAATACCCTTTGCACCTTTAAAGTTTTCTTCATTACCTTTTTTATTTTTAATTTTTATTTCATTACAAGAGGTGTAATCCTTGTTGAAATGCCAAATTCTGGACTCATCGCCACATAATAAATATGTATCTCCGGATTTATTGCAATAAATATCGGTTATTCCGTCAAATGCCTCGGAAATTCCAAAAGATGCCGAGGTCAATTCACAAGTTGCTGAGTACATTTCTCTTGAAAGTCTGATTTCGGTTGTGCTTCCCGGAACATCAACTCTCGTATAAGTTTCGCTTGATGCGGCACTTACCGAAATAGAAGAAGCTAAAACTGCACAAATAATAAGAACTGAAATAATAATTCGTTTAAACAAGCCCTACTACCTTCCTCTCAAAATTCCTAACCTTTTATACCGGAACTGCTCATTGTTTCCAAAACATTACTTTGTGTAAACAAAAATACAACAATTGGCGGTATCATTAATATTACGGTTATTGCCATAGAACTGCCTTGACGGGCAATTCCTCCGGCGGCAACCGAACTCATAACATAGGGCAATGTTTTAAGGTCTTCGCTGAAAATTGTTCCGCCGGGAACGGTTGACCACATTGCCTGAAAGGAAAATAAAAGCACCGTCATCCAAGCCGGTTTCATAATCGGCATTATTATTCTCCAGTACATACTTATAACACCGGCACCGTCAATTCTTGCGGCTTCGAGCAAAGTATCGCTTATACTCGCATCCATAAACTGCTTCATTAAGAAACAGTTTACAGCCGATGCAATTGCAGGAAGAATGTATGCCCAATATGTATCAATCATTCCGAGTTTTGAAAATATCAAATACTGCGGTACTCCGAGGGTTACAGTATTATAAAGCATCATTATTTGAACTAAATTAAAATAAACATTTCTCTCCCCGATTTGCGATTTTGAAAATGTAAAAGCAGCCATCGAGCCTACAATTATCGACAAAAATGTTGAAACAACCGTTATTAATAAACTGTTAAATGTATATCTTGAAATAGGTATTTGCAGGTTACTAAGCAAAGCCGGTAAGGCTCTGAAATTGGCAAATGTAGGTCTTGCAACAAAAAATCTCGGAGGGAAAATAAGTAGTTCGTCTAATGGCTTAATTGAAGTTATTATGCAATAAAACAAAGGGAAAACCATAAATAATCCCATTAAGATAAGTATTGTAAAATAGCCGATGTTTCCGAGTTTTGAACGGGTATATCTTCTATATTGTGAACGCTTGGCCAAAAAATCCAACTCCTAACATTAACGAATTATCCTATGTATCACTCTTACCAATTAAATTAAGCAATGCACCTATCGCATACCTGAAAATAATAATAACCGCAAATAAAAATACAGATAAAGCAGCAGCATAACCCATTTCATACCGTTCTGTACCCACATCGGCGATTAGTGAAACCAATGTATCAACAGAATTATTAACACTTGGGTATCCGACCAATGTTTTTTGTAATGAACTCATGGAAAACGCGGCTTGAATTTGCATAACCGCACTAAACAAAAGAATTGTTTTCATTGAAGGCAGTGTAATATACCAAAGTTCGTGCCATCTCGTCTTAATGCCGTCTATAGCACCTGCTTCATAAAGTTCGGTATTAACATTTTGGAGTCCGGCAATATTGGCAAGGAAAGAAATTCCCATACTCATCCATAATTGAATAATTACAATAATCGTAAAATTGTACTCGGGTTGCTGAAACCACTGTATAGGCTCGGTTATCATACCGAAGCTTATCAGTATGTTGTTAATATAAGCATAGCTGTCGCCTGAGAACATAATTTGCCAAATATAAAGGGCATTTCCAACCAAAGAAGGCACATAGAAAATGAATGTCAAAAACACTCTGACAGGGGTTGGAAACTCGTTTATCATCCAGGCGAGTAAAAATGCTAAAATATAACCTCCCGGTCCCACGAGCACTGCGAATTTAAAGGTTGTTCCTACAACCTTAATAAAAGTCCTATCATCAGTGAACATTCTTACATAGTTCTTAATTCCGAGAAAGATAGGTGTTGATACCATATCATAATCAAAGAAACTGAGAACCATTGAAGAAAGAACAGGTAAAATATTAAACAAAAAGAAGAATGCCATAAAAGGAAAAACTATTAGTCTAAAAGCTAAATTTTCCTTAACAAGACGCTTTTTATTTAAGGATTTATTTTTCAAAACTTTCGCCTCTTTCATACTTGTTAACATTTTACCTATTGGTATATTGCTCCCATTTTCTTGCAATCTCATCATCGGCTTCTTTGCCGTATTGCATCATCATATCTTTAGTACTTTTTGATGTATTAACCACATTCCAATAAGCCTGATATATTGAACGGGAAACATAATAGCTTCCGGGGTATTCGGGGATTTCCTCAACCTCTTGCCAAGCATTTAACAGCTCGTCGAGAGAATTATCATCCCAGTCAAGCCCTTTGATTGCCTCTACATTAGAAAGCGGGACTCTTCCTGTAGGTCCGAGAATTGTTTCCAAATCGTTTGAATAATTTAGTTGCGTTTCCGTATCGGTCCACCATTTAAGAAATTCCCAAGCAAGTTCGGGATTTTTTGACATTTTCATTATTGAACATGCTGTTCCGCTTCCTGCCGAGGTATGAGATATGGTTCCATCGCTTTTTGTCGTGCCGGGAATAGCGGTAAATTCCCATAAACCGTCTAACTCGGGAGCTGCAACCTTTAATGTGGTGTAAAGCCCATATCCTGCAATTCCCATAGGGGTTGTACCGGTCCTAAATCTATTATAAAAATCCATAGTTTTCGGAAATTTAAGTTTTGTATAATAATTTGTCCATTTCTCAAAAACCTTCATTGAATCAGCAGAAAGTAGGTTTGTCTTTTTACCGTTTGGCTCATATAATTTAATGCCGTTTTGTAATAATAGGCTTGGGAAGATATTATTTGAACCAACACCTGCATTTGCCTGAGATACATCGGTTACGGCTGTACTTGGCAAATAAACATTCATATTATTTCGCATTAACAGTTTTGCCGCCAAATCAAACTTTTCCCATGTCGTAGGCACAGAAATGCCGTATTCTTTTAAAACATCTTTGCGGTAAAACAAAACGAAAAATGACTGAGAATCAGGAAGTGCATAAAGTTTATCCTTGTACCAATACGGTGTATCGGCACCCTTCATAAATCTCGTTAAAACTTCCTTGTAATCGTCAAAAGAAGATAAATCGTATAACACTCCGCGCATTGCCAAATTAACCGGCTCTGAACGGGCATGTCTCAGTAGGCAATCCGGACCTTTTCCTGATAAAACAGCCTGAATTACCGAAGCATTAACAAGCTTGATGTTTACTGAAATTCCGGTTTTCGGAGTAAACGAACGTTCAACCAATGAACTCAATACCTGAGCCTGGTCTCTACCCCAGTTTACCCAAACATCAATGGATTTTTCGCTATTCGAAGATGAAATAGATGAATAATCATTTGAGAATGAAATTAAAAATCTAACAATTGAAAATTTTATTTTTTCGGCTAAAGAAACCTTATTAAACACCTTTGTTTCTTTCGGAGAATAAAGAATTAATTTATCCAAATCAAGCGGCATTGACCTTAAATCCTGCAAAACCGAAGAAACAGAGCAATAATTTGTATAATAATAACTCTTATACCTATGAGCTTCAAACTTGTTGTCGAGCATTTGGTTGATAACCTCAACCATATTGGTAATAACCGAATAGTTTGAACCGGATTTCTCGCCGGTTATTTCCAACAACTTATCGCCCGACCGTTTCAAAATATCACGGATATTCTTAAGGCGGGATTCCATATCGCCTATTTGCTTGAAAAGGTTATAATCTCTGTATATATCAACCGTTTCGCCGGTAATTTTTGTAATATCAATATAGAGTTCACCCATTAAAGAAACAGCATTAGTAAGCATTTGCCGTACTTCTCCCATTTCACCGGAAGTTACGGTCATTGAAATTTTATGGACTCCGGCAGAAAAATAAATATAATACGGATTGCTGTTTTCGTCGGAGAAAATTCCCTCTTGCCATGTGTCATCATAATTAAAACCGATTGTTTGCGCTTCTTTAAACGGAGATTTACCGTCAATTAATAATGTTCGATAACTTTTGCTTCCTATAATTGTATTTTGTCTGAAAATATATCCCAAGCAATAGTATCCTTCTTTAAGCTCAGGAGTGTTCCAAGTTAATGTATCGCCGACAGCACTCCAATTTCCACCGATATAATTAATCATCCTCTTTTCGGGATTGTGTGGAGTTACTGTTGTTGAGGCTGTATCGGATTTTCCTATTAGGAAATAATTCGATTTAATTTTTGCATCTTCACCCTCAATTATTATAGGATTACCTGAATAGTATTTTGACTCATCATTTTCCTTGCTGTATTTTTCAGCATCGGCAGTTGAAGCAAAGCTGAAATCCTTTATGCTTAATTTTCCTTTTACCGGAATTAAAGAAATATCGTGTGTTCCTTTTTTAAGATAAACATAAAATTTATCATGAAAAGTTACAGCATCGTCAATTGCTTCATTATAACAGTAGTCGTCATATAAAATTTGCGACGGTGAGTATTCATTACCCATATCATCAACATTTTTCTCGTTTTCGTCATCGCACCACATACGGGGAAATTCAAACTTTGATGCGTCTGAATAAGGATAATTTCCGTCAATTTTCAATCCTATATTAATGTCGCCCATAGAATTGTCAAGGGCTTTATATGTCATTCCGATGCCGTAAACACCTGACGATTTAATATCAATTTTAAAATTAACCGGGGTCTTATCAAGAATGGCATTATTTAATTTAACCGATACGCCGTTATTTGAAAAATTTTCGTTTTTATATTTCGAAATATAGTTTGTATATGAATTATCGTCATCATTATTCAAATAGGTTTCGGTATTGGAAACAGAGGAATTTATATCATTATTTTCCGTGTCGGCATAAGCAACACCGACATTAGATAAAACGAAACTTATTATCATTAAAATGCCAAGAAAAATACTAATAATATTTCTTTTCAAAATAAATATCCCCTGTTCTGTATTTTAATAAATCCATTTAATTAATTTCGGATTTTCGTCAAATAGCAATATGTAATCTTTAAATTCTTTTTCGTTGGTAGCTATTGTGTCTTTACCTTTTATTATATGGGTAAATTCAGCCTTTTCGGTGGGCAATTTTTGATAATACGAATTGGCTTTAAGAGTTATTCCCGATTGCTCATTTGGACCCAACATATAAATATAAAAACCGTTAGAGCAATCCAAAATATTATTCTCGATAATAAAATCGGAAATATCCTGATATTTTCTGTTCCAACCAAGAAGCAAGGCCTGGTCCTCTTTATCAAATCGTTGAATTCCACCCCAACCGTAACCGCAAAATCTTATTATATTGCCGTAATAAACAATATTCTTAATACGCGGAGGTATTGTATCATTTGCATTTCCTGCCCAATATTCAATATTCATTGAGCAATACTCAATTAAATTATTTTTGAATATAATATTTTCAAAAATCGGACCACCGTCTCCAAAGCCCTGAAAGGTCAAAGCTGCATCGAAGATTTGATAAATATAACAATTCTCAACGGTAATATTCCTGCATTGATACCAAAATTCAGCTGCGTTGCCATAGCGAAGAGGCTTGTTGTCTCTCATTTCGAATATTTTTCCGCCCTGCCATCCCATAACGCAGTCGGTAATTGTAATATCATTACATTCACCAAGCAAAAAAGCACCCTGAGTAAAATACTTAAACTCAATGTTATCAATTGACATTCCGTCAATAAAACTTGCCCTAAACGCAATTCCTGTAGTGGCAATTTCTATTTTTTTAAAAACATTACCCGGATTTCCTGACGACAATTTTAAATACAAAACACCGTTGGCATAATCGTGATAAAAATCGCCGTCTTGGGACATTTCTTCAAAGGTAAAACACCAATTCCCCAAAAATGTATCATCATCAAAGGAAATCAACGAAGCTCTTTGCTCTCCCTTAAGTTCGGTTTTCCAAACAAAGTCTACATTGGTTTTATCCCAAAAAGTTTCGTCGGCATAATTTTTAAGTGAACCGAAAAATGACGGTTTATTGCCGTATCCGAAAGCACCGTAATGCACTCCGGGCTTTAACCAAAGCATACCCTCAAGTCTGAATACCGAGCCGCGTTCAAACAAAACCGAATCACCGGGGTTTATCTCAAGTTTTTCTATTGCTTCAAGTGAAAACTTTTTAATTTCCGAAGAATTTCCATTTGAAAAATTATCACCATATTGAGAAAAATAATATGTTTTTCCACCATCATATTCCCTATCCGCAGAATTAAGTATTCTGCTTTTCGACTCTTCGGCTTCTCTATTTGCTCCGCCGAAAATCGGTTTTACCTCTTGAAGCATTAAATCACCTATTATTTATTTTTTTACCCACTCTACGATAGCCGTTGCGTCAAACCTCTTAATTGCCTTCTTTAGGTTAATTAAGTCGGAAGCAAAAAGCATTTGAGCATCGTCTGCACTGTTTTTAAACTCTCTCAAAACTTCGTTGGTTGTTCTGTAGCTTTCATTAACATATATCTTGTTATCACTAATTTTATAGCAGGAATTCAATTCGTCCGGATTTATCTTCCAGTTAATTATTTGCCGTCCCGGACAGTCGATTGTATTATTCGTAAAGGTTATTTTATTGAGGATTTTCATATCGTGGGTTTTAGCGTAAACCACTCCTTCAATTCCTCTGTAACCGGCATCATCGGCACGGGTTCCCCAACCAAGAGAAGTAAACCTGCAAATGTTGTTTTTTATAACAAAACTGTCAACCTCGGCTCCTGTATGCCAAAATTCAAAATCGGCATTATTATACTCAAGCAAGTTTCCGCTGATAAGGTTATTGTTATACTTAATTCCGTTACCGTTATTTGTATCCTGTCCCTGCCATGTAATAGCCGTATCAAATATTTGGTAAATGTAATTGTTAGTTATCTTCAATCCACTCATACCGGTCCACGCTTCAATTGCATTTCCCAATCTTACATTACCGTTATTTGTTCCTCCGATAAAACCGATTTCACAGTTCGAAACGGTAACATTTTCGTTATATCCGTCTGCACGGATACCGTATGAACCGCTGTACCTTAAGCAAAGATTGTCGATAATTACATTTTTTGCATATTTGTTTACAACCATAATCTTAATATCGGGGCAAATCTCAATAGACTTATACACTTTAGAAGGATTTCCCTTATCACAATAAAGATAGATTGTAGACTCGGTTGAATCTAAATAAAACTGTGTATTCTCGCTTAATGTTCTGAGGCTTGGCTTTAAATATCCGATTTTTTTACCGTTGTCAAAATAAATACTGCAAGCAGTACTATACAAGAATTTTGCTTTCCAAACATTTTTTCTTTTTGACGGTTGCCAATCCACATTTGAATAATTTGAAGGAGATGCATAAATTTTAGGCTTATCTCCCTTGCCGTAAGAACCGTATGTAATGCCTGATGAAAGTTCCAAAGATTGGTCTATACGGAAAATTCCGCCTCTTTCAAAGAGAATAGCATCTCCCTGTTCAATATCAACATAACCTAAATGACCGATGGTTCTAAAAGGAGTTTCGGGAGTTTTTCCGTCGTTGTTATCATTTCCTCCCGGAGAAATATAGTATTTTGTACCTTTGATTTTATAAATATCTTCGGTATTCTTGGTATTAAGAATACTATTTCTTAATATATTTGCATCCTTCTCGTACTTGCCTACTAAATTTGTACTTAATCCGGCAGGATTTTCAGTATATCTGATTTCATTAGCGTCAGTTCTTGCCTTTGAGGTTGATTTTGAAATATTATACGAAATATCGCCCTTAAGCGGGTCTGCACTTTGCGCCTTTGATGATGAGCTAACTTTACTTTTTGTATTAGCATCGGCGGATGTTTGCACCTTTGAAGTTACAAAAACAGTATCGCCGTCATCGGAAGAAAGGTCGGTATCTTCGCTTGACTCGTCTTGAGAACTTAATTTACTTTCATCACCCGAAGAGGTTGAATCCTGATTGGTTGAATCGGAAGAGGTGCTGTTACTTGAAATCTCAGACTTTTTTGAATTGTCGGAATTTTCACCCTTACAGGCAACCAAAAATATCATTAAGATTGCCATAGAAAGTGCTGATAATTTCCGAATATTTCTAATAAAGGTTTTTGAACTGAAAAATCCTTTCATCACGGATCTCCTTAATTGCGGGTGTCGGAATAAACCGACACCTGACAAAATTTATTTATTATTTTTTAAGATTACCGAGAGCCTCGTTGTATCTTGTTACCATTTCATCAATTTCAGAAGCATTACTATCTATAAAGCTCTTAACTTGATTTCCTTGTTTGCAGTAAATGCCGTTTTCTCTATTTGAGAAGTTTTCACCACCGTCTCCGAGAGACCAAATGGTATTTGTTTGTTCCATACACCAGTTATATACCTCTAAGTTCTGTTCATTACAGAAGAAGTTTGATAAAGCATAATTTGAACCGTCAAGGAAGTATCTTAAGAAATACGGTACGGCTTCGGGGTTTTTAGCACCTTTGGCAATTCCGTAAGCTTCATATTCATCACGGCCTTGATAATATGTTGATTGTCCGTCAACAGAAGGCATCGGAACGGCATAGAATGTTCCGTCTGCTTTCAAAGTACCGAAATAGGAGTTCTTTCTTCTTGCATATACCGAAGCACCTGCATAGAACAAGCTCTTACCGGCATCAAATATTTCAGCGCGGCCTTCTCCGAACATTTTGCTTGAATTAAACAAATCGGCAATTTCAATTGTAGAAGTAAGATATTTGTTATTCTTTATGTTGCTTACATATTTTTTGCCGTTATAACCGATAGGTCCTGCTACACCGTAAAGTTGGTTCCAAGCGTAATATGTCCAACCAACACAGGCAAAAGACTCCTTTGAAGCCTCTTGATATTTCTTACACATATCTTTAAATTTACTTACTGTCCACTTACCGCTTTTCCAAAGCTTATATGGGTTTTCAAGATCGTATTTGGATATTAACGACTTGTTGTAGAACATCATTGTAACCGAGCCTAAATGGGTATTTTTAAGACTTGTTGCATAAGCAACTCCGTTTACGGAATAATCTTTCATCAAAACTTGGTCCCAAGCACTATCGGAAAAATCATAATTTGTTGTGGAAAGTGGTTGGAAAGACATAAGTCTTGTGGAAGACGGTGTTCTTGTTCTTACAACATCAGGAGAACTACCTGAGGCAATAAGAGAAGCAAGGCGGGTTGTATAAACCTCAAAGTTTATGGTCTTCCATTCAACCTTAATTCCTGTCTTCTTTTCAAAATCGCTTATTACGGTTGGCGCACCTGTATATTCAGATGCAGGGTTCCAGTTATACATTGTAACTGTTGTTCCCTTTAATTTCTTCGGTACGGTGGATAACACATTCTTAATGGATTTTCCGCCAACCTTATTCTCTTTCGGTGTAACACTGTTACCGTTTGTGTCATCCGTATCGGTATCATCATTGGAGGTACCTTTGGTAACAGTTTTCTTCTTGGTGGTTACTTTTTTGCCGGAATTACTTGTTGTTGCATCGGCATCATCACCGGTATTGTCTGCATCATCACCGTCATCTTCAACAACGGTTGCATCATCGGCAAAGAAATCGTCATTAACAGTATCATCTGTCTTATTGTCCTCTTTCTTTGAGCCACATCCCACAATTGTCAAGACCATAACTAAAGCCAAAACCAATGTGAGAAATCTTTTAAAATTTGTTTTCATATACATTCTCCTTTTTATTAAAATCGCCATAGCGAATATTAACCGACTATACCGCTTGTTGCAATACTTGCCATAAATTTTCTTTGTACTGCAATATAGAAAACCAACATCGGAAGTATAAATAACAAGCATCCCGACAGTATCATAGGAACATTTAAGTATCTTGCAGTTTCAACGCTAAGCCCTAAAGTATCCGTAATACTGTAAACGCTGAAATTGTTTATTGCTACCGACAATGTAGGTTCGTTCATATACATTTGAGCAAGATAATAATCATTCCAATGCCAAACTATTGAAAACAGCAAAACAGTTATGGTAGCCGATGAAGAAGACGGAACAACTATCTCAAAAAATGTTTTCCATGCACCTGCACCGTCAATCCAAGCCGCTTCCTCAAGTTCTTTAGGCAAACCCTTATAGAACTGGGAATAAATATAAATAAACAGTCCGCCCTTTAACCCTACTCCTGCAAGAGCCGGCAGGTAAAATACAAAAGGTGAGCCCACAAGATTAGGTCTTATATCCTTGCCGACAATTTTTGAAATCAATCCGAGAACTCCGAAGAAATCCATATGGCTGTAATTAACATAACTCGGAATAATAATCATCATTGAAGGAACTAAAATATTAATTATCATCAGGGCACTCATCAATGCTTTGCCTTTTAGTTCAAATCTTGCAAGACCGTATGCTGCAACTGCACAGGAACAAAACTGAATTAAAGAAGCTACGATTTCATACACAACGGTTCTTGTGGCAGTGTGCTTAATATCAAAAACCTTAAACGCATCAACAATGTTACCGAAGTATATGGATTTCGGCACCCATGTTACCGTTGCATCATAGGCATTTGAAAGGTCCTTTATTGAATTTACGATTATGTAAATAAAAGGATATAGCAAAATGTAACTTATGGAAAGGAAAAAAACATATCGAAAAATATACGATAATATTTTTATTAACACTTGCTTTTTGTCTTTTACCACAGACCTCAACTCCCACGAAATCTACTTTTTAACAAATTAAATTATTTAATATATATTAGCATTATAAACATATTAGTGTTTCTTTTTCATAACATTTCGTTAAAAACCCACATTTATTATTATACTCATATCTTCAATTATAACAATTGCAAAAAGTTGTAAATAGTTAGCATTTTGTTGCATCTTTGTGCGTTTTTTAAAAAAATCGCCTTATTTTTCACATTTTTACATTAATTTGTACAATTGATTTTTTGTTTATTTTATGCTAAAATAACAAAAAAAAGAATTAACAATTTGGAGGATATATGGAAAGTAAAAACGACAATTTACCTCTGTTTTTTTGCAACTCACTTACCAATGATGATAATGACTATATCAATTTTATCCAAGTCGGTTGGGATAAATGTTCTCCAAATCGCT
>DCIE01000015.1 GCA_002315765.1 Ruminococcaceae bacterium UBA1734
TCTTCCGGAATCTCGCCAATCCACTCAATTCCGCTATCTTTCATTTTTCGCATCACATTTCACCACGCTTAAACATCAAAAATCTCCTCTAAACTGCCTTCCAATTCAGTCTGCAAGTCCATAATCTCTGCCATAATTTCGGCAGAAGAGTGAGGCGCTTCGTACTTATAGAAATATCTTGTAAACGGTATTTCATAGCCCACTTTGGTCTTGCTTTCGTCAATCCAGGCATCGGGAGCGAATGGCAAAACCTCACGGGCAAAGTATTTTTCGATATCTTCGGTAAGCGGAACATTTTCTGTATCACGCAAGGCGGTATCGGCGACGGGTTTACCTTTTTTCAGCACCGTCTTTCCGTTTTCATCCTTTTGCGGTCTTTCAACCGTGATTTTGAAATAACCGAATTCCTCATTATTAAAGATTTTGCTGATTTCATTTTCTTTGAAATCACCGTAAATCTGTGTGATTTCAGCAATTTGTTCGGGAGAAATATCGTTACGCTTATTGCCAAGCGCCTTTCTGCGCTTTTCAAAAAGTCCGTTTGCGTTGATAAGCTGTACCTTGCCTACGCGGTGAGGTGATTTTTTGTTGGAGAGAACCCAAATGTAAGTTGCAATACCGGTGTTATAGAAAATGTCGTTTGGCAATGCAATAATTGCTTCGAGTAGGTCATTTTCCAAAATATATCGACGAATTTCGGAGGGACCGCTTCCCGCATCGCCGGTAAACAAAGGCGAACCGTTATGAATGATTGCCACACGGCTTCCGGTTGCTTTCATTTTTGAGATAGCTGTTTCCAAAAACAGCATTTGTCCGTCACCGACGGCAGGAAGTCCGGCACCGAATCTGCCGGCAAAACCGAGTTTTGCTTCCTTTTCAACGGCATCTTTTTCGTTTTTCCATTCTCTGCCGAATGGCGGATTGGAAAGGATATAGTCAAATGTCTGCTCCGCAAATCGGTCTTCCGAAAGGGTGTTGCCGTTACGAATTTGCGTTGCATCGTTGCCTTTAATAAGCATATCGGCTTTGCAGATAGCAAAGGTTTGGTCGTTGATTTCCTGACCGAATGCCAAAAGCTCTGCATTGGCATTCAGCTTGTGCAAATAGTTTTCTGCAACAGAAAGCATACCGCCGGTTCCGCAAGCCGGGTCATAAATCGTTTTTGCTACATGGTCTCCGGCAATAAAATTGCTGTCATCATAGAAAAGGATGTTTACCATAAGCTCTATTACTTCACGGGGCGTGTAGTGCTGTCCGGCATCTTCGTTATGTGCTTCGGAAAATCTGCGAATGATTTCCTCAAAGATATAGCCCATTTCAAGATTAGAAATGTGGTCGGGGTGCAGATTTGCCTGAGGAGTGGTAAACTCTTTCAGCACAATATAGAGAATGTTTTTTTGAGCCATAGTTGTAATATGGCCGTCAAACTTGAATTTCTCAATAATTTCCGAAACATTCGGAGAAAACCCGTTGAGATAATCACGGAAGTTTGCTTCGATATTGTCGGGGTCATCAAGCAATCTTTCAAAGGTGTATTTGCTCGTATTATAAAACTGATATCCCGATGCTTTGCGCAAGAGAATATCACGCATCGGCAAATCCTTAACTTCGGCGTATTTTTCAAGCACCGCATCCTTTGTATCGGCAAGAATGCAATCAAAGCGGCGAATAACCGTCAGAGGCAGAATTACCTCGCCGTATTCATGTGGCTTATATACGCCGGTCAACTTGTCCGCAATCGCCCAAATCAGATTTGCTTTTTCATTTATATGTGAACTTAAACTCATACGAATATCTCCTAATAGTCTTTTTGCAATTATATTCTATCGCATTCCATGTCCCATAAAACGGATATTACTTTCTAAACAATTCATCAAGTGTTTTTCCGTCTTTGTTTTTCCATTCGGTCCAGCCGTTTGTTGAACCGCCGAGGACGAAATCACTTGCTCCGCTGGGTGTGTTAAAATCAAGAATTACATTTAATATGTATTTGTCGTCGACTTTACTAATAGAACCATTTTTGATAAGCTCGTCACGTTGTTTATTATAGCGTTCAAGTTTAACCTCTTTATCAATGTTGATTTGAGAACCTTCTAAAACTTCAAACTTTTCGCCGTCATAAACGCCGAATGCTTCTATTCCGTTTCGGGTCGTATGTAAAATATCAGCTTGATTCAGCGATGCTTTGGCATCGTCCATCTTATATCCTTGTGTGCCCATAATAAACTGAATTTCGTCATAGATTTCCTCAACAGAAGCCATATCATATTCGTCTATTTCATATTTGGGGACAACCGTATTTTCAACCTTATAACGCTTTGATTCCTGTGCTTTTATTATCGCAAATTTTTCAAGACCACTTATCATATCAAGCGTAAAAGTTTTACTATCTGCAAGGAACATAATTGCCTTATTCCAAAAATCTTTGGAACGGTTATGGTCATCAAGTCTTGCAATACCATTACGGGTTTGTCCTACATATATTTGAGCGATAGTATTATCATCGCTTTCATTGATTAGGTAATAGATACCCGGACGGTTGATGCCCGAAATACTCTTGGCTTCTGTGAGTAAAGGACGTGGAATAACATAGACAGTCATCGTAGATAAGTTTCTGCGGATAGAACGAATTCCGTCCGGCTGTCCGTTATGGTATATTGTTTCAAGTTTTTTACTGATAGCCATGTTTTTGCCCCTTACTTGATAATATATATTTTGCTTTCGCCTCTGCCGATGACTTTTATCAGTCCGAGATCACGCATCTGCTTTGTGACGGTAAATGTTCGTGTCTTTTTCAGCCCGAGAAGGTCGCTGATTTCCTTTTCGGTGATCTGTCCGTTCTCCTTAATATAGTCAAGCACCCTCTGCATTTGCTTAGTAACTACTGTGGTGTTTTCAAGCTGTGCCGCAGGAGCGGCATTCATGTTTGGCAAAACGATTTTGAAAGTATTGGATGTCACTTCGATTTGCGGCTCTACCGAGCAGTCGGCATACAGATTGAATATTCGGCGAATACCGGTGCCGTAGCTTTCGATTAGCCGCAGACGGTGAAACACTTCGGCAAGGTTCTTGTTTCTCGGCTGAGAAATCCCCGAACGGATATCATCGGCGGAAAGGCCGGGCAGAAGTCCGCCGAGAGAGATAAACTCCATCATACGGTCGGTAACATTGATAATGATACTGCCGCTGAAGCTATAATCACGGTGAACAATGGCATTGAGCAATGCTTCGCGGATTGCTTCTTCAGGGTAATCCTGCTTATCCGTTCTCACAACGCCTTTAATAACTGAACTGGTCTTGTTGCAAAGTGCCAAATAGTTTACGGAATCTTCAAACTGCTTGAATATGGAACCGTCGAACTCCTTGCTGTCGCGGAACACAGTACGTGCGTCGTCACTGAATACGGCAATTTTTGTTGTGTGTGCGCATTGATCGGAAAGAAGTAATGCAAGATTAGTAAAGATATCGTCATTCTTTTTCGTTATTCCGAGCACACGGTATTTCTCGGCGGAAAATTCCACACCATAACGTTTGAAAGCGATTTCTGCGGCATCGAAAGTTAAATCTTGTTCAAGAGAGCGTATTTCCTCAAAAGTATCGCCGTCGCTGTCTTTTATCATCTGACGGATTTGTTCAGGTGAGGCAGGAACACTGGATGTGCCTTGGCGTACATAAACACCGCTCGGTTTCAATCCCTTACTTTTGAGATAATAGGGCTTGTTACTGCCTTCGCTCACAGTAATGCGGACTACTTTATTCTCCTGAACGGTAAAGCGAACAAACATCGTGACATCCGGCATAATAGCATCACGGATACCGTTCGTGATACGGGTATATTCTTTATCAACATCGGTAAGTCCGACAGCATTTCCGTCATTATCTATTCCGACATACACGATGCCGCCATCCGTATTGGCAAAGGCAATGACTTCCTTGTAGATTTCTTCGGTAAATTGAGATTT
>DCIE01000001.1 GCA_002315765.1 Ruminococcaceae bacterium UBA1734
GCAGGGCTTCATCACATATCCCGCCGCATACACATCAAAGGCCTCAGCCATATAATCTGAATAGCCGGTTACAAAAATGATTTTTACGGTATTTGAAATCTGATTTAATCTTTTTGCCACCTCAATACCGTCGGTGCCTTCCATATTGATATCGAGGAATACAATATCGGGCACTTCTTTCTCGGCGGCACGAAAAAGCTCGTTCGGGTCACGAAAGCACCGAGGTACAGCACCGGGAATGGCTTCGGTAATCGCTTCTTCCAGCAGTGCAAGTGCTAATTCCTCGTCATCTACGGCATATACTATCATAACAGTTCCTCCGTTTCTTTGAAAAGTACGGTAACGGTAGTGCCGACACCGACTTGGCTCTCAATATTCACCTTACCGCCGAACATTGAAATTCGCTTTTCGATATTCTCAATACCGATATGCACATTTCCGTCATTCAGTGCCGTTTCTCTGTCAAATCCGACACCGTCGTCCTTCACCGTGATTTTATACCCCTCATCCGTTTTATCGGTGGATATAATAACCGTTCCGCCGCCTTTTTTGTGGCAGATGCCGTGCTTCACCGCATTTTCCACAATGGGCTGAACGGAGAGTGCCGGAACACAGAAATTTGTTTCACTCACATCATACTCTACCTTCAGTCGGTCGCCGAAACGAACAGACTCGATAGACAAATAGGTTTTAATATGTTCAAGCTCGTCCTCAAAACTGCATACCGCTAAGCCTTCTTTACCGAGTGTATCTAAGTTGTTTCGCAAATAGTCTGAAAAATCCAGAGTCAATTCCTTGGCTTTTGACGGCTCACGGGTGCATAGCATTGCAATAGAGGAAAGGGTATTATATATAAAATGAGGCTTTACCTGAGAAAGCATCGCCTTCGTTTTTATCTGCGCAAGCTCAACTCGTTGATTTGCCTCTCTTGCGGCAATCTCCTCTGCTTTTATGATATTAGCAAGGTTATACCTCATAAATCTTGTTGTCAAAAGTGCTATGAATGTAAGAAAAATCATATTCGGCAAGAATGATATCAGCAGTCCGTTTTCCAATAACATTCCGGGTGAAGGTCTTAAATCTATAATGCTTTTATGAATAAATCCGTTCAGACTTTCGTCATAGGTAACACGAATCAATCCGGCAAACGATTTGTCAAACGAAACAAGATTAAGATCAATAAACCCGGTTACATCATATAAATAGGCATTGCAGAAAACGGAAGCAAGCATTGCCAATACACAAACAAAATAGGTGAAAACAGTGAATTTGCGATTGTAATAGCGCAGGGAAAGCACAATCAGCACCGATAACATCAATTTACATTTATATCCGCTCATCAGCTCAAGCACAAGCCAAAAGATAGCTAACATCACAAGAAAAATATACTGAAAAGCAACACCTTTGCCTTTTCTAATAATGCACCAAACACTCGAAATGATAAACATAATAGGCATCATAACCAGTGTGATATTTACAAACAAACCTTTCGACATAATAATTCCCAACTTGAATACTACAAGCATAGCGAAACATACCGCCGCAAATGCCAGTAATGTTTTGGCAACTATCAGATTTGATTCCGGAATTTTCTCCCTTGTTATTTTCGCAATTCGCTCTCTTTTTTCTTTGTCGTTATTCATATAAAACCTACCTTAATTATAGCCTTATAGATTAATTATATCATAATATTTGGATTTTTAATAGACAAAACACAAAATATTAGGTGTAATATTAGGTGTAACAGTTGTTAGGTTAATACCATATTTAATTCACGTGATTAGTTTGATTATACTCACATCTTTGTTAATATCTTTCTTTTCAAACAGCGTACCGTTTAAGGTTGTCATGTGCGTTTTACCGAGCGAGCCGCTGCCGAGAAACGCTTCGATGTTCGTTATGGGAAATACGCACCAATCGGTGTCGGTGGGCTTGTTGGCAAGGTAATATTCAAGCACCGTTTCGGCTATTTTCATAGGCACACTTTCGGGTGTTTTTTCGGCGAGCCACTGTTTTTGCTTTTCAGTCAGTTCTATCGGCTCTATCCGTAATGCACCAAGCTCTAATGCATCGGCAATGACATCATCAAAGCGAATGAGCTTATCGGCCTTTGTGCTTTCAGTGAAGATGGGAATCTGAAACTGAACGACCTTGTCTTTCCATTTTGCTTCAAGCTTTTTTATGTTGTCAGCAAGATTGATACCGGAGGTGCCGACCTTATCCCGATTGGCATTAACGAAATCGACTATATTATGCAAATGACGGATATACCAACCGTTGCCGTGTTCGTCCGCAAGCTCGGGAAATTCGGCGTGTAGTTCGCTGAAATCCGTACCGTATTGCCACTCCATGAGGGTGGCTTTTTTGCTGTCCTCCATACTGCACCAAGCGCAAAGAGCACGGCGGGCATAGTCAATTCTTTCATAAGCATCTCCGTCTTTTATTGTCCCGTCGACATTGTGGAACAAATACCGCCTTGCAAGTACGGTTAATATGCGGTTATAGCCGGCAAATTCGTTAATCATTTTCAGCGTAAACCGACCGAGAAAGGGATAGGATTTTTTATCGTTTACATAGTAGGTCGGGATTTCTGTATAGGCAAGATATTCCGCCCATTCGTTTGAAATTGTGTTCTTCATTCGTTACCACCGCCAATCAGATAAAAGTCCGCTTCGTCAAGCAGTACATCAAAGATAAAATCACGCCGCCCGAGTGCTTCGGCATAGCGAATAACCTGAAAACCGGGAGCGATTTTGTTAGCCAAAGCATAGCACGATTTTGCCACCGCCTCACGGTAATCCACACCGATTTCACGGTTAATGTACGCATCCAACATTGCGGTCATTTCGGGCGTATCGTTTGTGCGGTAAAGCTTCTTTCTGTCCGCACGGCGGTTTTCCTCGTCAATATCGCAGATAATATCACCTAAAATGCGATAACCGCCCATACGGAAATCGGCAAAGAGATTATCGTACAAACGAAAACCTTCTTCGCACAAGTAGGTTTCCAAAAACTCGGCTCTTTGCTCCGGCTTCATAAAATGCCACTTTTCTTCTTTGATGGCATCATATATAGTCTTAATTCTTGTAGCATCAATGTCCGTAAACAAGGCATACAGTTCTTCGGGGGTATAAGCATTTTCTTGGTCACGCATGGCAAGAATGCGGTAAATATCCTTTTTCTTGGAATTGCCCGGCGTGGGGTGACTGTATGAACGAATACGGCGTAAGCACAAATCGTATTGTTCAGTCAAGTTTTCAATCGGCTGAAAAAGGGATTTATCAAGCTGGTCTTTCCAATTATCGTACTTTGCAAAGGTGAAAATCTCGCTTGACGGTACGGGTTTCGGAAATGACTTCGGCACACACTTTTTCAGCATATAGGCATAGTACGGCAATTTTTCCACATTCGCAGAAATCTTGCTCCAATCGGTAGACTCAATATATGCCTTCATTTTCTTATCAAAGCTGTCCTCATACCATGCAGGGCGGTTTTCGGCATCTTCAATCAGCCGTTTGTATTTGAGGTATAAGCTTCGTTTGGCTTTGGATTTGCAGAGATATTCGGACAAATCCGGCTTGATTCCGCTTTTAACCGAGTCGATTTCAAGTCCCGTTAAAATGGCAAGCGTTTCGGTTTCTCTTCGGTTTTGCTCACGCACTTTTTCGTCGGTGCTTTCGTTATACGCAAGCATACTGCGGTCAAGCGCCGCATTGGAAATTTGACCAACTCGGGAAGAAAAGGTGCTTTTCACCGCCTCAAATCTCGCTTGCCAATCGTTACTGTCCCGCATTTGCGGTTCGGCGGTGGGAATGTTCAAAAGAGGCAGATTGTTCTTGTTGGAAAATCTGTCCTCAAAGGGTGATTCTGCTTCTTTGTAATGCGATGCCACACTTTCACAAATAACGTGCTCGGTGATGACCTTTACCATATCACCGTCATAATCTGCACCGCCAAGTCGGTCGGCAATTAAGTCCTGCGGCTCTATCATTACCACGCCGTTAAGATGTGAGCAAAACCGTGTGCGAATATCTCTGCCGAATGTCGGTATTGTTGCAATGGCTTCTTCATTTTTTGCAATATGAGGATTACGAAGGAGTGCCACTTCACCCGAAATATTCGGCATATATGCGGCGGTCATTTTCGGTCTTGCGTTTAACAGTTCAGCATATACCTTTTCAGCCGATTCATTGTCCTGAATATGGGGTTTTATGAGTTCGGCAAGGAAAAGCGTTAAGTCAGCGGAAAGATATGCAACCGTACCTTGTGCCAAGATATTACCCTGCGCAAGCTTTTGCAAAAGGTTGTCTGCTTCTTTTTCAAGCTCATCTCGGTACACCTTTTCGGCAAGCAAAAGGTCGTTGCGGTAGAGCATTTGTGTCAGCTTGTATCGACGGCTTTTTGTGGACTTTGGTGTGCTATCCACATAGGTGTCAAACTGAAACCATTTGTCGTTGAGATATTTGTAGTAGGTTTCTTCGGTGGTTTTGGTAAGCCAATGAGAGTTATTTTCGTCCTTCATCCAATCAAAGGGCATATCCTTCAGGCGGAACTGTTCTTCGGTTAAAGAAAGCGTGGAGATATATTGATAGTTCAGCTCGGTGTTCTGTTGAGGGTTGATATTATTAACTCCCGTAATATACAAGGTATGACGGTATTTGCGCATACGGGCAAGATAATCGGCAAAGGACAGCCCATTATCTTCCATCCATTTACAGCCCTTGAATTGGCTTTTTGTCAGTATCATTCGGATGTTTCGGATAGGATGGTCAATTCCCCACATATCCGTTATTGTATCAATATTTGCTTCCTCAAAAAGCCGTTTGAAATCCACCTCGTGTACCATACCCTTGATGTACGGCATACGGATTTGGTAGGAATTATGAATATGCTCATCACAGAAAATGCGGTCGATTTCATCGGAAAAGTCGGGAGAGATAATGCCCTCGCCGTCAAAAAGCTCGACTTTTACATCGGTCTTTTTCTCCACGCGGTTATATTTTCGAACATTACCTTCGCCGGTAGCATCATCTACGGTAATAACGTCAATATCTTTGTAAACGGAGGTGGGGTTATCTACAACTACAATGGCATCCTTCTCCCAAATGGTACCCGTTTCAATGCGGGTGCCACTTGAAAACATAAGCCCGTTGTAGGCATAAAGCTTTGAAAGCTGGCAAACACCAAGCTCCATATCCAAAGTCATTCGCTTTTTCAGCTCGTCATACACATCCGCACGGACAAAGGAAAGCCGACCTGCACGGCTCATACTGCCGGAGCGTTCAAAAGCCAAATATTTCATTTCACCGTGACCGAAGTCAAGTGTTATTCCGCTTTGAGTAAACATGGCTTCGGTCTTTTTCTGCATTCGTGCAACGATGGGATTTTTCTCGTCACGGTCAAAGATGCCGGAGAAATCAAGATAAAGAATCACATCCGCAAGGTCGAGGAGCATGGTATCTTCCGTCGGTTGCTTGTAATTATCCCCATGCAAAACGCACATGGTCTGAAAGAAAATGGCATTCTCCTCTTGCCAAGTGTTGCCGGTTCCCATAATAACGCTTTTAGTCTGCGGAACGGTGAGATTAAAAGTATAGCCATCGCCCTCCGGCTTTGCATAGGAAAGCATTGCCGATACGGATATTCGTCTTATTGCATATCTTATTTGAGCCATACGGCACCTCCGAGATTGCTTTTTGGATAGTATATCACTTTTGTTAGAAAAAGTCAATTTTGTATTTATAA
>DCIE01000035.1 GCA_002315765.1 Ruminococcaceae bacterium UBA1734
TGCACAATCTCGTGCGGAATACTCAAATCCCGTCAGATTTGGTATTGCATTGCCGCAAGCCCTTTTATTGCAAAAGTCTAACACACTAGACTTTCGCAGTGCGAAAATCGTGTGCCGCAGGGAAGTATCTTCCCTTTCGGCTTACCCTTGAGCAAAACATTTTTTGAGTTTTATATGTTTTGCCCTCACAAGCCGCCGCCTGTTTTTTGAATTATGACACAATTCCGATACAGCAGCTTGTGAAAAAACCGATGATAAATCTGCAATTTCAAAAGCGGATATATCATCGGTTTTATTTATTTTGCTTTGGCAAGACGGAAAATAAGGAGAGATTATAAATAATGTTATCAGGGTTGCTTTTACCATATATTTATAATCGCCTATCTAGGCATAAATACAATATGGTATTGATATCTCCAGGCATAATGAAAATACATTGTTTAATAACTTGTTAAAGTTTCCAATTTGTTATATTTAACATTTAAAAATCAAACAATGTTAATTGATCAGATTTGATTTCTTTGTTGATATTATTTATGAAATATTCCGAAAATTTGTCTTTAAAAAATCTTAGGAGAATTTCTTGACTCCAACTCTCAAGACAATGATTTTCGTTTTTAATGAATATTTTTTCTATTTCATAAAATGTCAAAAAACTCCCACTCTTGCTCTTCCCTTTCTTTTGAATGATTTCATATGAATCTAAATTGAATTTAGTTTCAGCAGGCATATAAATAATCCAGCCGACAGCAAAATGTTTTTTACTTTTTTCACTATACTGTGGCGTGAATAAACAAAAATCCGGATTTGTATCTTCCAAAGATATAGAGATTCCGAGTTCCTCAAATAATTCTCTCTCAAGCGTGTGTTTAGATGTTTTTATAAAATTGTTTCTGGTATCAAAGGTTTCATCTTCTTGCCGTGTATGTCCACCAGCATAGAATAACAATTTGTCATTTTCCGGTGAACCTTTTGGCGTGCTTTTGTTTGTCTTTTTTATGCAAAGAATTTTATCTTTTTGAGGTGTTACAATCACCGCTATCGGGATTGGCTGAATTAATGTATCGTCATCTTCGACAATATCTCTGTTATTGAATTTATAATTATTTAATTGTGACTCTAATTTGGTTAAATCATTAAAGCCTTCGTTCAAAGATATTGTTGATGATTCTAAAAATCCAACTTTTTCAATTAACATGTTTTTAAGCACCTCAAGAGTTTTCAAAGTAACTTCATATCCAACATCATTTTGATGCTTTGTTGTTGTATCAATTTCATGAACAGCACGAAAATCCTTCTCATATTCTTTTTTGGTTTCTCTAACAGAGTTTAGATATTGTTCAAGAACATTTTCTCTCATAATGCTTCCGCGCTTTTGTGTTAATAGATTTGCATATTCCCTTTTGATTGATTCCTCTGGTGATACAAGAAACACATATACTAAATCTATATTCTTTTGCCAACGATATAATGTTGCAAATTCAGTTAATATTTTGTATTCTTTTTCATTCATATTTTGCTGATTTTTTAACCACCTAAACCAACATAATGCATCAAATATTCCCCTATCTGATATAATTACATCAATTTCTTCCCCTTGTTGCGCTTTATCCAATTTTTCATTAATTTCATTAATTGCTGATGAACATGTCCATACATTAAAGACTGGATTATGTTTATCACTTATTGGGCTAAATTCTGCTTTTTCACTTAAAATTGCTGTTTTAAAACCGTTCCTTTTCAGAAAAATATTCAATGAATTTATACAAGATGTTTTTCCGGCCTTTGGGCTTCCGCAAAACTCAATTACGATTGGTCTGCGTTGTCGTAATTGCTTTTTCATTGAAAGAACATCTTCGGCCATTTTTTCCAACTCTTCAATTTGCACTTGATAATTATTGACCGTATTAATCATTTTTATTCTCCTTATTTTTTAAAATAAAACTAGCAACATCTTCACTTCGATTTTCCAAGTTAATAATAATTTTGCCATTGCAAAATCCCACATAAAAAGAAACCAATATTATAAAAAGAAAAAATTTATCGTTGTTAATATCAGGCTGATTATTGATAAAATAGAAACCAGCTATAAAGCCCATATCAACTAACATTGCAAGTACCAAGCTAATTATAGGACGTATGTAAAAATACATTTTAGCTCCTAATTTTATAAAAATAGAATCTTCATCTGATTTAACTTTGACAAGACCTTGTATACAGGATTTATATAATTTTCGGATATAATATATTACTGCGCCCAGTAATCCTCCAGGGCAAGCAAACATAAAAATACCAATGATGTTAGAAAAGCCGTTTTCAGAGAATTCGTAGTGGTACAAAACAGAAAAAGCAATCCAAATTATTGATATTATTAATAGAACTACATAGTAGAAAAACAAATGCTTAATTTCTTTTGAGGTAAGATTAATCCATTTTTCCTGCCAAGGTAATAAATGTTTATTAATATTCTTTTTTGATTCATTTTGTTTCATAAATGATGCCTCTTTTTTGAACAAATTGATTGGAATATTTTCAATTACTTGCAATGAATATGTATGTTAATGGTATTAAATCCAAACACAATATCTCTGCGATAAAATAATCCTAATAGTTATTCCCATGGCCATTTTCCAAATATTTTCTTATAACAATCTGCACAGTATATTTTACCATCAGGTCCAATAAATCCTTGACAAGGAGTTCCGCATTCGCTGCATTTTGCATCACTTCTCATTTTAGTCACCTCTGATTAAATAAAATCGAAACTTATTATTATTTATTCCTTTAAAAACAGTTGCCGTAAGGCTTTGTATATTTAATAAAATTAATTTTTGTTTATATTAAAAGTCTTTTCCCAGTTCCTGAGCTTCGAATCTTTAAGCTTTGCATAATCATAAAAACCGGTTGTTAATCTGCACAGCAGATCAATAAATATGAATTGCAAAAAGAACACCAAGTGACCTGATAAATCAAAAAGTTTGACAAAAATATCATACTTATTAATAACATCGGCATTTTGCGGAAGTATATTAATATACTGTAAAATCCAATATACAAGGCATGACACTAAACTAAATAAAACAAAGTCAAACTTAGATAGAACATAAACAAGCTTTTCCTTTGGAAGACGACTTGTTTTTTCACGATAATCGGATAAATTTGTTTCCCAATTAATTTGGACTTTAGGTTCAAGATGTGATTTCATGTATGTTGACAAAAGAGAAATAGAATATCTGCTTTCAAATGATTTGAGAGCACATGGTAAAACAATAAGGAGCGAGAGCAAACATAATTCCGGAATTTTGGCAACAACCGCAGTGCCTATAATTGTTATTACTGCAGTGCACGCAAATGTTGAATAATCATTCTGTCGTTTCTTGTGATGCATAATTTCTTCCCTCAGCATTTTATATTCTTCATAAAAATGCTCATTTGATGTTTCTTCATAAATTTCTGCGCTTTCGTTGAGTTTGTTATCAAACATATTAAAATCCTCCTTTTAAATTTGGCATACCGGTATTTTATTACGAATCAAAATGGATATTTTACTGTAATTGGTGCTGATATCACTTCACCAATAGGGCTTTCAGCTACTGCTGTAATTACAAAGGTGTTTTCCTCATAAAAGCATGCATCAAAAGTCCAATTCTTCATATCATCGGTTTTCATATTAAACTCTCCATAAGGTATACCATTCACCTCACAGTAAAGTGTAACTTTTTCGGCTTTGAAAGAGGTGTAAGCTCTGAAATCGCAGTTATTATCTGTAAGTGAAAATTGTATAGGTTCAAATGACAATGAAACAGTATAATTTTTGGGCGGCAGAGCATCAGGTGAAGAAGTAACGGTAGTTGTATCTTTTATTTCAATATTATCTGATGTTGTAGGCAGAGAGATTTGCGTGGTATTATGTTCTCTTTTTCTCGACTCCATTTTGTATTTTTATTTGCTTCAATTTCTTTATTATCATCTTCTTTTGTTTCAATTTGAGTGGTTAAAGATGTGATTGTTGTTGTGATTCGAGATATCATCCCATACATATATGTGTAACTGGTTGATGTTGAATCAGGATTAGAAACCGATGTCAGGTAGCCACTTGAATTATATAAAAATACTGTTATTCTTCCCGCAGTATCGGTAATTGATTGGAGATAATTATCTGTATTATATGTAAATGAAATATATTTTCCGGCACCATCAGTAACTCTGCTGATTCTATTGTTGCTATATGTTATCGAAACACAGTTTGCATTTTTATCATGGATATTAGTTAAAAATCCACTTGAATTGAAAGATTTGTAACTGCCGTCAGCATACGAAAGTGTATATGATGATGCTCCGACAGAAAGAATAGTTGTTGTATCAAATTCAAGTTGGAATTGACCAGATGCATTGGTGGCTTTACAAAAATGCACTGTTCCATCTGAATCAATATATTTATACGGATAAGCATCAAGATCGGTGGTTTCTATTTTCTCAATAAGATTTAGCTTAAATCCTTTTCCTAATTTCATGTTACCGAATATGCCTGTTGAAGAATCCTTGCTGTTTGAGTATATATGTGACACGGTTACCGGATAAATTAGGCCTGAAGTTGAAGCATCTTCCCGAAAATAAGTCATGCTACCATTATATGTATTGACAAATATTTCACCTGACTTTTCCAGTGAAATGGATTGATAGTCCCAATAGTCTTCCACGCCCGTATTATTGGTGTAACTTACGGTTATTAATGGGAAGGCGTTTACAATGTTTTCCGATGAATAAAATGATGTTTTTTCTGAAACACTTTCATCTGATGTAGCCAACATTAATCCGTAATTACTGCCTGATTCATACCAACTTTTTGCAATTTTTGTGACATTCAAAATATAATGCTTGCTCATACCATTCAAAAAATATGTATAATCAACAACAGTTGCCGATGACAAATTCGATATCGGTTGATTATTCCATGTAATACTGCTTTCGTACCAGTTGCTTGTGCACTGATAAACATTAAGGCGTATGTCGATGTTACTGAAACTACGTGCCCAATTCTGAATGAGTTCAATTTCGGCGTCCGTTATTATACTCATATTTGGTAAGGTAGGTAATGTGTATTTAATATATGTTCTGAAAACATTGCTGAGATTTTTACCAACTTCAAGCTGATAGTCAGTTTCATAATTTTTTGTGGGCTTATTTTGATTTACATGTGCATCAATTATATCATCCCTGCCTGTATCCAACTCAATTGTAGGATCAATTACAACAGGAAATGCTCTTTCTTCACTATTGATCCATTCAGAGTCAGCAATAATATATAATTTATATGATTCTCCATTGGAAATTAGATCGGTTGAAATATTATTGGTTGTATTCCCTGAAGCATCATAAATATATGGTGTTGTGAAGCACATTTCAAGATTATTGTGATTTGAATCGCTAAATATGTATATGGTCCCATTTTCGCCCGAAACAGGATACATATTTATAAAATTCACATCAAAAACGAACTGATATTTTTCAGCTTTTTCGTTAATAATAATATTTTTTTAGAACAGAAGATGAGATAGCATGTTCAAGATAACCGTTCTTAAAAATATTATCATAAGTCAGTGTGCTGTGCTTTGTATCAACCGAAATCGCTTTTTTATATTCCGATTCACCACTGTTAGTTTGTTCTTTTGTTTCAACTTTAATTGAAGCCGATTTGTCCGACAAATTATTTTCAGCTGCTTTTTTATCAAGACGAAACGCAATCAATCCATCTCCGTTGGAAATAGTAATATAATCATTTCGAATATCTGCAGGGAAAGATATAGGTGTTGATGTCTTTGATACAATATATTTGCCGTTTTCTGTTTTTACAGGTGTATTATCAACCGCTTCCCATTTACCATTTACGGAGTAATGAATAGGTTCATTATATGAAGTAGCAATATATGTTCCACTTTCTGTTCTGAAGTGTTTGGTGTATTCGCTGCGCAGTGATATTTCTTCGCCAGATATTACCGGCTCAGTTTTTATGCTCTCTGAGGTAGCCTCTTTACAGTTAATCTTTGTAATATCGGTTTCTGTCATTTCTTTTGAATAGCTACCTGTCAATGAGTTTTTATAAATTGGATGCGTCTGGTTTCCTGAATCAACTGCCGAAGCAAAGCCCACTGAACTAATTTGAAAAATTAATAACAGTGATAATAACACTGCAAGAATGACTGGTTTGTAGTCAGTATAGTAGGCCGCTTTTCATCCCTTACTGCAATGAGTTGAAAAAATCCATATGCTGCGTTTTGTTAATCGGCAAATAACCGATTTCATCAATAATCAGCACAGTATATTTTAGGTAGTGTTTCACCTAATGCCCAACCCTGTTTTCCGTTGCCACCTGTTTTAATTTTCCATAAGAACGGCAAAATTGATAAAGCAGGTCAAAATAGTCAAAATTTAAGCAGCAAACCGACTGTGATAAAACATCGCAGGTCAATTTGCTGCTTAATTAAATTCATCATAAGGAATGTTTGTGCTATCTGTACAAATTTAAGTGGCTAACAAATGTGCCCTATTTTGTTTGGCTTTGCTTAATTTACTTGTTCACTTCAGGCATGGAATCAAGTGCTTCTGATAATTTGTTGCCATCGGCATCGATTTTATAGTATTTTACAATAGAACTTGTATGATCTTCTGTAGGATTTATCGTTACACCGATACCCCAAGAACTACCATTGTCAAAGATTATATCCTGATATTCGCCATCAGCACAAATAACATTTCCATTTTCATCATATATCGAAGCAAAGTCTTCATAATCGGGTCCTAAAGCACTTGTATCTTTAAGAATAAAACGTTCTTCGTTTATAGCAAATCCGTTTTTGCGTGAACATGGAACAATTTCATGACCATCCGATGAATCATATAATCCATATAAAATACATCCATCACATTTTTCCGGTAAATAGCAACACGTAATGACCGTACCGCCTTTGCCTTCCTTGAATGGATCAAGCACGGGTTTGTTTGCCGGAAGTTCAGCTATCAGCTTACCATCAAGAGAAATATAGTATGCGATCCCTTCAGAATAAGCTTCTAAAATGTTTTGTCTTGTTTCTTTAGCAATATAGATGGAATTAAAATCAAGACCAAGTAATTTTTCACCGGTCATATTGACTAAGTATGATTTTTCTTCTTTAGGTTCAATTATTGCGATTGTCGCATTGTTTTTATAATAGATAGGTACAATTTTACCTTTAAACGACGATATTATAGTTTTACCGTCGCTGTCAATCATTGATGAATAAGTTTCTCCTTCTTTAACATCAGATATTATAAATGTTTCACGACTTGCAGGAAAAGCATTATCATATTTCGGCTCAATGACCACATTACCTTCAGAGTCCATAATTCCATAAGAATTATCTTCATTCTCGATGTTTTCCTCGTGCTGTGGATTTGAGTAGCATGTAATGAATCCATATTCAAGCGGCTGAGCCTTATTCACAAAGATCTCCTTTGTTTCTATTTGCGAAGAAGCGTATGTACCTGAAACAGAATCATTTGTGGGAATTTCATTATTCTTGCAGCTTGCAAGGCAAATTAAGCATAATAATAAAGCAACTGTGGAAATAATTATCGTTAAAGTTTTTGTTTTCATAACAAAGCCTCCAAATTTATTTTATATGTATTTATAACAGCACATAAGGTGCTTTGATTATTTCATGTAGGTTTTTTGATCCGCTATAAAAATCTGAAATATTGCAACTTCCTCCCCACCGAATAATACATGGATCATTCCAGTTAACATCAGTAAAGTAAAAAGTGCTCATATTTGAAGCTATTGATGTAACATAAATATAGTGATTATTAAAATGAATAATATCTCCAGGTTTTAAAAAAGACATCGCACCGGCTTTTTCAGATGCAGACATATTGTCGCAGTTTATCACATTCCAGTTTCGAGGGTCACTTAAATAATAACGATAACCAATATAGAGAGCGTATCCCTTACATTGGATTGCGCTACTGTAAGAATTGCATCCGCAACTTCCGTTGTAATTGCAATTTCCGTGATGAGTACATGCAATACTTCTAACGGAAGTTACGGAGTTTGAATTTGAAGGAGAATGATTCCAGTACTTTCCGGCTTGAAATTCCACTTTTAGATTTGCTGTTAATGCATTCGGCGAAGGGATCTTTTCAAAATACCATTTTTGACTGTTTAAGCCATTATATGTTGCTTTTATAACATTAGCTGGTGAAGAACTTGAGGAATTTTCTGTTTGAAGAACCTTATTATCCCACAAAGACCTAATG
The DNA here is from genome assembly GCA_002315765.1 of Ruminococcaceae bacterium UBA1734. Classification (GTDB taxonomy): domain Bacteria; phylum Bacillota; class Clostridia; order Oscillospirales; family Acutalibacteraceae; genus UBA737. The sequence continues at coordinate 8,293 of DCIE01000035.1, forward strand.
GTAAATGTGCCATCAGAGTTTGCTGTTACTGTCCATTGCTGCGTTACAAGGGAAGAACTATAATAATATAGATCAACTTCATCGTTTACCTCTGATACACTCAAACATTTTCTGCCTTGATTCTGATAATAAGGACTTCTGTTTTCAAGTCTGTATGTGTTTCCTGAAATACAAGTCAATTTCCATGTTTGATTGAGAGCACCATGATAATCATACTGAATAACATTAAAATTAAGAGAATTTTCTGCATCTAAATAGCATCCGCTATTCTTGTTTCGGATATAATAGGAAGCTCCATTTGTAATAGTGGACACTGTCGAGAGATTGGAAGCAGCAAAACAGTTTAGGGGAAATAAAAGGATAAAAGATAAAAACAATAATATACTAATAAATTTTTTAAAAATACGCATTTTAACACTTCTTTTCTATATAATAATTTATTAAGTAAAATTCAAAAGTCCCATTGGAATCATCCCCCCATGTTTTAATATGACAATATTAGAACTTCCTTTGTAAAGTATTGTTTAACGACAATTTATTTACAATAATCGGGTAAAACTGAAGATATTCTTTCCCAGTTACCTGTATCGTTATTTTTGATTTGAATAGAACCGATTGATTGCTTTGAGACATTCTGCTCAACTTCTGTTTCTCGAAGACCGAATTGATAACCATGAATCACATATTCGTTCTGTTCATTAAAATCTGGATTATGATACATAAATGCTAAATATGTTTTTCCTTCTTCAATTTTAATATCATCCTTTATTCTATACTCTATAACAATATCCTTATCGCTGATTTTAGACATGCCTAATTCAGCTCGTACACTTTCTAGCTTCTTTGGGTCTTCATCTCCTTTGATCCATTCTTTGTAAGGCAACTGTCCACCCAGCCTACAGAATTTTATTTCTTTTTCATTGAATTCACCTTTTAATGTTTTTAACACAGTGACTTTTCCATAGGTGTATGGCGTACTTATATGTTCGTTCGTAATTTTATTAACATTGCTTACTCCCAATACAGTATCAACTGTTATAAGTGCAATATAGTCACTTTGTTTCGCTAATACATTTATATCCGCAAAATTATACAGTGAATCAAATGATGGAGTTACTTCAATTACATTAGTATGCTTATCGTCGCCGCTATTCATAGCAGTTGTCAAATCCAAAGAATGATTGTCAAAGTTCTTTCCGTCATTAGAAAGATTATTTATATTTTTTCTGCTTGCATTACATCCAAAAGTTAAAGTTGCAAGACAAAAAAGCAATGCAAAAACCATCAGTTTTTGAATTATTCTAACTTTCATAAGCCGTTCTCCTTTTAACTGTAAATATGTACTACTGTACTATTATCAATTTGCTGTACGGTTTGCACTTGTCTACCATTACCGGTTTGACACATAATACTGTAAACATTTGAGTTGTTCTCATCAAGTCCCAAGGTATGACCTATCTCATGGGCGATTGTGCCTTTCATTTGAACGGCAGTCTGATTATGCATAGTGCCATCATTAATAAAAATGCGTGTAAAACGATAATCATTTGCCGGGTTTATTTGTACACTGCTACTATCATAAAATCTTGTTTCAGCAAGTACCCCATTTCTTACATTCAATGGCCAAAAAGAACTGGGCTTGGAGTAAATGTCCATCATGGTTCCGCTATTACTACTGGCGCAAACGAAATTGATTGGATTGTTCCATCCCGGATTCTCCCAATTGTTTACTGCATTGATAATTTGATACTCATACCATCCTCCATTATTATCGTATGACATCCACCAAGATATTCTTGTAAACCTCCTATAACATAAATATTAATTACTCTTCATATATATACAGAGTTTTTGTTTCCGATGCCGAGCCGGAATATGCCGTAAATGTTGCCTTCAACCGATAAGTGCTGAATGGATTTGTGATTTTGCTTTCTTCCATTGAACCAATGCTTCCGGTAAATGTTTGTTCCCATGTTTCAACTGTAGAATAAGTTCCGCTTGAAAGTTTTTGCAGCTCCATTTTGATTTTTACGCTTGACACTCCTGACTTTCCGTATATCTTTGCTGTAACAGTTGTGGATAACGTTTGATGATCTATTGTTCCATTGTAACTATCAATATAAGTCAGTTTTATTCCGGTGTCTTTTTCGTCGTAATTTGCATAACAAATAATCGTAGCTGCAGATGATATAATTGCAATTACCAAAGCAACTGCAATTGCTTTTACTTTATTTTTCATAAAGAAACACCCCTTTCCTTTTGTAATGAGTTTAGCTTCTCATATACAAAGTGCAGAAAAGGGGTGTAAATATTACATGAATTTTTATTTTTATTTGAATTTTGTTTATTATGCTATGATAATGGCTTTTTTGATTGAGCAATCTTAACGACATTTTCAAGGGTAATGTTATTGCCGGCAGTATCTGCGATAATACAATGGTTATATTTTCCTGTTGACCAAATTAAGATGATTGATGAATCAGTTAGGCTGTAATAACCGGTAAATTCATTAATATTAATTTGACCTGTAGTTGAATTTTCAGTGTCTATAACGGTTTTTGATTTCCCGTTTTTCAATGTGTTAATTATTACCCTGTTTTCACCATTAAGATAAAGTAAATACTGTGAATTTTTGCTGCGGTTACAAGTTGATAGTTTGTATCCATCGGGAATATAAGTAAATTCGGAATAAAAATAATCGTCAGTATCATCTGTATGAAAAATGATTTCAGCACAATCATCATAAATTTTTATAATAAAACTGCGAATTGGTGTAACAGCAAAAGCGGCAGCAGCCAGCAATATTATCAGTATAGCAGCAATTAGTATTGCTCTGAATTTTTTCTTTGGTTTTACAATTGTCGGTGTAAAACTGCTTATACTGCCCAAATGCTTGACATTATCTCCTATGAGATTATATATTGCATTTCGTTGTTTATCGGAGACTTGAATAGCATTAGTCTCATCAATGCTTTTGAAAAAATCTCCCCAATATAATTCCTCTGCTAAGACACACGCATCAGACAATATTTTATTGTTTTCTGACATAATCTATTTCTCCTCAAGTAAATTATACAGAATTTTCTTTCCTCTGAACAATCTTTGCAAAACAAGGTTTTCTGATATCCCTAATTTTTCAGAAATCTCTTTTATGGAAAATCCATCCATATATTTCATAATAATCGGTTCTCTGTATTTAAAATCCAGTTTGTTGAGTGAGTATGCAATATCTATTTTATCAAATTCAGAAAAATTGTAATCAACCCTATTTTTAAAATATAAATTATCAATATCATCGGAAGATAAGTATTCTGAGTTTTTACTGTTTATTTTATATGCAACTCTTCTGCAAATTGTTGATATGTATGATTTTTGGCAGGCGGGAGCAACTTTTTTAAAATTATCAAATGAATTAATCAATTCAACAAATGTATCCTGTATGCAATCATCAACATAATCTTTGTCATAAAGAAGCTTTGTTGCAATCGTATTCAATAACACAAAATATTTATTGTAAACATCAATAAGGATATCCTTGTCTTCAGATGTTTCAATTATTGTTAACAAAAAAGCAAGCATTTAATTATTCCTCTCGTTTTTTATTCCGGAAATTTAAATTCTTTTATCAGAGAAGAGTATATCATACTTTTACCTATATATAAAGTGTAAAGATCAAGGCGAAATATTACAAAATGCAAATGTTTATTCTGACAGGTGTGCTATTATGAATATTTTCTGATTGAAAGCATTTTACATCCTCCGTTTTCTGTTATTTATCAATGTATTTCGCACTTATATCATAATTCCCGATTGGTATGTATAAGTTACCGAATGCCCGTTTTTTGTGCGGCATTGGCGGGGGAATTTGTGCAGTCGTACGGGGCAAACGAGTAAAATTGATGGCGATGAAACCGAATACGGCTTGTGGCTAAACTATAAAGAGGATGTTTCGGCGGTCAATGAACCGTTTCTTATCAAGACATCTGCCTTTGAAAACCAATTCCAAAACGTATGGGATGCCTGGCTTACACTTTATGAAAGTGCAAATCCTATCCCCAATTTGTTCTATGAGATAATTTGTAATCGATCAACAAGAGCCAATGGTTTCTTAAACTTGTCACAAGCGATTGAAGTCTATTCCAATGCGTTTAGAAAGAAACAAGCAAAGGATATTGCCCAAAATGATCCGGACAACAAAAGCAAAAATAAAGAAATAAAACTAATACATAGGTATCAAGATATACTTAAGGAATACAATGGTGCTCTTGAATTGATCGAATCAAACATAGTCGATTATGCGAAGGGCTTATCTAATATGCGGAACTATTACACTCATTATAATTCCGGTAAGTATGTTGAACCTGCGCATGATGAACTATTTGCGGCAAGCCATATACTGCGGTTTGTATTGCTGACAATAGTATATACAGCTATCGGAATTCCTCTGAACTGCATTCTTGAGTGTAAAATAAGAGTTATTTTCAGTAGATTCGATGAAAATACTGCTGTTATAATGAGGTATTCAAAAAAGAAAAAGTGACAAGAACCAGTAGCAGGGATTTTTTTCCGCCGCCGTTTGTTTGTTATTCGTGAATCGCTTCAATATTTATATATGAAATCGCATAATTGCACCCTCCTGCGGAAATAAAAATTGTTATAGCCAATCCAAAGAAGATCAATGTATTGCCGTTTATAAGTGCATTATTTAAGACCGATTCGTGAGAGTCGGTCTTTTGCATAGTTGCAAGATATTGTTAAACTGATAAAATCATACTATCAATGATAGGGATGTGATTTTATGGGAAACAGCAATCGACATTACGACATTATGTCCAAAAGCAGTAAAGAAAAGAAATCGGTAAGAGGCCCTGCCTCATATGACAGAGAAAAGCTTTATTTTCAGGTCTGGACCAGACCAACTGAAAACATTGCAGAAAAATACGGTGTTACAGGTTCTACAATAAGAAAGATGTGCAGAGCACACAATATTCCGTTACCGCCGATTTCATACTGGCAAAGAGACCCTAAACAAAAAGACAAAACAATACGAAATGCAAAAGGGATTCTGAATTTTCTTTCAAATAAAGATATTGTTGATGTTACAAAAATCGCTAACTCAATAACTCTATCGGAAACAGTCAGACATCCGATATTGATTAATCATCAGAAAAGTATGAAAAAATGGGCACAGTATCATAACTTTGATGAACTTGCGCCAATAAATATAAGTACTTTTGATAAAAACAGCAGTGGTTCACCGGCTCTGTGGGGATGTATTTCAACTGAAATGATGCCAAGGGCGTATCTTATACTTGATTCTCTGTTTTCGGCGTTTGAGATGGTTGGTTGTACGGTCAACTCCGATTTATCCATTGTCATCAGAAATGAAACAGTCAGATTTAATATAACGGAATGCAAATCCGAAACACCACACACCTATTCAGACAAAGAAACTGAATATATAGAACAATGTCTTGCAGAAGGCAGAGATCATGCAATCCGTTCAATTGATTACAGCTTTAACGGTCAGCTTTGTTTTGCCGTTGAAAAGGATTGCTTCGTTAGGGATACAGGAACGCTGAATCTCGAAGACCGTCTTTGTGAAATATTCCTGCTTCTGTATGCTAAATCCGAAAAAGAAAGAATTATCCGTGAAATAAATGAAGATAAAAACCGTGAGGAATCAGAGAGAAAACTCATAAAGAAAATGTATCGTGCCGAGCATGATCGCCAGATTGATATGCTCAGAGAACTCGAAAATGAAGCTGAAGATTTTGAACGGGCACAAAGGATAAGAAGATATATTTCAGCGTTCAATCAGGAAGAACTGAACGATGAAAACCGGCAATGGGTTGAATGGGCATCCGGAATGGCAGATTGGCTTGATCCTTCTATTGCTGCAAAAGATAAATATTTTGGACGAAGAGAACACAAAAAATCCGAAAAGGAAAAGAAACTTCTGAAATTCAAATCCGAGTAAACCTTAATATATATTGAAAATCAGGGGCATACCAATGTTTACGCCGGACAGAAGAAAGCCGTCACTTTTTTGGGGTGACGGCTTGAAATAATTATATGAAATAGGTTAAGAAAAAGCTTGTTATATTACCGTATTACAGCTCTGTGTTTCTTATCAGCCAATCCAGCGCATTTATCCGTCTGATTCCGTTGTAGTCTGCTTCGGGGTCGTCATCAAGAGTAAGGATAACCTTTGGATAATTATCGTTGATTTTCTGCAAAGGTTTAAGTTCACGCAATAATGTGTTTTCATCTCTCGCTGTTGCTGCAACCTGGCAGTAGATTGTTCTTTTCTGATTCTGAGCAACAAAGTCAACCTCAAGGTCGTCAATTTTTCCAACATAAACGCTGAATCCTCTGCGCAGCAATTCAAGATAAATTACATTTTCAAGAATATGACCTACATCCGTTGAGCGTGAGCCTAAAAGCATATATCTCAGACCGATATCCACAACATAATACTTATCAAGGGTTTTCAGATACTGTTTGCCTTTTATGTTGTATCTTTTTGCCTGATATACGATGAAGCTTTCCATCAGGGCTCTGACATATTTTTCAACCGTTTTTACATCAATTTTTCTTCCGAATGATGTCATTGTGTCTGCAATCTTTTTTGTTGACATGGGATTGCCTATATTGTCAAAAACAAACCTTGTTATGCTTTCAAGCATCATTGTATCCGGGAATTTATGCCTTTGAGAAATATCCTTGACAACGATTGTGTTGTATAAGCCTTCAAGATACATTGCTATTTCTTTCGGCTGCTTTTTAAGTTCAAGAGTGTAAGGAAATGAACTGTATTCAATATATTCAAGATATTTTCTTGATAATTCATTTGTGCTGCCTGTGCTTGCAACATATTCTCCGAACGATAACGGAAGCATTGATATTTCGACATATCTTCCCGAAAGAAGTGTGGCAATTTCGCTAGACAAAAGATTTGCATTGGAGCCCGTGAGATAAATGTCAACATTTTTCTTCAGATAAAGGCTGTCAACCACTCTCGGAAAATCTTCACAATGCTGCACTTCATCAATGAAGATATAGGTCATTTGTGTTTCATTCAATCTTTCTTTAATATATGAATGAAGTTTTGTGGGTTCTCTGAGTTCATAGAAGTCGTAATCTTCAAGATTAATGGCAATAATCTGTTCTTCGGATACTCCTTGCTTCAGAAGAAAATCCTGAAACAGTTCGAGCAAAACGGATTTTCCGCATCTGCGAACACCGGTTATGACCTTGATGATATTTTTATCCCTGAAAGCGATAAGTTTATCAAGATATTCTTTTCTTTCAATTCTGTTTTCAGCCATTCCGATATATCCTCCATAATGTGTTAACGATATAATATCCAAAAACTATGCAAATGTCAATAGTTTTGGGAAACGGAATCCAAAAACTGTTAAATCGGTGAGCTACCTATAAAGTGAATGTCTGAATCAAACTATTTTTAATTTTCTCCTAAATGCATACTGATTTTGGGGGAAAGAACAGGATGTTGGGAGAAAGGTGAGACCGGATGAAACATTTCGTTTATTCTGATTTTGGAAAGAGAAATCGGGATAATGATATATTGTCCTGAATTACCCGGAATAATTCTTTCCTGTTACCAAGATTTTGAATTACGTATTTTATCAAAAGATTGACAGAAAGAGATGGTCCGGATTGTGAATAGGGAAAAAATGAAAAACCTGAAAACTGCGCAAGCAACCATAGCGCTGAAAAATTTTCCGAAATTTTCCGAAGTTTTTTCAAAAAAAAGACCCGTTTTTCCGAGATTTTCCGAATAAAACATGAAGTTTTCATAAGTGGCGATAAATGGTCAAATAGCCCGTAATCGCTTACGTATCAACGATTTGCGGCTTCGCAAAAAAGTAACTGCACGAGCTCATATGGCGCATGACCATGCCCTGGGCAACAACCCAATGGTAGGCGCAACAGTTGCTTGCGCAGTTGCTGTTGAAGAAGCAATGAAATAACTAGTAATATCAAGGCTTTACAGACTTTTTGGACACTTCTCGAAAATGAGGGGTGTCCAATTTTTACACACCAAGAGGGCCAAAAAAAGGCCTTGCACCATCAAAAACCATCATTTTTGAAAAATTCATGATGGTGCACTATGCATAAATATAAAAATACGCCGAATAAATATACATTGTATAATTATTCAGAACCGTATGAATATTCCGCTGATGTTGTGCGGTGAAACCGCTCAGATTGAACAGTCATTCCGCCGAGAA
>DCIE01000028.1 GCA_002315765.1 Ruminococcaceae bacterium UBA1734
ATGCAAATTCGGGAGAATTTGACGAAAGATGCGAAAATAAGGTTATTGACTTTATGCCGGGACAAAGCGACAGCATAGATAAAGGCGGTACATTGAGACTCGGAGCATATCCTTGCAAAATAAATGAAAACACCACTATACACCTAATACTTTTTTTAAGGTTTTTTCATCACAATAGGATAGGTCTCCGATATTAAAAACACCTATTCGGTTTAATGTCAAAACGGTTTTTTTACCTGCAAAAAGCAAATCTCCCACAGGCAATCCCCAGACCTTTTCTTTGAAATTTTCTTTACTTATAACGGTAACGGCATCGGGCTTTTTCATATCCGAGCCTAATTTTGCAAAAATTTTATTAAAAGAAATACCAACGGAAATGGTTACGCCCAGTTCGTTTTTTACACAACGGCGGATTTTATGGGCGATTTCTTCGCCGCTTCCGAAAAGCAGTTTACTTCCCGTAACATCAAGCCAACATTCGTCAATACCGAAGGGCTCAATAATATCGGTGTACCTTTCGTAAATTTCTCTTACTTTTGCCGAATATTCACAGTACTTTTTATAGTCGGGTTTTAAAATAACAAGGTCGGGACATTTGGATATTGCCTCCCAATTAGCTTCGGCAGTTTTAACTCCGTAGCTTTTTGCAATATCATTTTTTGCAAGTACTATACCATGACGGTCCTCTGCATTTCCGCAAACAGCAACCGGCATATTATAAAAAGTCGGATTATCAAGCAAGGAAACCGAAGCAAAAAAATTGTTTAAATCACAGTGAAGAATAGTCCTGTCTTTCAAAATTACACCGCCTTACCGAACATTTGTTCTATATATTATAAAAAAAATAAAACGGTTTGTAAAGTCTTTTTTAAAAAATTTCTAATTTTTCCAAGGCAATTATATGTAATCTTTCAATTTGCCTTTTGCTGTAATTTAGTTGGTAGCTTATGGTTTCAAAGTTCTTTCCGCATAAATATTTTTGGTAAAGAATTTCGGTTAATATTCCGCCGTCAACCGATTCAATAATTTTCTCGGTTTTCTTTATGCACCTTTCGGTTTGACGAATTGCTCTTTCGTATTCCTCTTTGTTTTGGGGATACATTTTTGTCATTTCCTTCAGTCTTGTAATTTTTGCCATCAGCACCGGATAATTTTTCAAAAACCTTATTTTTTCGCTTCTTTCCTGCATTTTCTTTTTCTCTCCTTATTTTTTCGGTGTATTCTCCGTATGTTAAATGTGTATTGTGGGTTTGATTATAATCTTCAATTTCCCTGACAAGAGAAAAAAGAGGAGATTTTACTAAATCGTTGTAGTTTTTTCTTTGTCTTTCGTAAATTTCTTCTCCTCGCTTTCGGCATTTTGCACTACAGTAATTTTTTCGTCCCTCGGGTAACAGTTTTCCACAGCACCCACAGTAGTGTTTTTCCCTTTCCACAATGTTTTCACTTTTGCATTTTGTACAAACAAAGTGATATTTTCTCAAATTTAACAGACTGTTGTCTTCTTCATAAATTTTTTGCGGATTTTCCATTATTTTACCGCAGTCCTTACAACGGTACATACTTCTTGTTCCTCCTAAATAGTTCTTGACAATTACGAAATACAGTAATATAATAGTAAGCACAGGGGATATTTTATGAGATTTCGTAATCGCAAAGTCATTATATTACGAAAAATCATAAATGTCAAGTAAAAATTACTAAATTTAGTAATCGGGGGACGGATGTATGCCTGAATTGTATGAAAGAATAGAAAGTCTTTGCAGAGAAAAGGGTATAAATATTACATTTCTTTGTAGCTCTTGCGGAATACCGAGAGCCTCTCTTTCCGACTTCAAATTCGGCAGGAAAAAAACATTATCCGCAAAAACTCTTTCTCTTATTGCCGACTATTTCGGTGTTTCAGTTGATTTTTTGTACGGAAAAACCGAAACCCAGTTTGATGATAATGCTCTAAAGGTCGCTTTGTTCGGCGGAGATACTGTTGTAACCGATGAAATGTGGGAAGAGGTTAAGAGGTACGCGGGATATATTAAGGAGCGAGAAAATGGAAACAGTTAGGCTTTACTCTTTCGCAGAAAAACAGGGAGTTAAGGTTGATAGATTTGATGTCAGAGAAAATTCTTCGGTTTCGGTAAAATACGGCGATAATCTTTATATTGCGGTGGACCCATCCCTTTCGGGTGCAAGGGAAAAGGTTTGTCTTGCCCACGAGTTGGGACATTGTACCACAGGAAGCTTTTATAATATATATTCTCCTTTTGATGTTAGAGAAAAACACGAAAAGAGGGCAGATAATTGGGCGATAAAAAAGCTTATTCCCAAGTATCGTTTTAAAAAGGCTCTTACCCAAGGTTATGACAATGTTTACTCACTTGCCGAATATTTCGGTGTTACTGCTGATTTTATGCAAAAGGCGGTTGATTATTATGTCGGAGCATAATCGGTAATTGATTAGATGCCGATTAAATAGGGAATATGGATACATTTTTATTTGGAACCCTTAAACCATAGTGAGGAAAAATTTGTAAACCCATTCATTTGAACAAGAAACAGCGACAAAAAGGACATCTCGTTTGCCGGGTATTATCATAAGGGTTTTTCATCATACTAATGTGTAAAATTTATATAATTTTGCGCAAACCTCTATATATTAAGCGTTATGTCGGTTTCGCTTAATATTATTAAGCGAAACGGCGTATTTACTCCTTTTCTAATGTGTTAATTTATTGACAAACGCCTGATTATATTGTAAAATATAAGGGTAATATTATTAACGGAGGAAAATTATGAAAAACTTTACAAAAATTATTTCACTTATTATGGCAATTTTGATGGTTGCTTGTGCTTTTGCAGGTTGCGGAAGCAAAGACACCGGTTCTAATTCCGACGGCAGCGCAAAGAAAAACTTTGTTATTGCTACCGATAAGGGCTTCAGTCCTTTTGAGTTTGAGGATGCTGAAGGAAATATCAAGGGAATTGATATGGATATATTAAAGGCAATTTCGGAAGACCAGGGATTTACCTATGACCTTCACTATATCGGTTGGGATGCTGCTATTGCAGAATGTCAGGCAGGTCAAGCAGACGGTATGATTGCCGGTGCTTCCATTACCGAGAAAAGACAAAACGAGGGTTGGATATTCTCTGACGGCTACTATGAGGCTACTCAAGGTATGGCTGTTGCCAAGGATTCCACCATTACCAAGTTTGAAGACTTAAAGGGCAAGAGTGTTGTTGTTAAGAACGGTACTATGAGTGATGAATATGCAACAGGTATTGCCGACAAGTACGGCTTTAAGGTTGTTAGAGTTTCTACCTCGCCTGATATGTATGCTCAGGTACAGGGCGGTCAGGCTGATGCTTGTTTCGATGACACACCGATTCTTAAGTATTCAATTAAGACAGGCGAACTTGATATGAAATATATTGACGGAAGCGAAAATGAACCGGCCAATTACGGTTTTGCTACATTCAGCAAGGACAGCTCCGAGCTTCTTGACCTTTTCAATGCAGGTCTTAAGAACATTAGGGCAAACGGTAAGTATGACGAAATTATAAAGAATTATCTTGGTTAATTTTTAGCTTACATTTTAAAATTATTATTTAAGTAAGGGCAAAGGGGATTATACCTCTTTGCCCTTATAGAACGATTGGAGAAAATTATGGGACGCATTTTATCAGAGTACGGCGTATACTTATTAGAGGCTCTGGGGGGAACTTTGTTATTGGCCCTGCTCGGACTTTTTTTCGGTTGTATTATCGGTGTAGTATTCGGACTTTTAAGCGTTGTAAAAAACAAGGTTTGCAACTGGATTTCTCTTATTTATGTTAATGTAATAAGAGGTATTCCCATGATAGTACTTGCTTTATTTGTTTACATAGGAGTTCCTTATGCAGCAAAAAACTTTTTTGGTGTACGAATAATGTTAACATCTCTTACGGCAGGTACAATTTGTCTTGCCGTAAACTGCGGTGCATATATGGCGGAAATTATTCGTGCAGGTATTCAGGCCATTGACCCGGGACAAATGGAAGCGGCACGAAGCTTAGGTCTTCCTTATTGGAAGTCAATGTTCAGGGTTGTTTTGCCACAGGCAATTAAAAATATGATTCCGAGTATTGTAAATCAGTTTATTATTACACTGAAAGATACATCCATTCTTTCGGTTATCGGTTTTCCCGAACTTGTTAACAAGGGACAAAACATTATCGCAAGAACATTTTTATCATTCCAAACCTGGATTATTGTAGGTATTATGTATCTTGTGGTTATTCTTATTTTGCAGTGGGTTGCAAAAATGTTAGAAAGGAGACTTAACCGTGAAAAATAATACTTCTGTTAAAATTCATGTGGATAATCTCCATAAATCCTTTCATAAAAATCCCGTATTAAAGGGTATTACTACCGATATATACGAGGGTGAGGTAGTAGTTGTAATCGGTCCTTCGGGAGGCGGTAAAAGTACCTTTTTAAGATGCCTGAACCGTCTTGAAGATATAACAAGCGGTACGGTTATTGTTGACGAATACAACATTTCTTCAAAGAAAACCGATATCAATAAGGTTAGAGAAAAAATCGGAATGGTGTTTCAGCACTTTAATCTTTTTGCTAACTTAAATGTTATTGACAACCTGACATTAGCACCTTTAGAGCTTAAAAAAGCCACTAAGGAAGAAGCAAAGGCCGAAGCACTTAAAATGCTTGAAATGGTTGGGCTTTCGGATAAGGTGTATTCCTATCCTCATGAACTTTCCGGCGGTCAAAGACAGCGTGTTGCCATAGCAAGAGCTTTGTGCATGCACCCTGATATTATGCTTTTTGACGAGCCTACAAGTGCCCTCGACCCTGAAATGGTAGGAGAGGTTCTTGCAATTATGAAGGACCTTGCAAAAAAGGGTATGACTATGGTGATTGTTACCCACGAAATGGGATTTGCTCGTGATGTTGCCGATAGAGTTTTGTTTATTGCAGATGGTGTTATTGCCGAAGAAGGAACTCCCGAAGAAATATTCAAAAATCCTAAAAACCAAAGAACCATTGATTTTCTCAACTGTGTATTATAATAGATTGGGATTTAATTTAATTTATACCAATAAAATCAAACGGCAGACACAAAAGTGTCTGCCGTTTTTTGAAATACTTATTTAATTATTGCCTAACAAATTGCATTATATTGTTAATACTTTCGGGGAAAAATATTCCCATCACTGTAGTGGCTGCCATAAAAATAATTAAAGCGATTAATGCACCGATACCGCCCGACTTAGCTCTTCTGGGGTGTTTATATTTATGCTTCTCATACATATATAAACCCATAACCGGAACAAGAAAACCCATTAAAGCCAGGGGAAAGATTACTCCCGGTTCTTCTTCGTCGTACTTTGACTTTTTATGTTCTGAGGAACTTGATTTGCTCATTTTGCAACCCTCCTAACAGTAAATATTCGAACACTGACATTATACAGTGCGAAATAATTAATGTCAAGGCATTTGCCTAAAAAATGTTAAAAAATTCCTGAAAATTAACAATAATTAACATTTTAAGGGGATATTTACTTGTTTTCTTAAGATTTTATAGATTTCTTCGGTGGCAAGACGGGTTTTTTCCACAACATCTTTGCCTGTTTTCGGAAAACAATAATATAATGCATCATTATTTCCTATGCAAATCATATCGCCGATTTCATACCAAAAATAATCGGAATAAAGACTGTAGGACGAGGATGGTGAGTGGTGATAGGATAGTTTTCCTTCGGCGCCCGTAAGGAAAAAGCCGTCCTTATTGTGAATAAGTCTGCCTTCGCCGATATCATAAATAGATTTCATATCAACCATCATACAAATATTAACCGGAATATCAAGGCTGTAAATATTATCCTCTATTTCATTTTTAACACATTCTCTTTCCCAATTGTACCAATCGGGAATATGCTTAAACCCTAAGTTATCCTTATTCTCAAGAGTTCCGAATTCTGAAAGTTCCCAAGAATTATTACAATGCTTACAGGTAAGCTTTGTGCCTTTGCCGGTCATTTCACCTTCGGTGTTACAAACAGGGCATTTGTAAAGAACCCTGTTTAGTCCGTCTGCACGGAAGTCTTCGTCAATTTTGATTTTTTTATCCTGTTGTACACGGAAATTATCAAAGGTAAACAGTTCTTTTAATTTCCCATTGATTTGTTCAACCGACATTTCCTTTATTTCTTTTGGACTTAATATGTACTCAACTTTTGCACTGACATCAACATTTCGCTTTTGAAGCATATTGTAAAGCGGGTCTCGTAAAAAAGCGCCTTCGGTTTTAATCATAACTACCGGAACTGACAAAAGCTTAATACATTTTCCGAGTCCGTCAGGTAAGGGGGTTGCAGTGCCGTCAAAGGTATAACTTGCCTCAGGGTACATAAGTACGGATGATTTAAGCTTTTTGGTAGTATAAATCATATCCTTTACCAAGGTAACATCGGTGATGAATTTCTTTGTGGGAATACAGCCTAAGCTTCGCATAAGCCATTCCTTGCCAACAAAACCGTCCGAGGTGCAAACTATATTAAAAGGCCTCGGATATAGAATGCTTGAAACTATTTCAAGGTCAATAAAGCTGGAATGATTCATAAGATATAGGGCAGGTTGGTCTTTGCTTATTTTTTCCATACCCTTTGTTTCGTATGTGAAATTTACATCCTTTAAATCCTTGCCACTTGCAACCTTAAGCAGAGTTCTAAAGAAAATCGAAGGTTTTTTAGGCTTTTTATGCTTGTATTTCGGCAAAGATAATACATAATCATAATCAACCTTTTTGACTTTAATCTTCATAGATTTTTTTCCTGCTTTTTTATAAATTTTTCTTTTGATTTATTGATAATCAAAACTGTTAATGCACTACCGACTATTCCGCACAAAAGCGCCGCAATTTTAAGGGTAGAAGGCAAATAATAATCAAGCCAGGCTTTATTCTTAAATACACCAACATTAAACCAAGAAATGTCGGCACCGAAAAATTTTTTTGAAAAGCCGAGAATAAATCCCGGTACGGCAGTAAAGAAAAGGTGCACCATCATAATGGTAAATGTATTATCGGCGAAAAAGTCGATAATCTTTTTTTGCCCTATTTTTTCCGACAAAGATGTCATAACAAGATACCAAAACAGTCCTCCGGTTACAAAGGTTATATAGGGAAGCCACCAGGACTTAAAACTATTCATACTTGAGGTTGCGGGGAAGATAATGTCCTTATCAAAAATTCCTAATAGAATTACATTTACTAAAATACAAGCCGTACAAAAAACCGCCTTGTTTTGTTTTAAAATTAAAGCCTCAAAGTATTTCTTAAACATTGTTCCGAAATGGAAGAAAGGCAAATAAAAAAGAATACGAAAAATAACGGTATAGGTTATTTTAGTGTTGTAATCGTGGATACAAAGGTAAAGTGAAGCCATTCCCAGCAATACGGAAAGAACAAGAAAACTATAATCAAAGGCTTTACTGTCTTTAAAAATGTTTCTGACAATATTATATCCTACCGAAACCGCAAATAGCATTACCACAAACCAACCGGCGCCGTTTATGGTGGTTGGCGGAGCAAAAACCAAGGTGTAATATAATTGTCTTATATTCATTTGCCTATACCAATGAACAATATTCAGTCGGTCTAAAATAAAACTAAGTCCAAGTCCCACAGCTGACCATATTAAATACGGTACATAAAGCTTCTTAAACTTTTTTGTAATATTTTTAATTATATTCTCTTTACGGTAGAAATAGCCCGAAATTGCCACAAATAAAGGCATAAAGAATGTGTCGTAGTGAAAAAAACTCGTTAAAATACCAAGCTTACATCCCGTATGGTCATCAATAACCATTATAATAAGAATTGCCTTTAAAAACTGAAAGGTTTGATTTCTTTCTTTCCCCATTACTTTCACCTAAACTTAAAATCCCTTAAAATAACAAAAGCCCTTTGAAAAAACAAAGGGCAAAAATATCAATTATTAATCCTTGGAAATAGGAGCCTGTCCGTGTAATGCGGCCCTTGTCTTGCGAATTTCCGCAAGATTTGAGGTTAAGCCCTCATCAGCCCTCTTCATAAGGTCGTCAACAAAGTCCTGAGCGGCTTTTCTCATTTCCCGACTCTTTGTTTGAGCATTTGAAATGATTTCGGCAGCCTTTTCTTGAGCTAATTTAACGATTTCCTGCTCGGCAACCATAGCCTTTGCTCTATCCTCGGCACTTCTGATAATACCGTCTGCTTCACGCTTTGCAGTAGTGATTATCTCCGTGCGGTCGGAAACGATGCCTCTTGCCTGTTTAATTTCGCTTGGAATGTTAAGACGAATGTCATCAACAACGGCACGAAGCTTTTCAATATCAACAACAGTCTTCTTTCCCGGGATTTTAATTCCGCTGTCAAGAACCTCATCAAATTGTTCTAATAATTCATCAAGTGTCATAAAATTTTTCCTCCGTTTATTTCTTAAGTCGCTTAATAATTTCTTCTAATATTTCCTCCGGTACAAAGGAAGAAATATCACCACCCATACTGGCGATTTGCTTAACCATACTTGAACTCAAGTACATATTTTCAGTACTCGTAGTAAGGAAAATCGTCTCCACCTCAGGGTTTAGTTTTTTATTAGTCAGTGCCATTTGAAATTCGTATTCAAAGTCCGACATGGCACGAAGACCCTTAATAATAGCACAGGCGTTCTTTTGCCTTGCATAATCAGCCAAAAGTCCGTCATAAATATCAACCTCGACATTTTTAATGTTGCCTACGGTTTTTTCAATAAATGCTTTTCGTTCTTCGGGAGTAAAACTGCCCGAATTTTTGTTGGCATTTTTCATTACAACTACCGTTATTTTATCAAACATAGCGGCTGCTCTTGTGATAATATCAATATGACCTAATGTGATAGGATCAAAACTACCCGGACAAATTGCCCTTCTTTCAGACATCTGTTTTTACTCCTTTTTTATAAACGGTCATTTTGATTTTGCCGAATTTATATTCACGGAAAACAGAAAAATCCCCAACATTTTCACTTAAGGCAAGTTCAATGGGATGCTCACAAATAATAATGCCGTAATCACTCATTTTATCGGCAATACCCTGGGTGGCTTTTTCCAAAATTCCCGTATTGTAAGGCGGGTCTAAAAAAACAATATCAAAAGTATCTTTAGTCCTTGCTAAAAAACTTTGATAATCGGACTTAATAACCGTTGCTTTGTCCTCAAAGTCGGTACCCTTGAGATTTTCCCTTACAACCGCAAGAGAAATATCAGAAGCATCCACAAATGTACAAGACAAGGCACCTCTGCTTAAAGCTTCTATGCCAAGCTGTCCGCTACCGGCAAAAAGGTCGAGTATTCTTCTGCCCTCTATATCAAACTGTATTGCGCTGAAAAGGGCTTCTTTTACCTTTTCCGAAGTGGGTCTTACAAGGTCGTTACCCGGAACGGTTTTTAACCGTTTTCCACGAGCCGAGCCGGTTATAACTCGCATTAAATCACACCAAACCTATAATATCATTGTTATTATCCCACTAAACCCTACCATTTGTCAACTGTTTTTTTTATTGAATAAATTAAATTTATATGTTATAATTAAAAAAATTAAAAATTAACCCAATAAGGAGAACAAATATGGATATTAAAAAAACATTAAACGAAAATGAATTAATCCTTGGCGTAAGCGGAAGATTAGATACAACAACAGCACCTGAACTTGAGGCTCAATTGGGCGATAATCTTAACAATATCTCTTCTCTTGTTCTCGATTTTGAAGGACTTGAATATATTTCTTCTGCCGGACTTCGTGTTTTGCTATCGGCACAAAAGGCTATGAACAAAAATTCCGGTAGCATGGTTATTAATAATGTTTGCGATGAGATTATGGAAGTTTTTGAAATTACGGGATTTTCCGATATTCTCACTATTAAGTAATGAAATACCGCATTTTTATAGTTGAGGACGATAGGGGTATCGCCACGGGAATAACAAGCAGTTTGAATTCTTGGGGAATGGAGACCGTTTGCGTTAAAGATTTTCGTAATGTTATGGGAGAA
Organism: Ruminococcaceae bacterium UBA1734; assembly: GCA_002315765.1. GTDB lineage: Bacteria > Bacillota > Clostridia > Oscillospirales > Acutalibacteraceae > UBA737. The sequence goes on from DCIE01000028.1 coordinate 10,069, forward strand.
TTCGCCGAGTTTTCACCTCATCTTGTATTAATGGATATTACCCTTCCGTTTATGGGAGGGTATTATTATTGCGAGGAAATAAGAAAAATAAGTAATGTGCCTATTGTTTTTATTTCATCGGCTTCCGATAATATGAATATTGTTATGGCAATGAATATGGGCGGAGATGATTTTATTCCAAAGCCCTTTGACCAAAGTGTATTACTCGCAAAGGTTCAGGCAATACTTAGACGAACCTATGACTTTTCCTCCTCGGCACCTATAATTGAGCATAGGGGTGCTATCCTCAATACGGGTGATAATACACTTTCCTTTGAGGACAGCGTTATCCAACTCTCAAAAAACGAATACCGCATTTTGTTTACACTGCTGAATAATAAAGGAAAAATTGTCAGTCGTGAGAAATTAATGGAAATTCTTTGGGAAACCGACAGCTTTGTGGACGAAAACACCCTTACCGTTAATGTGGGAAGGCTTAGAAAAAAGCTCGAAAATGCAGGACTTAAGGACTTTATTACCACTAAATTCGGTGTTGGATATATAGTTGTTTGAGGTGAAAACGGTGTTTTTAAAATACATTTATTATAAACGAAAATTATTTTATTTGCTTTCGGTATTTTTTTTGATTTTTATTGCCACCTTTTATTTTTATGACATACCGGTTGCTGCGGTTTTATACCCTACATTTCTTTGTCTTCTAATCGGCGCAGTTTTTTTGACAGTGGATTTTTTCGTTACAAAGGAAAAGGTGAAATTTCTTTCGTCTATAGAAAAAATGGGTTCGGATTTATGTGCTGAATTACCCGATGCCCAAAGCATCAGAGATGAGCAGTATGAAAAATTAATAAAAATGCTTTGTGTCAGTCAAAAGGAAAATCTTTTTAATGCTTCGGTTAAATATAACGATATGATAGATTATTATACCGTCTGGGCGCATCAAATAAAAACTCCCATTGCCTCTATGCGTCTTAATCTTCAAAATGAGGATTCGCCACACTCAAGAAGACTGCAAAACGATTTAAACCGAATTGAAGGCTATGTTAATATGGTGCTGACTTTTTTGCGACTTGACTCCGACTCCTCCGACTATGTTTTTTGCCAATGCGACCTGGATAAAATGATTAAAGAGTCGGTTAAGAAATTTTCGGGAGAATTTATATATAAAAAGCTTTCACTTAATTATACACCTGTAAAAAAGACGGTTTTAACCGATGAAAAATGGTTTTGTTTTGTTATTGAGCAGGTGATTTCAAACTGTATTAAATATACTGAAAAAGGAAATATTACTATTGATTTAGTTGGCGAAAGCCTTATAATAAGCGACACCGGAATCGGAATTATGCCGGAGGATTTACCGAGAGTTTTTGAAAACGGATATACCGGCTTTACGGGTAGAAAAGACAAAAGAGCCAGTGGAATAGGACTTTTTCTTTGCAAAAGAATTTGCGATAATTTAGGGCATAATATCAGCATTTCTTCTATTGTGGGAGAGGGTACTTCCGTCAAAATCGGTCTTGAAAGAAAAAACAGCTTGGTTGAATAAATATGACAATATTGTAAGGAATGAACCTTAAAATGTAAGCCGATTCAATGGAATGAGTCGGTTTTTTGTGTTATATTATGTGTGTAAAAATACCGTGAAAGGAAAAATGTATTTTATGAGTTTTCTTGAAGTAAAAGGAATTAAAAAGGTTTATAAAACAAGATTCGGAGGAAACAGTGTTACTGCTCTTTCAAATGTAAACTTTTCGGTTGAAAAGGGAGAGTATGTGGCAATAATGGGTGAATCGGGAAGCGGAAAAACCACACTTCTTAATATTCTTGCCGCCATTGATTCTCCCAGTGATGGAAAAATTCTGCTTGGCGGTACGGATTTTTCTTCTATAAAGGATTCTGCGAAAACTACCTTCAGGCGGGATAATTTGGGTTTTGTTTTTCAAGATTTCAATTTGCTTGATACATTCACTCTTGAGGATAATATTTATTTACCACTGGTTTTATCGGGTGAAAATTACGACACAATGAGAAAAAAACTTGTGCCGATTGCGGAAAAATTGGGAATTGCCGATTTGCTGAAAAAATATCCTTATGAGGTTTCGGGCGGACAAAAACAAAGAGCCGCTGTCGCAAGGGCAATCATTACAAATCCCCAAATAATATTAGCCGATGAGCCTACGGGCGCTCTTGACTCAAAATCCACAGATGAATTACTTAATCTTTTCGGAGAAATTAATAAGTCGGGACAAACAATTTTAATGGTAACCCACTCCACAAAGGCAGCAAGTCATGCAGGTCGTGTTTTGTTTATAAAGGACGGAGAGGTTTTCCACCAAATTTATAGGGGAGAGGATACCAACGAAGCATTTTATCAAAAAATAGCCGATACTGTTACCCTTCTTGCGGGAGGTAAGAATTAGGTATGAAAACTGTTTTTTATCCCAAACTTGCCCTTGAAGGCATACGAAAAAACAAAAAAATGTATATACCTTATTTATTAACCTGTATTCTTTCGGTATCAATGTATTATATAATGAGGTATATTTGCGAATCAAAATTTATCAAATCACTACCCAAAATGTCTACTCTTATTCAGGTTGTGGCGTTGGGAAGCGGTGTTATTGCCATATTTTCTGTGATTTTTCTTTTTTATACAAATTCTTTTCTCATAAAGTGCCGTAAAAAAGAATTCGGACTTTATAATATTTTAGGTATGGATAAAAAGGGAATAGGAAAAATTTTGGCATTTGAAGCTTTTATTGTTTCGGCAATTTCTATTGTGGGCGGACTGGTTATCGGAATAGGCTTTTCAAAACTTTGCGAAATGATTTTAGTTAGACTTGTAAATGAAAAAAACGATTACACTTTTACGGTTTCCTTCAAAGCCGTGTATTACACCGTAACATTGTTTTTATGTATTTTTTTCTTTATATTTTTAAACAGCATAAGGCAAATCAGATTTTCAGGCGCATTAGCCCTTGTTAAAAGTGCAAATTCCGGCGAAAAGCCACCCAAGGCAAATTATGTTTTAGGAATAATCGGATTTATTTTGTTAGGTGCAGCCTATGTAATGGCAATTGTAATTAAAAATCCCATAAATGCTTTGACCTCTTTTTTCTTTGCGGTTATTATGGTAATAATAGGCACATATTTGGTGCTTATTTCCGGCTCGGTTATGCTTTGCAAAATACTGCAAAAGAACAAGAAATACTATTATAAGAAAAACCATTTTGTATCGGTTTCGGGTATGACCTTCAGAATGAAACGAAACGGTGCCGGACTTGCTTCAATATGTATTCTTCTTACAATGGTGCTTGTAATGATTTCTTCTACCTCCTGCCTGTTTTTCGGCGAGGAGGACAGCCTTAGAAATCGTTATCCGAGGGATATTACTTCTTATGTCGGCCTTGAAGACATAGTAACAACCAATCAAGCTCAAAGCTTTACAAAAATCTTTGAAGATACAGCAAAAGAATACGGTTTGGATATTAAAAATGCTTGGAATTACAGAGATTCAAGTATTTCTGGTATTTTACAGGATGAGGATTATATAGAAATTGACCCGAAAACCGCTTCCTATACGGATTATTCAAAGCTTGTAACGGTGCATTTTGTTCCTCTTGAGGATTATAACAAAATGTACAATAAAAATATACAACTGCAAAAAGGGGAAGTAATAGGATTTGCAACCCTTGATTTAAAGCTTCCGAAGGTTTTAAAACTTGCCGATATTTCGGTAAATATCAGGGAACAAACAGACAAACTTGATATTGACGGTTCTGCCACAGTTGAAGTTATGCCCAACATTTTTTTAATAATTGATAATATTGACGAAACCTTGAAATCGGTTTCAAAATTAACAGATGCTCAAAACGATTATATGCTAACTAACAGATGGAATTACGGTTTTGATACCTCTGCCGAAATTGATGTTCAGGAAAAATACATCACCGAAATTTCCGATAATTTACTAAAGGCTGTGAATGGGAAAAATAATGCAAAATATAGTGTAAGCTGTATGGAATCCGAAAGAAACGACTTCTATGCAACCTTCGGCGGATTTTTCTTTATCGGCATTATGCTTAGTGTGATTTTTCTTGTGGCGGCTGTACTTATTATTTACTATAAACAAATCTCCGAGGGCTTTGAGGATGCAGGTAGATTTGATATTATGCGAAAGCTGGGAATGACAAGAAAAGATATCAGAAAAAGCATTGACTCCCAAATGCTAACCGTATTTTATTTACCTATCCTCTTTGCGGTACTCCATATGAGCTTTGCTTTCCCTATGATTAGAAAACTGATTTTGTTATTCGGTGTTACAAACCTGAAACTCTTGATTTTTACCACCTCAATCAGCATTATTATTTGCGGAATTTTCTATTTGATAATTTATCGTTTGACTTCAAATGTTTATTTTGACATTGTAAGCAAAAAAGAAAAATAAAAAATATAAAGATATGCACCTCTAAAATAAGAGGTGCATAAGTTTTTTATCTTGTGAATATTATGTTTTTACAGTGAAAGAACGGCGTTCATATCATATAATCCCGGTTCTTTTTCCGAAACAAATTTTGCGGCTCTTAAAGCACCGTTTGCGAAAACTTCCTTTGAATAGGCACTGTGAGAAAGGGTTATAACCTCATCGTTTGAGGCAAAAATAACATCGTGGTCCCCTACAATAGTACCTCCTCTTACCGAGTGAATACCGATTTCGTTCTTGGGGCGTTTGCATCTTTTTGAATGACGGTCATATTCATAAATATACTTATCATCACTTACCGAATTAACCGCATTTGCAAGCATTAATGCCGTTCCCGAAGGTGCGTCTAACTTTTGATTATGGTGCTTTTCTATAATTTCAATGTCGAAATCGCCGTCTAAAACCTCGGCAGCTTTTTTAACAAGTGAGCAAAGAAGATTTACTCCCATGGACATATTTGCCGTAAAGAAAATCGGAATGCTTTTTGAGGCGGTTTTGATTTTTTCGATTTGCTCTGCCTGATATCCCGTTGTTGCAAGAACGCAGGGTATTTTATTTTTTAGTGCAAATTCCAAAAGTCCGTCTAAAACCACGGGGTTTGAAAAGTCGATTATTACATCGGGTATTATGTTTACACTATTAAAACTGTCGAATATAGGGAAATTTGATGTTTCGCATATACGGTCTACACCGCATAGGATTTTCATATCTTCTTTTTTTTCACAAAGACCTACAATCTTTTTTCCCACATTTCCACAAGCACCCGAAAGCAGTATTTTTAACATCTTTTTGTCCTCAATTCAAAAGAAATTAAATCAAATCCATTTCTTTAAGTTTTGATTTTATCAGTTCTCTGTTTTGTTCGGTAACCGGGAAAAGGGGAAGTCTGCAAGGACCTACATCAAGTCCCATAAGGTTCATAGCTTCCTTTACCGGAATTGGGTTTACATCGCAGAACATTGCATTCATTATGCCATTTGCCTTGATTTGCATTTCGGTTGCCTTATTCTTATCGCCGTGTAAATAATTCATACACATTTCGTGCATATAGCCCGGCATTATATTTGAAAGAACCGAAATTACACCGGCACCGCCTAAAGACATAATAGGAACGGTTTGGTCATCGTTACCCGAATAAATATCCAAATCATCACCGCAAAGATACTTTGTTTCGGCAACGCTTGATAAATCTCCGTTTGCCTCCTTAACGGCAACAATGTTTTGATGCTTTGCCAACTCCTTGTATGTAGATGGCTTTATCTGAACTCCGGTACGGGAGGGAACATTATAAAGAATAATAGGTCTTGAAACCCTGTCGGCAATATAATTATAATGTGCAATAAGTCCGTTTTGTGAGGTCTTATTATAATAAGGTGCCACCATTAAAAACGCATCGGCACCCACCTTTGCCGCATCTTCACAAAGCTCTACCGAATAAACCGTATCATTACTTCCCGTTCCGGCAATAATCGGCACTCTGCCGTTTGCTATTTTTGCCGACTCTTCAATTACCTTTACATGCTCGTCATAGCGAAGGGTGGATTTTTCTCCGGTTGTTCCGCAAATAACCAAAGCATCAACATTGTTTTTTATTTGGTCTTCTACTATTTCCTTAAGTCGTTCCCAATTAACCGTGTAATCCTTATTCATAGGAGTAATAAGTGCTGTTGCGACTCCCTCAAATACTCTCTTTTTCATAAAACTGCACACCCTTTACCGTAAGTATTGTTAATATCAGTCCATATATCCCTTTGCACAAAGAAGCTCGGCAAGTAAAACTCCGCCACCTGCGGCACCTCTTAATGTATTGTGGGAAAGACAAACAAATTTATAGTCATACTGGCTATCCTCACGAAGTCTTCCGCAGGAAATTGCCATTCCGCCCTCTAAATCTCTGTTAAGCTTTGTTTGAGGCATATTATCCTCTTCGAAATAGTTAAGGAACTGCTTTGGAGCCAACGGAAGTTCTAATGCCTGAGGTTCACCGCTGAAGTTTTTCCAAACATCCAAAATTTCTTCCTTGGAGGGCTTGTTCTTAAATGTTACGAAAACTGCCGCCATGTGTCCGTCTGAAACAGGAACACGAAGACACTGCGCAGTAAACTTAGGGCTGGTTGCCGGAACAATCTTTCCGTCTTTAATTTCGCCCCAAATCTTTAATGGCTCGATTTCGCTTTTTTCTTCTTCTCCGCCGATATACGGAATAACATTATCTATCATTTCGGGCCATCTTTCAAAGGTTTTACCTGCTCCGGAAATGGCCTGATATGTGCAAACAAGCACCTTTTCAACACCAAACTTCTTATCAAGTGGGAAAAGCGCCGGAACATAACTTTGAAGGGAACAGTTGGATTTAACCGCAACAAAGCCTTTCTTTGTGCCGAGTCTTTCTCTTTGAGCCTTTATTATCTCAATATGGTTGGAATTAAGCTCGGGAATAACCATAGGAACATCGGGAGTTTTTCTATTGGCGCTGTTATTAGAAATTACGGGACATTCCTTTTTAGCATACATTTCTTCAAGTGCTAAAATTTCTTCCTTTTTCATATCAACGGCACAAAATACAAAATCAACCAAGGAAACAACCTTATCAATATCGGCAGTAGCGTCATAAACATTAAGTTTCTTTAAATTTTCGGGCATTGGGTCTTTCATAGCCCATCTGCTTCCTACGGCTTCTTCATAGGTTTTTCCGGCACTACGGCTACTTGCCGCAAGGGCGGTAACATTAAACCAAGGATGTTCTGCCAAAAGCAGTGCGAATCTTTGTCCTACCATTCCGGTAGCACCGATTATTCCCACATTGTATTTTTTCATTAGAAAACACCTTCTTTTGAGTTTGAAAATTTAATTGCAAAATACAACTAAATAATATATAATAATATCAAATTACTTATAATTTGTCAATTTTTATTTAAGGAAGTCTATTATATTTTATGAAAACAAGTGATTTTTATTACAATTTACCCGAAGAGCTTATTGCCCAAACACCTGTTGAGCCGAGAAATTCCTCAAGGCTTTTGGTACTTAATAAGCAATCCGGCGAAACAGAACATAAAATTTTTAAGGATTTAAAGGATTACTTAAATCCCGGAGATTGCCTTGTGCTTAACAATACAAGGGTGCTACCTGCAAGACTGTACGGTACAAAAAAAGACACCGGCGCCATTGTGGAATTTGTCCTTCTAAAGCAAAAGGAACTTCTCGTTTGGGAGGTTTTGGCAGGTCCGGGCAAAAAAGCAAAGGTAGGAACATTTTTTACCTTCAGTGATGACCTTTCCTGCGAAGTAACAGAGGTTTTGCCGGACGGAAACAGGATAATAAAATTTTCCTGCAAAGGAGAGTTTTTCTCGGTGCTTGACAAGGTAGGTCAAATGCCACTTCCGCCTTATATAAAGGAAAAACTGCAAAATAAAGAAAGATATCAAACGGTTTATTCAAAAGAATTAGGCTCGGCGGCGGCTCCCACGGCAGGACTTCATTTTACAAATGAAATGTTGGAAGAACTTAAAAATACCGGCATTGATATCGCTTATGTTACCCTCCATGTGGGACTCGGCACATTTAGACCCGTTAAGGTTGAAGAAATTACCGAGCATCATATGCACACCGAGCATTATTCCATCTCAAAAGAAACAGCCGATAAAATTAACAACACCAAGAAAAACGGCGGTCGGGTTATTTGCGTAGGCACTACAAGCTGTCGTACGGTGGAAAGTGCTATGCAAAAGTTCGGGGAAATTAAAGAATGTTCCGATGATACAAGCATTTTTATATACCCCGGCTATGAGTTTAAGTGTATGGATGGTCTTGTAACCAACTTCCACCTCCCCGAAAGTACGCTTATTATGTTGGTTTCGGCTTTTGCAGGTTACGACAACACAATGAACGCATATAAAATCGCCGTTGAAGAAAAGTATAGGTTTTTCAGTTTCGGTGATGCGATGATGATTTTGTGATTTTGGCACAATTTTTTAATAATTGCCGTATAAATTATACATATCACTAATTTAGGTAAATATTTTACCGCTTGGTAATGCTTTTATCAGTATAGGGTGAGGTTGCTTACCATATAAGAAAACATTATTTTTTAAAAACCCATTGACATAATCACGGTACCGTGATATATTATAACTGAAGAAATAAAGGAGTGATGGCAATGCCTGTTTTATCAAGATTTTATGGGATAATTATAAGAATGTATTTCTTACAAAAGGAGCATAATCCACCACATATTCACGCTATTTACAACGAAGATATGGCGGCAATTGATTTTATAACGGGTGATGTTTTGGAGGGGTATTTACCGCCGAAAGCACTTTCGCTTGTTCGTGAGTGGATTTCTGTCCATAGAGATGAATTAAAAGAAGTATGGGAAACACAGAGTTTTAAAGACATTGCACCACTTGAATAAAGACGAGGAGGCTTTGATATGTTCCATAAAATTAAAAGTGTTGTGCCTCTTTCGGATTACAGATTAAGTGTTCAGTTTTCCGAAGGTATAACAAAGATTTATGATATTTCACCCTTGTTTGAAAGAATATCAATCTTCAAAGCCTTAAAGGTAACGCAAGGGTTGTTTGCTGATGTGTCCGTTGATGTAGGCGGACACGGTATTGTTTGGAATGATGAAATTGATTTGTCGTGTGATGAATTATGGGAAAACGGCAAAGAAATAGAAACTCCTTTTGATGGACTAATGTCTTTCGGTGATGCTTCTGAACTTTGGGGGTTGAATGAAAGTACGCTGCGAAAGGCAATTGCATACGGCAAGCTGAAAAACGGTATAGATGTATGTAAATTTGGAAAACAGTGGGTTGTCTCTGCCGAAGCTATGCAAAGGGAATACGGTCAAAACGGCCGTAGAATATAAGATTGCCGGTCGGTAAAATCTTATAAACCGTGAGTATCGGCGATGCGATGATGATTATATGAAAATAATAGAAATTTAATAGAAGTTTATTGACATTTGATATATAATTGCATATAATATTATTAGAAGAAATTGAAAGGTGAATTTATTATGGCTCAAACTAATGTAAATATTCGCATGGATGAATCAACAAAATTGGCTTTTGATAAATTTTGCAGCGAAATAGGATTGTCGGTAAGTTCGGCGTTTAATATTTTTGCAAGAACAGTTGTAAGAGAACAGCGGATACCATTCGAATTGACTACAGAAATTCCTAATCAAGAAACAAAAACAGCAATTGAAAATGTCAAAAAAGGTATCGGACTCAGTAAAGACTTTCATTCCGTCGCAGAATTGATGGAGGACCTTTATGCTGACGATTAGGTATGAAACCTCATTCAAAAAAGATTTTAAGCGTATCGTAAAAAGAGGATATGATATTCGTCTGCTCGAAGAAGTTATCGAAATATTAGCATCAGGCAATTCCTTGCCTGAAAACTATAAAGACCATAATCTTATCGGAGATTATAAGGATTGCCGTGAATGTCATATTACTCCCGATTGGTTTTAATTTATCAAATTGACGGCAAGGAATTGATACTGTATTTAACAAGAACCGGCTCACATAGTGATTTGTTTTAGTGTTATCGATAGGTAGTGTTTTATAAACCGTCAACGTCGGCGATGCTATGGTTATTATTCAAATATAGGAGAAAGTTTGAAAGATAAATCTTCCAAACTTTAAAAATTATAACGGCGCCGTTTTTCTCGCCTCTTACGAGGCAACCGAAAAACATGGCATATTATGACCATTCCTTTCATTGGTCATTTGTGCCTTGTAGCGAAGCGAAAAGGAATGGTCATAAATATGTATAAACTTTTAAAAGAAGAAAAGGGTGCCAGAAGGGGAGAATTTGTTACCAATCGTGGCACAGTACAGACACCGGCTTTTATGAATGTTGCCACTGCCGGTGCAATAAAGGGTGCTGTTTCAGCCGAAGATTTAAAAGAACTTGGCTGTCAGGTTATGCTTTCAAACACCTATCATCTTCATGTAAGACCGGGGGATGAGGTCGTTCGTGCCTGTGGTGGGCTTCATAAGTTTACTACCTGGGATGGTCCGATTTTAACCGACAGTGGCGGTTTTCAGGTTTTTTCCCTTGCAAAGCTTCGCCATATTGAAGAAGAGGGAGTTACATTCCAAAGTCATGTTGACGGCAGAAGGATTTTTATGGGCCCCGAAGAAAGTATGCAAATTCAGTCTAATTTAGGCTCAACTATTGCTATGGCATTTGATGAATGTGTGGAAAATCCGGCACAGTATTCTTATGCTAAGGATTCCTGCAAAAGGACAACAAGATGGCTTTCCCGTTGCAAGGATAAAATGGCAGAGCTTAATTCGCTGGAAACAACCGTAAATCCGGAACAAATGCTTTTCGGCATTAATCAGGGCTGTACATATAACGACCTTCGTATAGAGCATATGAAAGAAATCGCCGAGCTTGACCTTGACGGTTATGCTGTAGGCGGTCTTGCGGTTGGAGAGCCTACTGAGGTTATGTATGATGTTTTAGAGCATGTAACTCCGGTTATGCCGAAAAATAAAATCAGATATTTAATGGGTGTGGGAACGCCTCTTAATATTCTTAATGCCGTTGAACGCGGTATTGACCTTTTTGACTGCGTTATGCCAAGCCGAAATGCAAGGCACGGACATTTATTTACATCTAAGGGTATAATCAATATCAATAACAAAAAGTATGAATATGATATGACACCTATTGACGAAAACTGCGGTTGTCCTGTTTGCCAAAGATACAGCAAGGCTTATATAAGACATCTCCTTAAAAGTACCGAAATGCTTTCCCAAAGGCTTCTTGTAATGCATAACCTTTGGTTTTATAATCATCTTATGGAAGACATACGAAAGGCTTTAGATGAGGATAGATTTGCCCAGTTTAAAAAGGAAAAGGAACAAATTTACGGAAATAGGATATAAAATATTTCATAGAAAGGCACAATAAACAATCGTTATGAAACATAATAGAATTACGAAAAGCATTTTAGCTATTCTTCTCTCGGTAATTATCATTTTTGGTATCATACCGATAAATAGCATTTCAACCTATGCTGCAATAAGCGGAATAGAGAAAAGGATTGAAAAGGCTCGTTCTACATTCCCTAACAAAAAATATTGGAATCATTACACTAATTCTAATCATAATTCAAAAGGTGTCTACGGTTCATGTGTTAATGAAAAATGTAATAATCCAAGCGGGGTTACAAACCACCCCTGTTCAAACGCATCCAGCACAGCTCACGCTCCGAGTTCCGGTGTTGGAGAATATTCTTGTAATCATTTTGACGGAGCAATACAGTGTTTAGGGTTTGCCAAACGAATTTTTTATGAAATATTTGAAGTAAATGTCGGTTCAAAGGATAGTGGGCGTTGCTTTGATATAAACAATGTAAAAATAGGAGATTTTATCAAAATAAAAAACAAAACCCACTATGCTGTTGTGATTTCAAGAAACGGAAATAAAATAACTATCGTTGAGGCAAACCATAATAATGCCTGTCAGATTAATTGGGACAGAGAATTAACAGTAAGTGATATTGATTGGTATAAACATGCTAAAAATTATGACTCTATCAATCATACTTGTGAATTTAATAAAATTTGCTACGAAACTGCACATCCGCATAAAAAATACCTGCTTTGTGAATGCGGAGAAAAATCTTATACCAAAGAGACTAAAATAGTTAAGACTTGCACAAAATGTCAACCAAATCTCACCGTAAAGGCAACAGATGAGTTGTGTAAAACATCTTTTGAGTGGACTGATACCGAAACTGCGGAAAAATATAATCTAACCGTATTAGACTCAAAATCAAAAAGCGTTTATTCAAATAGTAATTTAAAAAACACCAGTATTTCTTTTAAACTGAAACCCGGTACATATTCGGCGTATGTTACTGCCGAAAAAGGAAAATTCGGTAAAAACTACTATGTTTTTATACTAAGTCCAAAGATAAAATTTACAGTAAAAAAACATAGCTCGGATTACAGTAATCATAAAGTTTCCAATACAAAAAAATATGTTAAATCAAAGGCCACCTGTAATAAAGATGCGGTGTATTATCAAACATGTTCGCTGTGCAACAAAAAATTAAAAACCACTTGGACCGATAAGAACTCGCATACAAAAGTTTCTCATTCGGGAGGAACGGCAACCTGTATAAAAAAAGCCAAGTGTAGGATTTGCAAAAAAGAATACGGCTCATTTAAAGCACATAGTTACAAACCTTATTCTACCACAAAAGCCACCCTTACAAAAAACGGAAAAGTAAAATATAAATGCAAGACCTGTGGAGAATCTAAATCTTCAGCAATATACAGTCCAAAAACCTTTAAACTTTCTGCAACAACATACACATATAACGGAAAAGTTAAAAAGCCTCCGTTAACCATAAAGGATAGCAAGGGTAAGCTTATATCAAGCAATTGCTATACAGTTGTGTATTCATCAGGACAGAAAAATGTAGGTACATATAAAGTAACGATAAAATTCAAAAAGAATTATTCCGGTTCTAAATCACTTTCCTTTAAAATCATTCCTCCAAGTACCGCAATTAGTAATGTAATTCAATATGCAAAAGGGTTTTTGATAAAGTGGAGAAAAGCAAATCAAGTTAATGGATACGAAATTTGTTATTCGTATTTCCCAAATTTCAAAAATGCGAAAACGGTAGTTATTAAAAATCCAAATACTGCTTCACATACAATTTTTAATCTTTCCACTGATAAAACCTACTATGTGAAAATAAGAACATATAAAAATGTTGGCAAGACAAAATTTTATTCTGCCTGGAGTGAAAATAAGAGCATCAGTATTAAGGACTGTATTATAAACACTAACAATTTTGGTAAACTTGTTGAAAAATGGAATACATACTATAGTTATGGTATTTGTTGTAATCTTAAGGACTCCACCGACTTTATGTTTAATCATCTTACGGCACATCAACAAGACTGGGTATTCAAAGTGTTAGAATGCACTTGTTGTCATACCATAAAAGAAGCTATGAACCATACTTCCTTTTACCTATTAGATACGGTTTCGTCTTCAAGTGAAGCTTTGATGCAATACAAAAATAAGACTTATGCCTTAGTGGGTGCGAGAGGTATTAGTAGTGCAGAAACGGAAAATATAACCGTTAAAAACGCAGGCAAAGATAAATACTATATATACACGGATTATTATGCAGATTGGGATTGCGAAAGGGCATATACGGCAAAATTCACGGTAATAAAAACCAATGGATATTATGTAATTAGTAATTTTAGCATATTGTAAATTATTTCTTGTTGACAACTGCGGAATTTGTGGTAAAATGTAAACGATAAAAATTAATATGCTTATCAAGAGTGGCGGAGGGTACAGGCCCTATGAAGCCCGACAACCTGATTTTTTAAAAATCAAGGTGCCAAATCCTGCGGATTATCCGAAAGATGAGATTTGATTTCAAACCGTCTTTTCAGGCGGTTTTTTCTTTAATTCGACTCTTTCCAACTTAAAAATGGAGGAAAACAAAATGTCAAAAATGCTTTTTACATCTGAATCAGTTACCGAGGGACATCCCGATAAGGTCTGCGACCAAATAAGCGATGCTATTCTCGATGCAATTTTTACGGAGGACAACAATGCCCGTGTTGCCTGTGAAACATTTTGTACAACAGGCGTTGTAAATGTTATGGGTGAAATTACCACCTCGGCTCATCCTGATATTCAGGGAATAGTTCGTGAAGTTTTGTGCGATATCGGATATAATAGTCCTGAGGCAGGATTTAACGGAAACACCTGTGCTGTTATAACGGCTATTGATAAACAGTCGGCCGATATTGCTATGGGAGTTGACAAAGGACTTGAATTTAAAGACGGCGAAAATGACGAGTATAATCTTAACGGTGCCGGAGACCAAGGTATGATGTTTGGATTTGCTTGTGATGAAACGCCGGAGCTTATGCCGCTTTCTATTTCCCTTGCTCATAAAATGTCATATAAGTTGACAAGTGTCAGAAAATCGGGAGAACTTTCCTATCTTTGTCCCGACGGAAAAACTCAGGTTACCGTTGAATATGAGGACGGTTTACCCAAGCGTGTTGACGCCGTTGTTGTTTCAAGTCAGCATAAGGAAAGTGTTGAGCTTGAGACCCTCAGAAAAGATATTTTAGAAAAGGTTATTAAACCTATTATTCCAAGTGAACTTTTAGATGAAAACACAAAAATCTATATTAACCCAACCGGTAGATTTGTTATCGGCGGACCTCAGGGTGATACAGGTCTTACGGGAAGAAAGATTATTGTTGATACATACGGCGGTATGGCTCGACACGGCGGCGGTGCTTTCTCGGGAAAGGACCCCACAAAGGTTGACAGGAGTGCTGCCTATGCCGCAAGATATGTTGCAAAGAATATTGTTGCCGCAAAACTTGCTAAAAAATGCGAGGTTCAACTGGCGTATGCTATCGGTGTTGCTAAACCGGTTTCGGTTATGGTTGATACTTTCGGCACCGGTGTTGTTAATGATGACAAAATTGCCGAGGCTGTAAATGCTGTGTTTGATTTAAGACCGGCTGCAATTATTGATAAGTTAGACCTTAGAAGACCTATTTATCGCAAGACATCAAACTACGGACATATGGGTAGAGAAGATGCCGACTTTACTTGGGAGAAAACCGATAGAATAAACGATTTAAAAAAGGCTTTAAACATTTAAGATTTGAAGGATATATATGTTCGAAATTATAGATAAAAAAGAATTAAACACAAGCGTTACTTCACTGACATTAAAGGCACCCTTTATTGCAAAAAAGGTTATGCCGGGACAGTTTGTAATAGTTAGAATTGACCAATTAGGCGAGAGAATACCTCTTACTGTATCCGATTTTGACCGTGAAAACGGTACCGTTACCATTGTTGTACAGGCTATCGGATTTTCCACAAAAAAACTGGTGGCTTTGAACAAAGGTGATTTTGTTCTTGATGTGGTGGGACCTCTTGGTTGCCCTACCGAATTCGGCACACCGAAAAAAGCGATTATCATCGGTGGCGGTGTGGGTTGTGCTATTGCCTATCCTCAAGCCAAGGCACTTTATAATATGGGTGTTGATGTTACCCTTATTGCCGGTTTCAGAAGCAAAGACATTGTCATTCTCGAAGAAGAAATGAAAAAGGTTTCAAATAATCTCTTTATTACAACCGATGACGGCTCCTACGGTAGACAGGGACTTGTTACCGAGGTTTTAAAGGAGCTTTTGGAAAAAGACAGTTACGACCTTGTTATTGCAATCGGTCCTGTTCCTATGATGAAATTTGTTTCTCTTACCACAAAGCCTTTCGGTGTTAAAACCCTTGTTAGCCTTAATCCCATTATGATTGACGGTACGGGTATGTGTGGCGGTTGTCGAGTAAATGTGGGCGGAGAAATTAAGTTTGCCTGTGTTGACGGCCCTGATTTTGACGGTCATCTTGTAGACTTTGATGAGCTTACAAGAAGAAACGGTTATTATAAAGAGGAAGAAGCTCATAAATGCAGATTAGGAGGTACAAAATAATGGCTGATATGTCTCCTATTAAAACCCCTGCTATTGAGGTTGACCCGCTTATAAGAAACAAAAACTTCGAAGAGGTTTCAAAGGGATATACCCCCGAAATGGCACAAAAAGAAGCCAACAGATGCTTAAACTGTAAGAATATGCCCTGTGTTTCAGGTTGCCCCGTTAATGTTAAAATCCCCGAATTTATTAAACTGATTGCGCAGGGAGATTTTATCGGTGCTTACCAAAAGATAAGTGAAACATCTTCCCTTCCTGCCGTTTGCGGTAGAGTTTGTCCGCAGGAATGTCAATGCGAGGGCAAATGTGTTCGGGGAATAAAGGGTGAAAGTGTTGGTATCGGCAGACTTGAACGCTTTGCTGCCGACTATTTTATGGAACACGGAGAGATTAAAACCCCCGAAATAAATAAAAACGGTAAAAAGGTTGCTGTTATCGGTGCCGGACCTTCAGGTCTTACTTGTGCCGGAGATTTGGCAAAGCAAGGTTATGAAGTTACGATTTTTGAAGCTTTCCATACAGCGGGAGGAGTTTTGATTTACGGTATTCCGGAATTCAGACTTCCAAAAGATATTGTTAAGAGGGAAATCGAAGGACTTGAGCGGTTAGGCGTTAAAATTATGACCGATATGGTTATCGGAAAGGTTTTAACGGTAGACGAAATAATGGAAATGGGCTATGATGCCGTGTTTATCGGTTCCGGTGCCGGACTTCCTATGTTTATGGGAATTGAGGGCGAGGGAAGTGTAGGAGTATATTCCGCAAACGAATTTTTAACACGAATTAACCTTATGAAAGCCTATCTTGACCATTATGATACACCTATTAAACACTCAAAATCAGTTGCCGTCGTAGGTGGCGGAAATGTGGCCATGGACGCAGCAAGGTGTGCTAAAAGACTGGGTGCCGACCATGTTTATATTATCTATCGCCGTGGCGAAGAAGAAATGCCGGCAAGAAAAGAAGAGGTACACCACGCAAAAGAAGAAGAAATCGAGTTTAAGCTTCTTTGCAATCCTAAGCGAATAATCGCTGATGAAAAAGGTGCCGTTACAGGTGTTGAATGTATAAAAATGGAACTCGGCGAACCTGATGCATCGGGAAGAAGACGACCTGTTGAGATTAAGGATAGCGAGTTTATTATTGATGTCGACTCGGTTATTATGGCACTTGGTACCACACCTAACCCGCTTATTAGAACAACTACAAAGGGAATTGAGGCGAATAAGCGAGGTTGTCTTGTGGTTGACGAGGGTATGCAAACCACAAAGAAGGGTGTTTATGCCGGAGGCGATGCCGTTACGGGTGCCGCAACGGTTATTCTCGCTATGGGAGCCGGAAAACAGGCTGCAAAATCCATTGATGAATTCTTAAATAAATAATGAAAATTTCGGATAAAATTTTGACGGTATTTTCCGTTGCTTTTTATCCGAATTTTTATTAAAAATTCTATGTTTTTCACAAAATTTTCGAAAAAATATTATTAATATTTTTATGTATTTTTTACTTGACAAAGTCGCTTCAAGTTTTTATGCAAAACAGTTATAAAGGGTGAGTTTTTCCGCTTTTCCACCGAGTTATCCACCGTTTTTTGCTTAAAAAGTGGCTTTTTTCCGTATTTTGGTATGTTATACGGTGAAAAGTTCGGTTGATAATGTTAATAACTCAAAAGACACTTTTTCGGATTTTTTGATTAAAATATGCAATTTTTCTTGCATATTTTAATCCTGTGTTACAAAAGTATGTAAAGTAAAGCTACCAGTAAAAGTTTGTCGGATTTTTCGCTTAAAAGGACAAGTAATAATCCTAAAATCAGCGAGAAATCTTTGTCCTCTTTAAGTGAGGTCAAAAATGGTATGGCGGAAAAATCAAAATTAGGGAAATATTCATTGTTTTTCCCTTTGTATGTATCTTTATTTTCCGTATTTTCCGAATTTTGTTCCCCCTGCACCGTTACAAATGACGGCGTAGGAGGCATATTACCGAAACTGTTGTTGGCTCGTTTTGCCGTTTCTTTCATACGCTTAACGGCTTCTTGTTGTTTTATCATAAACTCCTGTTCGTTCACCTTATTATCCCCTTATAAAATGTTAAGAATTCCGCTTTCTTTTAAATATGGCAATATTTCTATGAGTTTTAAAAGCTTCACGGCGGTGTCAACCCTTTGTTGTTTGTCTTTTGATAAATTTGGTTTTAAAGCCAATAAAAGCGCTGTACGGTTATCGTTTCCCGCCGTTTTAAGCCGGTTCATTATTCCCATTATTGCGTTAAGTTCGGCACTGTTAACTCCAAGGGGATTTTCTTTTGTTTCTTCGTTTTCGTTTGACAAAAGTCCCTGAGCCAAACTTCTTACTTTGTTCATACTTTCTTCATCATTTAGTATTTCGGCAAGTTTTTGGCTTATGTCATCCATTATTTGTTACCGCCTAACAACTCTAAAAGTTTTTTTGCGCTTTCGCTTGAAAGTATTTCCTGCATCTTGGTTTTATCCTTTAAAATATTATTTAGTTTTTCGGCATCGGCTTTCGGTATGGAGTTTAAAAAACCGTCAATATCACCGTTTTTTGCTTTTTTTATTCCTTCACTATTGATTTTTCCTTTGCCCAGATTTAAAATGTTGTCAAAAGAATTGTTGTTTTTCATTGTAAAAACCTCCATAATAATATATGTAAAATAAGAGGAGCTTTCTATAGATGAGATTACTTGTTATTTCCGATTCCCATAAACGAAGCGGTGTTGTAGACCGAATAATAAGGCGGGAACAAACCGCCAAACACATTTTCTTTTTAGGAGATATTGTGGATGATATTGAGGATTTAATTTATGAATATCCGGATAGAATTTTTCATATAGTTTCGGGTAATTGCGATTATTTTTCAAGCTATAAATCCTTTGATTTTACCACGGTGGATAACCTGAAAATTTTATTTTGCCACGGTCATACTTTTGGGGTTAAGCATGGCTCTTTAGGTGCCCTTAAGAAATTTGCCCTGGAAAATAACTGCAATATGGCTTTTTACGGCCATACCCATGTTGCTAATATAGAATATGACAGTGGGCTTTATATTGTTAATCCCGGTTCTTGCAGCAGTTCGAGAGAGGGTAGCGAAAGTTATGGTGTGATAGATATTTTAGAAAGCGGTATTTTACCTCAAATAATAAAGGTGTGATTAGTGTGGAAAACAGCAAAATAAAAACATTGTTGACTTTATTTTTAACATTTTTAAAAATCGGTGCTTTTACATTTGGCGGTGGTTATGCCATGATAGCACTACTTGAAAATGAGTTTGTAAACGAGAAAAAATGGCTTAAGGATGAGGAGTTTTTAGATGTTCTTGCTATTGCGGAATCAACTCCCGGACCTATCGCCATTAACAGTTCAACCTTTATAGGCTATAAGGTTGCAGGGTTTATGGGCTCTTTTATTTCCACCTTGGCAATGTGTATTCCCTCTTTTACCATAATATTCATAATCTCACTTTTCTTTGACAGATTTTTAAGTTTTACCCTTGTTGAATATGCCTTTAAGGGTATTCAGGTTTGTGTGGTGTATCTTATATTCTCGGCAGGACTCAGAATGTTTAAGGGTATGAAAAAATCTCCCTTTTGTATTGCGCTTTTTGTTACGGTAATATGTGTATTTATCGGTTTTTCGATTTTCGCTGTTAAGTTTTCTACCATATACTATATTCTTATTTCAGGAGCTTTGGGAATATTCGTATATAGTGTAGGTCTGTTAAAAAAGGGGGAGAAAAGATGATTTATTTAAAACTTTTCCTTACCTTTTTAGAAATCGGTGCCGTTTCGTTCGGCGGCGGATACGGAATGATTTCTCTTATTAGAGAAACGGTTATTTCAAACGGTTGGCTAACCGAAGGAGAACTTCTTAACTTTATTGCCGTTTCGGAGTCGACACCCGGACCTATTGCCATAAATATGGCAACCTTTATCGGTTCTTCTCAGGGAGGATTTTTAGGCTCGTTTTGTGCTACATTGGGTGTGGTACTGCCATCCTTTGTTATTATATTGATAATTGCCTCCGTAGCTTCGGGACTTTTAAAGCTTTCAGGGGTCAAGGCTTTTTTAAATGGTGTTAAACCCTGCGTTGTTTCGCTGATAATAGGTACTGCCGTTACTATGGGACTTAAGGTTTTTTTCAGTTTGAAAACCGTTAATGATAATTTTAAAATCAGTATGCCGTCATTTTTAATATTATTTGTTATTTTAGGGGTTCACTTTTTCATTAAATATGTTCTTAAAAAGAAACCGAAACCTATTTTAATGATTATAATTTCAGCCGTTTTAGGTATGATAATTTATAGTATTTGAGGGAGATGACCGAAAATGAAAAAAGTATATATTGCATCACCGTTTTTCAATGACACCGAAACCGAAATATTATCAAAGGTTGAAAAACTTTTAAAAGACAAAAATTTCGATGTTTTTTCTCCGAGAGAACATGAGGTACGGGATGGGAATGTAGGAAAACCTCAGTGGAGTATCGCTACATTTACAAACGATAAAAATGCCATTGATTGGTGCGACTTTGTGGTAATGCTTTATTGGGGAAATTACAGCGATTCGGGAACGGCTTGGGAATGCGGATATGCTTATGCCACCAACAAGCCGGTTATAGTATTGCATTTAGGCGAATCCTCAAACCTTATGGTTCACGAAGGCTCCTTTACAAATATTTTAAGCTTTGAAGAGCTTGAAAAATACGACTTTGACAGTATGCCTAAATATTCCTTTACCGGCAAAATGTTTTGAATAATAAAGTTTTGTCAGAAAACAAAAATATTATCTAATATGATAAGTTGACTTATTTTTTAAAAAGCGTATAATATAATTAAAGAAGGTGAAAAACGATGTGCTCTGAAAATCAATTAACAGACATTACTCAAAAAATATCATTTTTAACAAAATCCGTATTTGGTAGTAAGCTTGATACTATATTTCTTTACGGTTCATATGCAAGGGGAGACCAAACCGCTGAATCCGATATAGATATTATGGTTTTAGTTGATGTTCCGAGGGAAGATTTGTCATCTTATAAAAAACCATTTATTTTGCTTTCTTCCGAACTCGGTCTTGAGCATGATGTTGTTATTACCGTTACGCTTAAAGATATCGAGACCTTTAATAAGTATTCGGAAGCCGTTCCTTTTTACGCCAATGTAAAAAAGGAGGGTGTTAGAATTGCTGTCTGAAGAAAAAATTTCCCTCTCAAAAACCCGCCTTGAAATAGCAAAGGAAAGAATTGCTTTTGCCGATGAAATTATGAAGCTCGGCGATTTTAAGACGGTTGCCAACCGTTCTTATTACGCTGTATTCTCTGCTATGAGAGCAGTTCTTGCATTAGATGGCTTTGATTCAAAAAAGCATTCGGGAATAATAGCCGAATTCAGGAAAAAATATCTTAAAACTTCACTTCTGCCAAAAGAACTTTCTCCTATAATTGACGGACTTGTTGAAGCCCGTCAGGGCAGTGATTATGATGATTTTTATATCATATCAAAAGAAGAAGTGGAAGAACAACTTGAGAACTCGATATTATTTATTAAAGTGATTGAGGAATTTTTAAAAAAACAATACTGATTTTTGCCGGTAATCCCCCTGTTATATGGATTATCGGTTTTTTTATTAATATTTTGGTGTATTCAACAATTTTGAATAATAAAGTTTTGTTAGAATAATTGACATTCTTGTCGAGTTGGAATATAATATATATTATTTGTTATTCATAATGGGTAGTATGCGCATTTGATATATACGAACGGAGGGAACTGCTACTTGGATTGGGATGCGATTGTCAGATATATTCCTTTATATAAAGATGCCGCTGTTCTAACGGTTAAACTTGGCGTTTTAGGTATTGTGTTTTCCGTTATAGTAGGTCTTGTTTGTGCCGTAATTCAATATCAAAAAATTCCTGTTTTATCCCAAATTATCAGCATATACATAGAAATAAGCCGAAATACACCTTTGCTTGTTCAGCTTTTCTTTTTTTATTACGCTTTGCCCAAGGTGGGATTTAAAATCGACCCACAAACCTGCGGAGTTTTCGGATTGACCTTTTTAGGCGGAAGTTATATGTCGGAATCTTTCCGAAGCGGATTTGAAGCTATTGAAAAGGTGCAGATTGAAAGTTCTCTGAGTCTCGGAATGAAGCCTTTACAGATTATAAGGTATATTATTGTTCCGCAGGCTGTTTGTATAAGTTTTCCTTCTCTACTTGCAAATGTCATTTTTTTGCTGAAAGAAACAAGCGTATTCAGTACGGTAAGTCTTATGGATTTGATGTTTACCGCAAAGGACCTTATAGGAACCGAGTCCAAAACTATTGAGTGCTTATCCCTGCTTGTGGTATTTTATGCTCTTATTCTCGTTCCCGTTTGCATACTGGGAAGCTTGCTTGAAAGGAGGCTTCGCCGTGCCGGATATGGGTCTTGAAGTGATTTTTAAGGGTTCTAACTTAATTCGTCTTTTAGAGGGCTTGTGGATTGCACTTAGAATAAGCCTTATTTCGGTGGGAATCAGTATTCCATTAGGACTGATTGTAGGAACTCTTATGACCTTTAAAAACAAACTGTTAAAGGGTGTTTTTAAAATTTATTTGGATATAATTCGTGTTATGCCGCAGCTTGTTTTGTTGTTTATTGTTTATTTCGGGACATCAAGAACGCTGGGAATTAACATTTCAGGTGAAATAGCCTCAATTATTGTGTTTGTTTTTTGGGGGACCGCCGAAATGGGCGACCTTGTGAGAGGAGCTATGATTTCCATACCCAAGCATCAATACGAATCTGCCGAATCTTTAGGTTTAACAAAACCTCAGGTGTATTATTACATAATAATACCTCAAACCGTAAGACGGCTTATTCCGCTTTCAATTAATCTAATAACCCGTATGATTAAAACAACATCTCTTGTATTAATGATTGGTGTGGTTGAGGTCTTAAAAGTTGCAGGTCAAATAATCGAAGCAAACCGTGATACAAGTCCTAATGCCGCATTTGGTATTTATTTGTTTGTTTTTGTTCTGTATTTCCTTGCTTGCTGGCCGATAAGCCTTTTATCCAGATATTTAGAAAAGAGATGGAGGTAGAATAAATGGCTGAAAAGATACTTAGAATTGAAAACTTAATAAAAAAATACAGCGGTGTTACAAAACTTCACGATATAAATTTGTCAGTGGAAAAGGGAGAAGTTGTTGTTATTCTCGGTCCCAGCGGTTGCGGAAAAAGCACCCTGCTTAGATGTATAAATGCTCTTGAGCCAGTTCACGGCGGAAAAATATTTATTGATGATGATGAAATTACCGCAAAGAATGCACCTTTATCTTTGCTTCGCCAAAGAATAGGAATGGTTTTTCAAAGCTATGACCTGTTTTCTCACCTTTCGGTTTTAGACAATATAATTTTAGCACCCTTAAAGGTTCAAAAGAGAAATAAAAAGGAAGTAACCGAAGAAGCCCTTAAATGGTTAGAACGCGTGGGACTTGGAGGAAAAGCTCACAAGTATCCGAGACAGTTGTCGGGCGGCGAAAAACAGCGTGTTGCCATAGTTCGCACCCTTTGTATGCACCCGGAGGTTCTTTTACTTGATGAGATTACTGCCGCTTTGGACCCGGAAATGGTACACGAAGTATTAAATGTTGTTCTCGACCTTTCTAAAGATGATACCACAATGTTAATCGTAACCCACGAAATGCGATTTGCCCGTGCTATCGCCGATAGAATTGTCTTTTTGGTTGAAGGAAAAATCGAAGAAATATCTCCGCCGGAGGTATTTTTCACCACTCCGAAAACCGAAAGAGCAAAGCAGTTCTTGGAATCCTTTGAATATGAGGATGTAAAAAAAGAAAAAGCATAAAATTAATTTGAACGGAGAATCATTATGAAAACTAAGAAAATCCTTGCCTTACTTTTAACCCTTATTATTACCCTGCTTTCAATTTGCGGCTGCTCGGGAAAAAGCAGTTTCAGAACACTGGAGGATATTAAGTCCTCAGGTGTTATCAAAATCGGTGTTTTCTCGGATAAGAGTCCTTTCGGATTTGTGGATGAAAACGGCGAATATCAAGGCTATGATATTTATTTTGCCAACCGACTCGCAAAGGATTTGGGAGTTAAAGCCGAATTTGTTTCAACCGAAGCTGCTAACCGTGTTGAGTATTTGCAAACAGGTAAGGTTGACCTTATTCTTGCAAACTTCACCGTAACCGATGAAAGAAAAGAAGAGGTTGATTTTTGTCTGCCGTATATGAAGGTTTCCTTGGGCGTTATTTCCCATAGCGACAATGTTGTTAAATCTCTTGATAATTGGAATAAGGATAAGAGTATAATTGTAATTTCTGGTACAACCGCCGAAACATATTTGATGAAAAATTATCCCGACATTCCGTTGCAAAAGTTTGATTCATACGCAAATGCAAAGAACGAAATGGAAAAAACAGACGGACAGTCAATCGCCTGGGCAAATGATAATACAGAGGTTATTGCTTTTGAAAAGCAAAATAAGGGCTATACCGTAGGTATTCCCACATTAGGCAACCCCGATACTATTGCACCTGCCGTTACAAAGGGCAACACCACACTGTTAGATTGGATTAATTCCGATATTGAAGCATTGGGAAATGAAAACTTCTTCCATAAGGATTACGAAGAAACACTTATCGATATTTACGGTGCCGACTATGAGGAATCACTTGTAATAGAAGGCGGAAAAACAGAATAATACTTTTATGTAAACTCCCGTAACAAAAAATCCCCCCTATGACGAATAATCATAGGGGGACCGATTTTTATGGAATAAAAAGGTAAAGGGCTAAAATATTGACAAAAAGACAATAATATTATAAAATTATTCTTGAAAATTAACTTTAATTATGTTGCCTGATTTTGCTTTGGCGACCTTGAGTTTGCGACGCTTAAAATTAGAAAACAATGTTTCCTCAATGGCTGCAAATTTATCCTCGTGGAAAACAGCCCAAAGAGTGAATGTTACTAAAGCAATTTCAAAAACCGTTCTTAAAAAATCTGTAAAGCTCATAATTACCTCCGCCGAACATCTGTTCGTTTCTGTGATTTTATTATAACAATCAGGTCTTAGTTTGTCAAGACCTTTTTTCTGATTTTAATTATACGCCTATATGTGTCCGAAAATCGGGACAGTGATAATAATTTTGAAAGCAAGGTGATGGTATGCGATTTCTCATACTTTCCTGTAATACCGGAGAGGGGCACAACTCCGCCGGCAAAGCCATAAAAGAATACTTTGAAAATATGGGTAATACCTGCGATATTATGGATGCGCTTTCATTTTGGTCCAAGGAAAGTTCGAAAATAATAAGCAAAGGTCATATTTTTGTATATAGAAATTTACCGAAGCTTTTCGGTATATCCTATCGCTTTGAGGAAAATCACCCTCCCAAAGAGGGGGATGTATCCCTTATGTACGAAATCGTAACGGTAGGTTGCGATAAGCTGTATAAGTTTTTAGAAAAAGAAAAATACGACGGAGTAATATGTGTTCATGTTTTTTCGGGTATGATGATGGCGAAAATACGAAAAGATAAGAAGTTTTTTGTTCCCACATATTTTGTTGCCACCGATTATACCTGCAGTCCGGGTGTTTCGGAGATTGACTGCGATTTGTATTTTATTCCGCATAAGGACCTGATTGACGAATTTGTTTCCTGCGGTGTAAAAAGAGAAAAGATTGTTCCTTCGGGAATTCCCGTAAAGCAAATGTTTTATAATAGGATTTCCAAAGAAGAAGCCAAGAGAAAACTGAAAATTTCCGAAGACGAAAGGGTTATACTGCTTTCCTGCGGAAGTATGGGTTGCGGACCTATTAAAGAATTAACCGAAGATTTGCCTCTTGTTTTATCCGAAAATGTAAGACTTGTGGTGGTTTGCGGTAGCAATCGGAGACTTTATACATCCTTATATAAAAAAGGCATACCGAAAAATTTGACGGTTTTGGGATTTACCACAAGAATGTCTTTATATATGGATGCGGCGGATGTTATTCTTACAAAACCCGGCGGTTTAAGTTCGACCGAAGGTGCCGTAAAACATAAACCTATGATATTTATTGATGCCGTACCCGGTTGCGAAACAAGAAATCTAAACTTTTTTGTATTCAGAGATTATGCCGCAACAAGGCAAACTCCCGAGGATTTAATTGCCCTTACCTGTAATTGTATGCTTGTACCCGAAAAATTAGAAGAAATATCAAAAAATATAGCAAAAGACTTTTCTTTTAATGCGGCGCAAATAATATATGAAAAAATTGTTAAATAATAGGAAAAAATGCTTGACCTTTCGGGATGTACATGGTATAATTGTACTACCTCTGAAAGGTTCTTTTTTTTTGTAAAGAAGTTCCGATTTGTGCGAATAACAGTATGTTGTACTGTGCTTTCCCGATTGATACAATATGTAGAAATCGAGGTACAAATGCCGTTTTCTTGCAGAGGGAGGCGTTTACTTTAGTCGCGGGTGCGACAAAGCAAAAAATATTTCCGTAAACCGGGAGGTGCCGTTATGAGAGTTAAAATTACCCTCGCTTGCTCAGAGTGCAAGCAACGCAACTACAACACAATGAAAAACAAGAAAAACGATCCGGATAGGCTCGAAATGAACAAGTATTGCAGGTTCTGCAGAAAGCACACCTTGCATAAGGAAACTAAATAAGGAGACGGTTTTATGAAGATATTAAATAAAATTTGTCAAATCCTTTGTATTGTTTTCGGTTTAGCTGCTCTTGCTCTTTTCTTTATGAATTTTGCAACACTTACCGTAAACGGCAAGGATGAAACTTTTGTTGGTTCCGTTCTCGCTTTCGGCGGTAGCAAAAAGCTTGTTGATGGAACAGCAGTAACTATCGGCAAATCAGCCGACCTTCTTTTCTGTTTCTTGCTTACAGCCATCGGCTTTATTATGAGCATTTTTTCTTTCAAGAAAAAGGGACTTAGATATGCAGTTCCCGCATTTTCTTTAGGTTCTGCAATTTATATGCTCGTAGTAACACTTTCAAATCCTTGGAAGTTTGTTGATGCTCGTATTTTTGCAAATGAAACCGGAGCAGAGTCTGTTGTAACAGATGTACGGTACACAATGTTCGTAGCTCTTACCTGTGTGGCATTATTTGTTTTTGCGGCTTTTGCAATTGCATATTTGCTAATTGACGACAGCATTGAAGTTGCTGAGTCAAAGGGAAACAAAAAGACTATATTCAAGAGAATCGGTCTTTTCTTCCGTGATTACAAGAGTGAAGTTAAGAAGATTGTTTGGCCTTCATTCAAAGATGTTGCCAAGAATACAGCTATCGTACTTGTTATGTGTTTATTAGTCGGTGCTTTGATTTGGTTGCTTGACTGGGGACTTGGTAGTCTTATCAAGGTTATCCTTAATGTTAAGTAATCGGAGGTAGTAAAATGCCCGAAAATGTTGAAGCAAAGTGGTATGTAGTTCATACTTATTCCGGCTATGAAAACAAGGTTGCCAACGACCTTGCAACAATGGTCGAAAGTCGCGGTATGCAGGATTTGATTCAGGATATTAAAATTCCTACCGAAACTGTTACCGAGATTACCGATGATAAAACCCGTGAGGTAGAGAGAAAAATCTTCCCCGGATATGTACTCATCAAAATGATTGTTACCAATGACAGTTGGTATGTTGTCCGCAATATCAGAGGATGTACCGGCTTCGTAGGTCCAGCATCAAAACCGGTTCCGCTATCGGATAGTGAAGTTGCAGCTTTAGGCGTTGAAAAGCACAGCGTTCAGGTAGGCTACAATGTTGACGATAATGTTAAGATTATCAGCGGACCCCTTGAAGGATACAGCGGCAAAGTTAAGTCAGTTGATACTGCTAACAACAATGTTTGCGTAATCCTTTCCATGTTCGGAAGAGAAACACCGGTTGAGCTTGAACTTGACCAGATTTCTTTAGACGACTGATTATTAATTGTTAATACGCAGAAATGCTTATTAACTCCGGCATATAGGTTCTTATAGTTAGGTTGACCGGCTATAAGGTGAGCGCTTATATGTCACGGTGGGAGGAATGGAATAAGACCGTTCCGCCAAGTGTTGGATATAAATATCCAAGAAAACACGGTTACCACGAATTTTGGAGGTGCTTTAAATGGCTCAGAAAATTACAGGTTACATTAAATTGCAGATTCCTGCAGGTAAAGCAACACCTGCTCCCCCTGTTGGTCCTGCTCTTGGTCAGTACGGCGTTAACATTATGGAATTTACCAAAGCGTTTAACGAAAAGACCAAAAACGATGCCGGTTTATTAATTCCGGTTGTTATTACGGTTTATGCAGACCGTTCTTTCACTTTCATTACAAAGACTCCACCTGCTGCTGTTCTTATTAAGAAGGCTTGTGGAATCGAATCCGCTTCAGGCACACCTAACAAAACAAAGGTTGCCAAGATTACAAGCGAACAAATTAGAAAAATCGCAGAAACAAAGATGCCCGACCTTAACGCAGCTTCTATCGAATCAGCTATGAGCATGATTGCCGGAACAGCTCGTTCAATGGGCGTAGAAGTAGTCGATTAATTCTCTCTTGTGGGAGGAAAATTCCGATTTGACCACTTATTGGGAGGTAAACTATGAAACACGGAAAAAAATATAATGATGGTGTAAAGCTTATTGAAAACGGTAAGTTTTACGATGTAAACGAAGCAGTTGAGGTTGCTGTAAAGACCGGTACTGCAAAATTTGATGAAACAGTTGAAATCCATGTTCGTTTGGGTGTTGACTCTCGCCACGCTGACCAGCAGGTTAGAGGCGCTGTTGTTCTTCCGAACGGTACAGGTAAGACTGTAAGAACCCTTGTTTTCGCTAAAGGCGACAAGGCTGATGCTGCAAAAGAGGCAGGTTCTGATTTTGTTGGAGCTGAAGAGCTTGTTACAAAGATTCAGAACGAAAACTGGCTTGACTTTGATGTTGTTATTGCTTCACCTGATATGATGGGTGTTGTAGGTCGTTTAGGTAAGGTTTTAGGTCCTCGTGGTTTAATGCCGACACCTAAGGCAGGTACCGTTACTCCTGATGTTGCCAAGGCTGTTACCGAAGCAAAAGCAGGTAAGATTGAGTACCGTCTTGACAAGACAAACATTATCCACTGCCCAATCGGTAAGGTATCTTTCGGAGCAGAAAAGCTTCAGGAAAACTTTGATACCCTTATGAATGCTATTGTTAAGGCAAAACCTGCCGCAACAAAGGGACAGTATATCAAGTCTTGCACCATCGCAACTACTATGGGCCCCGGAATTAAACTTAATGTTTCTAAGTTCGGCGCTTAATTTCAGTTGATTTTAAAAAATTATTCCCTATACCTTTTTCGGTATAGGGAGTTTTTTGTTATAGAATATAGGAAAAATCAAAATGATTATCCTGCGGTTACTTCGTTACGACATTCCTTGCCGTCAAAGAAGGTGAGCAAATTTTCCATTGTTGTTTGGGCAATACCTTTTAAAGCTTCTCTCGTTAAAAATGCCTGATGTGAGGTTATTAATACATTAGGTAACGAAATTAAGTTTACAAGACGGTCATCGTAGATAATTTCGTCCGACTTATCCTCAAAAAACACACTTGTTTCTTCCTCGTAAACATCAAGTCCCGAAGCACCTACCTGTCCTGATTTAATTCCCTCAATCAAGGCATCGGTATCAACAAGTTTACCTCGTGAGGTGTTTATTATATAAACACCTTTTTTCATTTTGCTTACGGTATCTTTATTAATAATATCCTTGTTTTCCTTTGTAAGAGGGCAGTGAAGAGATATTATATCGCTGTTTTTAAGAAGATTGTCAAAGGTTGTATATTCTCCGCAAAAATTTTTGTTTTCGTATGGGTCAAAACCTAAAATGTTCATACCAAAGCCCTTGCAAATATCAGCAAAAGCACAACCGATTTTACCTGTACCGATAATTCCCACAGTTTTTTCGAAAAGGTCAAAACCGCAAAGTCCCTCAAGGGAAAAATTATGGTCTCTTGTTCTGATATATGCCTTGTGAAGTTTTCGGTTCAGAGTTAAAATCATACCCATTGTATGCTCTGCAATGGCGTGAGGGGAATAGGAAGGAACACGAAGTATTGTAATTCTTCCGTTTGCGGATTTAAGGTCAATATTGTTATAACCCGCACAACGCATTGCGATTACACCCACCCCGTATTCACAAAGCTTGTCTATAACATATTTATCAATGCTGTCGTTTACGAATGCACATACCCCATCGCAACAGGCCGCCATACTAACCGTATCACGGTTGAGTCGGTTCTCAAAAAACCTAATGTTAATATCCTCGTGGGAAAATTGCCGGAAACTCGCTTTGTCATAGGGCTTTGCATCAAAAAAAGCTATGGTTTTCATAATATCACCAATCCTTAAAATAAAAAATCTCCCTTTAGATTAGTTTAAACCTAAAGGGAGAAAATATTATTAATTTTTAAATTACAAAGATTTTTTTATTGCTTCAAATAAATCGTCATATTCTTCAAAAGCTTCAATTTGCGGATAGTCAGCCTTGATTTTATCGGTTGACTTAAATAAAAATCCTGCCTTGGAGTTTAAAATCATACCAAGGTCATTAAAACTATCTCCCGAAGCAATAGTATCAAATCCCATAGACTGTAAAGCCTTAACGGTAGTTAGCTTTGACTTTTCGCAACGCATTTTATAACCTGTGATTTCGCCGTTTTCACCAACCTCTAAGGTGTTGCAAAAGATTGTAGGCCAACCCAATTTCTCCATAAGGGGAGTAGCGAACTGTTCAAAGGTATCGCTTAAAATAATAACCTGAGTGATTTTTCTGAGTTTATCCAAAAACTCTTTAGCTCCCGGCATTATGTCAATTTTTGCGATTACAGCCTGAATTTCCTTAAGACCTAAATTATGCTCTTTTAAAATCTTAATGCGGTATTTCATCAGTTTATCATAATCAGGCTCATCACGGGTGGTGAGCTTAAGCTCGGGGATACCCGTTTCATTGGCAAAAGCAATCCAAATTTCAGGCACCAATACACCTTCCATATCAAGACAAACAACATTCATTTTCTTTTTCTCCTTTATTTTGCAAATTTTTTATACATATTAATTTGGTCATATATTGCAGGCCAACGGGACAAAGCACCAAGCGTAACGCAAACATAATTGTTTCCGGTGTTGCCGGTTCCGAAAGAGGCAATACAATATCCCGATTCATTAACAAATCCTGTTTTTCCTCCCACAATTGAGGCGGTTCCTGATTCGTTACCGTACATATACTTGAAAATTGTGTTTTCGAGTAAAATACCCTCGGGATGCTTATCGGTAATAGATGTGGTGTATTTATATGTGGAAAGAATTTTTTTGCACAATTCGTTATCCAAAGCATATCGTATTATTATTGCCATATCCTCGGCAGTAGTGTAATGATTTTCATTAAAAAGACCGGTACAGTTGACAAAATGAGTGCTTTTAAGTCCCATTTCGGTAGCTTTCTCATTCATCATTTCGGCGAATTTTGCTTCGCTACCGGCAATTTTGATTGCAAGACCTATTGCGGCATCTCCTCCGGAGGGCAAAATAGTACCATAAAGCAAATCGTACATATTTATAACCTCACCGGCAGAAAAACCTGCTACAGTGGCGCCTTCAACATAAAGAGGGTCGGTTATTTCATAGGTCATTGTAAATGTATCATTAAAATCGGTAATATGTTCGGCAGCCACAATAAGAGTCATTATCTTAGTAGTTGAAGCCGGATATGCCTTAACATTTGAATTTCTTGCGGCAATTATTTGGTTTGTGTCATGGTTTATCATAACAACCGATTTGCTTGACAAAGCAGAGCCGTATTTATTGCCGTTTTCATCAGCTTTAAAATCATCGAAAATATTGTCTGTGAGAGAAACGGTGTTCTCGTTAATCTCACAGAAATATGAAGGCTTTTCGGATTTGGTTTCTTGGGTGTCGTCTTTTGCTATAACAGCATTTTTTGACGGTATATCTTTAACAGAGTTGCTTTTGTTGCAGGATTTCACGGCAAGGATAATTCCTAAAATTATGCCTAAAATAAGTAAAAAGGCAATAGTTCGTGCAAGATAAACCCGAATTACAATAAAAATCCGTTTTTTTCGCTTTCTTGTATGAGCATTAGGCTTTTTTCTGACATAATTATGGGAAGCCTGATTGCTCAAATTTTCAAGATACTCGCTGTACTCTTTGTTAAAATTCTCGGATGACATAATAAATCCTTAAATATTATTTTAAAATCCTCGTCCGGCACCGCCACCGCCGAAGCTTCCTCCTCCGCCGCTAAATCCACCGGAAGAGCCTCCGCCGAAGCCACCAAATCCACCCGGTCCGCCACGGTAATTACCGCCTCCGAAGGGTAAAAATATAATGCCTTTTCTACGGAATATCAGTGTATAAAGGACAACTAAAACTAAAAGTACAGCCCATGAAACGGCAACCTTTTTAAAGTCGGCATCATCTTCGGAATACGATGTTTCGGGAAGTTCCTCGGCAGGAACATAATTCTTGTCGGTTGCGACACCGTACTCAAGGCAAACTTCATTTGCCACAGCATTATAAATATTTAACATACCCGTTGAGAAATTATCTTCTTTTAAGTAGGGTATGGCATAGGTGTCAAGCATACGACCTGTTTTACTGTCTGGCAAAGCACCCTCAAGACCGTATCCAACCGAAATGTAGATGTTTCTATCTTGGGTGGCAAGTAGAATAAGTACGCCGTTATTCTTTTCCTTGTCGCCAATACCCCATTCTCTACCTAAGTTTAAGGCATAATCGGATATTTCTTCTCCGTCGGTTGAGTCAACGGTAACAGCAACAACCTGGGCGGTTGTCTTGTTTTGAAGGTCGACACCACGGCTGTATATTTTGTCTTCGTCAGTAGGGTCAATACTGTCGGAAAAATCGTTTACAAAAAACTTCTCCGTGGGGGAAAGCTTTTGCTCTTCGCAACCTGTAAGACAAAGAATGGGTAAAATAACGCATACTATCAAAACAGGTGCAAAAAATGTTTTTATTTTATTCATAATCAGTTAAAGGAAACTTCGGGAACAGTATCGGTACCCTCTTGGTTTTCAAAATAATCATATTTTTCAAAGCCGAACATACCTGCAATAATGTTTTTTGGAAATTTTCTTATGGCGGAATTATAGACCTTTACAGCCTCGTTATAATCCTTTCTTGCAGTGGCAATTCGGTTTTCGGTTCCTGCTAATTCATCCTGTAAAGCAACAAATTGTGTGTTTGCCTTAAGGTTTGGATAATTCTCGGTTACGGCATTAACCCAAACGGATATTGCTTTGTTAAGCTCGTCTGATGCGGCGGCTTGTTCTGTGGTGGTTTCAGCGCCTGAAACAGCTGAACGGGCAGCGGTAACATCGGTGTATGCTTTGCTTTCGTAGACGGTATAACCCTCAATTGAATTAACAAAGTTAGGGATTAAATCGGCTCTTCTTTGAAGTTGTGTTGAAATTGTTGATTTTTGGCTTTCGATTTCTTCTTGCTTTGAAACAAGACCGTTATAACTGCCGATAGCGGAAATAATAATTATAACAACTACGGCAATAACCGCCAAAAGAACAATAAGACCTTTTTTCATAAATATTTACCTCTTTTATAAAGTTTTTAAGAATTTGGAAATTCTATTCAGCGCCTCTAAAATATGTTCGGTGCTGTAACAGTAAGATGCTCTTATAAAGCCCTCTCCGCCTAAACCGAAAGCAGTACCCGGAACAACTGCAACATGCTGTTCATTTAGTAGTTTTTCGCAAAATTCATCACTTGAAAGACCGGTGCTTTTAATTGACGGGAAAACATAAAATGCACCCTTCGGCTCACGGCAGGTAAGACCTAAATCGTTAAAGCCTTTTGTTATCAGTCTTCGGCGAATATTGTACTCGTCGTGCATATTTTGTACTGCTTCATCACAGTTTTTAAGTGCCTCAACTGCGGCATACTGTGAAGTAGTCGGAGCACACATAATCGCAAACTGATGAATTTTTGTTACCTGTTTCATAATTTCTTTGGGGCCACAGGCAAAACCCAGTCGCCAACCTGTCATGGAAAATGCTTTTGAAAAACCGTTTATAGTTACCGTTCTTTCATAAAGCTCCTCAATACTTGCAGGGGAGATATGACCGTCTTGGGTAAAGGTGAGTTCGGAATAAATTTCGTCAGACAAAACAATAATATTAGTATCTTTAAGAATTTCGGCTATATCTTCTAAATCTTTTCTTTCCATAACACCGCCGGTAGGATTGCAGGGGTAGGGGAGAATTAAAACCTTGGTTTTATCGGTGATGGAATTCAGCAACTGCTTTTTTGTAACCTTAAATTCATCTTCAGCCTTCGTTTCTATTATAACCGGTTTTCCTCCGGCTAATAATGTAATAGGCTCATAACAAACATAACTCGGTTGAGGAATAATTACCTCATCTCCAGGTGAAACTACGGCACGAATAACGGCGTCAATAGCTTCACTGCCGCCGACGGTAACTAAAATCTCCGATTGAGGGTCGTATTTTGTGTTGTATTTGCGGGAAAGATAATTTGATATTTCACATCGTAGATTATCAAGGCCCTTATTAGAGGTGTATTTAGTTTTGCCTTTTTCAAGGGACATAATACCTGCTTTTCTTATTTGCCAAGGCGTTTGAAAGTCAGGCTCACCTACACCAAGGGAGATAACATCATCCATGGTAGAGGCAATATCGAAAAATTTTCGTATTCCCGAGGGCTTTATTTCTTTAACCGTATCGTTTAAAACGGTTGAATAATCTATCATAAAAGATATTGCCCCCTGTCGTCCGTATCGCTGTTATAAAGCTTAACATCCATTTCTTTATATCTGCGCATAACAAAATGTGTAGTTGTGGAAGTTACCGAATCAATGGTTGCAAGTTCACGGGCAACGAATCGGGCAATATCCTGTAAGGTTTTACCCTTGACAACAACATTAAGGTCATAAACGCCCGACATAAGGTAAACCGATTCAACCTCGTGGTAGGAAGCTATTTTTTCGGCAACCTCTTCAAAGCCCAATCCGGCCTTGGGTACAACATTAAGTTCAATAATTGCCGAAACATAGGCACCGTCAATTTTATCCCAGTCGATTACAGCCTTATATCCGCAAATAACGCCGTTCTTTTCGAATTCCTTAATTTCTTTTTCAACCTGTTCGGTTGTAATTCCAAGCATTGCGGCAATATCTTGGTTGCTGTAACGGGCGTTTCTCGCCAATAATTTTAAAAGTTCGGTATTCATAATTATGACCATTCCTTTCCGCTGCACTATAAGGCATAAACGACCGACGAAAGTGATGGTCATAATATGCCGTGTTTTTCGGTTGCCTCGCAAGAGACGAGAAAAACGGCGCGTTATAATTTTTTAAAGTTCGGAAGATTTATCTTTCAAACTTATTTTCTTCTTTTCTTGATATTATTGCAAACCTAAATTATTAGGTAAAGATATAACCTTAAGAGGCCATTGTGGGTCGGCACCGCAACTCATTCTCTCCATAGCACAAAACTCCGGACCGTTTGCATTTCCCACATGAGTAACCCAGTGGTAGCCGTTTTTCTCTCCGGCATAGATACAAATATGAGTACAGTAATTGTTTCGTTTCTTGAAATCTGTAAAGAGCATTAATGAACCGATGGGAATTTTGTCTATGGGTTTAAATATTGTTCTTGTTCCGCTGGATTTTGCCGAAAATCTTAAGTATTTAGAGTATCCTGCTTTAACCCATTTCTGTCCTGCTATGTACCAATCGTTTGCAGAATATGACCTTTTAGGCTTAGCTAACTTTGAGGTGTTGATTTTCGCCACATTGGGTAAATAATTAAAATATACATAGGTGGCATAAGAGGCACAAACAAGTCCGCCTTTTTGGAACTTCTTAATATTCGGCTTTCCTGACGATGTCTTTTCATAACCTGTACTTCCGCCACCGTAGGTTATTTTTGAAAGCCAACCTTTACCCCTCTTCTGGGCGCATAGTACATAATTCCAATTCGGATTATCTTTTACTGTCTTTTTGTAATTGTAGCCGGTATAAATAAGGGCATCTAAAAAGACATTTTTAGTAAAGGTCATTTTGGTAACCTTTTTAGTAGTTTTCTTAGTGGTGGTAGTCTTTTTTGCAGTAGTTGTGGTTTTTTTGGTGGTTGTTGTTTTTGTGGAAGCAGTGGATTTTTTTGTTGTGGTGGACAAAAGAATTAAATTCTCGGAATTACCGCCCGTTGACAGGGTTGTTATGGTTTTTTCCGAAACATCCGATTTCTTCTGTTGCGATTTGGAAGCCTTGCCGGTTCCCATAGTGTTAATCATAATTAAAGTCGCAATCAAAAAAGAAATAGTGGAAACGCAAATTTTTGTTAATCTGTTCATTTTTATGACCATCCCTTTATACTACGCTACAAGGCACAAATGACCAATGAAGGAAATGGTCATAAAATGCCATGTTTTTCGGTTGCCTCATTAGAGGCGAGAAAAACGGCGCGTTATAATTTTAAGTTTGGAAGATTTATCTTTCAAACTTATTTCGTACCTTTCATTCCGCAATATGAAATGCAAAAGACAGTTTTGGATAAATAGATACACTCCCCAAAATAAACTATCCTACATATTATACAACTTCTTTATAAAAATAGCAAGTTTTTTAAAGTGGAATAAATTTGCATAAATTTGCAAAAAAATGAAAAAAACTCTTCTATTTACGGATGTAATTTGCTATAATATATAATATATGTTTTAAGGAAAGGTTGAGTACGGCATTGGAAATCTTGATTGACGGTCTTAATATCGAATATACGGAATCGGGAAATCCCGAGGGAACCGAGGTATTATTGCTTCACGGTTGGGGCTCTTCCTTTGATGTATATAAGGGAATAATGAATTGCCTTGCCGATAGGTGCAAAACGGTTGCGGTTAATTTTCCCGGTTGCGGAAACAGTGATACCATGGAAAAACCTTGGAATTTAGATAACTACTGCGATTTTGTTTTGAAGTTCATTAAGGCGGTAGGACTTAAAAATCCCATTATTTTCGGACATTCCCACGGCGGTAGGGTTGCCCTTAAGCTTTCGGCAACAAAACTTTTAACTCCGCCTAAAATGGTTTTGTTTGACTCGGCAGGACTAATCCCCGTTAAAACTCCGGCTCAAAAACGAAGAGCCAGGAATTTCAAAACCGTAAAAAAGGTTTTGTCAATGCCTGTTATCAATAAATTTTCAGGTGGACTTTTGGAAAAAGCAAGAAATCATTACGGCTCGGCCGACTATAATTCGGCACCTCCCGTATTAAGGCAAACCCTTGTTTCCCTTGTAAATACCGACTTAAGGGAAATTTTACCTGATATTTCCTGCCCGACCTTGCTTATTTGGGGAGATAATGATACGGCAACACCTTTAGCTGATGCCAAAATTATGGAAAGCCTTATTCCCGATGCGGGACTTTGTGTAATAAAGGGTACGGGACATTATTCTTTTTGCGAAAAGCCTTTTGAGGTTTATCCCATACTCAGAAGTTTTATAAAATAAGTTTATAAGGGTGATTCTTATTAACACTTTACTTTTAATTTCAAACATATTGTTATGCATTTCTCTTGTGTTCTCTTTTGAAAGACAACTGCAAATGTTACAGCAAAATTCATATTTTCCCTCAAGATACTTAAAATGGGTAAACCCCTCATTTATGACCGAGCTGACATTTTTATGCTTTGGATTTTGTCTTTCCTCGGTTTTTTATCTCGGCAAAAAGTATCTTGCTTGTTTGATTTTATCGGCGGTTATGGCGGCGATAAGGTTTATTTCGGCAACAAAGGTGAGAAAAAAATCTATTAAGAAACTTGTCTACACAGGTAGAATAAAGCGTCTTTTTGCCACCGCTATTATAGTAATGTGCGGACTGATTTCGGCAGAAGAAATATTAAGAAAT
This sequence comes from Ruminococcaceae bacterium UBA1734, assembly GCA_002315765.1. GTDB lineage: Bacteria > Bacillota > Clostridia > Oscillospirales > Acutalibacteraceae > UBA737. Next base: position 48,067 of record DCIE01000028.1, read on the forward strand.
ACTTTAGTCTCTCAAATTGCTTCGATTGTTATCAATATGCTTTGTTATATATCCCCTTTGTTTGTGCTTGTTGTTTGGGCTATTACAAAGCCTGTAGAAACGACAATTTCCAATTGGTATATCTGTGATGCCAAAAAGATTTTAAAGCAAAACGGTAATCTAACCGTAATAGGTATTACGGGAAGTTTCGGAAAAACCACAACAAAGTTTATTTTAAACAGAATTTTAAGCGAGAAATTTAATACTGTTTGCACTCCTCAAAGCTTTAATACTCCCATGGGAGTGGTAAGAACCGTAAGGGGAGATATAAAGCCCAGCACCCAAGTTTTCATTTGCGAAATGGGAGCAAAAAATAAGGGCGATATAAAGGAAATATGTGATATTGCTCACCCGAAATACGGAATAATCACCTCGGTAGGTGCTCAACATCTTGATACATTCGGCAGCATTGATAATGTATTCAAAACAAAGTTTGAATTAGCCAATGAGGTTGGAAAAAATGGCGGACTTACTTATATTTCCGGCGACTGTGATGAAATTTTAAGCCGATACGATAAAAATGATAAAACCTTGGTATTGTTTGGCGGTAACGGTGATTATAGGGTAGAAAATATTACCCGAGGTTCCTTTGGCTCAACATTTGATTTGGTGCTAAAGGAAAGCAAAATTACCGTAACTACAAAGCTTTTGGGACTCCACAGTATATACGATATTTTGGCGGCTGCTGCGGTAGCTCACGATTTAGGTGTAGGCGATACCGACATATTAGTAGCCGTTTCTTCCCTTAAACCCACAGAGCATAGATTAGAACTGAAGAATTTTCATAACGGTTCGCTTTTGATTGACGATGCGTACAACTCTAATCCCGTAGGATGCCTTGAGGCGGTTAGGACTCTCGGTAGTTTTGAGGGTATGAAAAAGGTTATAGTAACACCCGGACTTATCGAGCTGGGTGATAAGGAATATGAATCAAATTATGCTTTGGGACTTGAAGCTGCAAAATACTGTGATATAATAGTTCTTGTGGGGAAAAACAGGTCAAAGCCTATGATTGATGCGATTTCTACCACGGATTTTGATATTAATAATGTAAAGGTTGTTTCAAGTTTTAAAGAGGCTATGGATTTTTATATTCCCATAGCGGATAAAAACAGTGTTGTTTTGCTTGAAAACGACCTACCCGACAACTACTTAAATTAACCTACATTTTATTAAAGGATATGTTGATATTATGAAAACTACTATTGGAGTATTTTACGGATGCCGTTCGGTTGAACACGAGGTTTCAATTATTTCGGCTGTTCAGGCAATGAACAGTATAAAAAAGGAAAAGTACGATGTTGTTCCCGTTTATGTTGCAAAAGACGGGATAATGTACACCGGTGCCGACCTTTTCACCATTGAAAACTACCGTGATTTGCCGAAGCTTCTAAAAAACTGCCATCAGGTAACATTTATAAAAACAGGTGAAGGAGTAAGCCTTCATTATCTTAAAAACGGAGTTTTCAGCAAGAAAAAAGATGTGAAAATTGACTTGGCATTTCCCATTGTTCACGGTACTAACTGCGAGGACGGTACCATGGCAGGATATTTTGAATTTTTGGGTTTACCCTATATCAGTTGCGATATTATTTCGGCAGCAGTGGGTATGGATAAGTCGGTATTTAAGGATGTGCTTATGGGTGCCGGACTTCCCACTTTACCCTGCTATACATTCAGGGCAAGACAATACCTTATAAATAAGGAAAAAACCGCAAATGAAATAGAAGAAAAAATCGGATTTCCTCTTATTATTAAGCCGGTAAATTTAGGTTCAAGTGTGGGAATTTCCAAGGTTAAATCAAAGGAAGAGCTTGTAAACGCCATTGACCTTGCGGTTTCTTTCGGTGATAAGATTTTGGCTGAGAAGGCGATTTCCTCTCTTAGAGAAATTAACTGCTCTGTGCTCGGCGATGCAGATGATTGTATGGCATCGGTTTGTGAAGAACCCTTTATGCAGGATGAAATTCTTTCGTATAAAGATAAATATTTAGGTGGTTCTAAAGGTTCAAAGCAACAGGGATCCAGTAAGGGAATGGCATCTTTAGGCAGAAAAATTCCTGCGGATATTTCGGCGGAAAAATCGGAGGAAATAAGAGAGATTTCCTGCAAGATATTTAAGGCTATCGGGGCTTCGGGCGTAGTAAGAATAGACTATCTTATGGATACATCGGATAATGATAAAATTTATGCTAATGAGATTAATACCATTCCCGGCTCACTCGCTTTTTATCTATGGGAAGCAACAGGGCTTAAATATACCGATATGATTGATAAATTGGCGGATATTGCCTTTAAAAGACAAAGAAACAGGGATAATCTGACCTTTACTATTGACACCAATATTCTTTCGGGGGTATCTTTCGGTTCAAAGGGAAGTAAGGGCTCAAAATTTTAAAAAAATCAGGTGAAGTTTTTTGACCTCGTTATTGTTAAAATTATTCATAAAAGACTATGAAAATATCGGCGATAAGGATGTTCGTGAAAAATACGGAGTTTTAGGGGGAATAGTGGGAATTATTTGCAATATTCTCCTTTGCTCATCAAAAATAATTTTCGGATTGGCGGCAAAAAGTATTTCCATTATTGCCGATGGACTTAATAACCTTTCGGATATGGGTTCGTCTGTAATAACCATGATTGGCTTTAAGCTTTCAAACAAACCGGCAGATAAGGACCACCCCTTCGGCCACGGAAGAATGGAGTATATGTCGGCATTTATCGTTTCGGTGCTTATTCTTATTGTCGGTTTTGAGCTTGGCTCAAGCTCGGTTAAATCCTTAATAAACCGAGAGGCATCTCCTGTTTATTCCACCTTTTCCATAATCGTTCTTATTGGCTCGGTTGCGGTAAAGCTTTGGATGTATTTATTCAATAAAAAGTTGGGTAAAATTATTGATTCGGATGCCTTAATGGCTACGGCTCAGGACAGTATCAACGATTGCATTACCACAACAGCCATTTTGGCAGCGGTAATAATTTCAAGAATTTTTACGGTTTCCTTTAATCTTGATGCCATATTGGCCTTGTTTGTGGCAGGATTTATTCTTTGGTCGGGTATTTCTTCGGCAAAAGATACTCTGGCAAGTATTTTGGGCAAGGCCCCCGATAAAGGTCTTATTGATGAGATTGAAAATACGGTTTTGTCCTTTGAAGGATTTATGGGTATTCATGACCTTATTGTTCACGATTACGGTCCCGGCAGACAGTTTGCCTCGGTGCATATTGAAGTGCCTCAGGATATTAATATCGTGGAATGTCATGAAAGGGTTGACCTTTGCGAAAAGGTTGTTCAGGAAAAAACAGGGGTTGAGCTTGTTATTCATATGGACCCTATTGATACCGATAACCAAGAAGTAGCAAAGACAAAGGAAGAAATGATTTCGGTTATCAAGTCCATTGATGAAAGACTTACTTTGCACGATTTTCGTATGACTCCCACGGCACAAAAGAGAACAAATCTGATTTTTGATGTAGTTCTACCTGCAGGACTAAAGATTTCAAATGAGGAAATTATTGACCTTATTTGCAGTAAGGCAAAACAGGTAAATGATACATATTGTTGTGTTATTACGGTGGATAGGGATTTTACAGGCACTTATTAAGCTATAAAAGCATATTTTACGGACGGTTTTAAGCCGTCCTTTTTTAATGCCCGAATGTGAATAAATTGTAAAAGGTCAGGAAAAGTCAAAAAATTTTTTCAAAAAACTATTGACTTTTGGAAAATAGTGCATATAATAATAATCGTTCCAAAGATTTTTTGACGGTAAGTCAAAGGTTAGGAGGTAGTGAAGTGGCTGAGGAAAATAAGGAAAAAACCACTGCCGAAGAAACGGTAGAGGAAAAAAAGGAAACCACAGGAAAGAAAGATAGGAAAAAGCAAAGCAAAACCACAAGCGAAATAGAAAACCTTAAAAAAGAGCTTGAACAAAAATCCGATTTGTTGGCAAGAACCGCCGCCGAGTTTGATAATTTTAAAAAGCGTACCGAAAGGGAAAAAAGCGGAATTGCCGAATATGCTAAGGCTTCGGTTATTAAAAAACTTTTGCCGGTTATTGATAATATTGAAAGAGCCGGTGCGGTAGACAAGGATAACCCGGATTACATTAAGGGAATAGAAATGATAATAAAGCAGTTCGTTTCCCTTGCCGAAACTCTTGAGATTGTAGAAATCGGGGAGGTCGGAGAAAAGTTTGACCCTAATTTCCATGATGCGGTAATGCACATTGAGGATGAAAATTTAGGTGAAAACGAGATTGCCCAAGTTTTGCAAAAGGGTTATAAATTAGGAGACACAGTAATAAGACCTGCCATGGTACAGGTTGCTAATTAATTAAAATATTAACTTTAAAGGAGAAAAATATTATGGGAAAGATTATAGGTATTGACCTTGGTACAACAAACTCTTGTGTAGCAGTTATGGAAGGCGGAGAGCCGGTTGTAATTGCCAACGCCGAGGGTTCAAGAACAACTCCGTCAGTAGTTGCATTTTCAAAAACAGGAGAGAGAATGGTAGGTCAGGTTGCAAAGCGTCAGGCTATTACAAATCCTGATAGAACCATTAGCTCAATCAAGAGAGAAATGGGAACTGATTACACTGTTGCCATTGATGATAAGAAATATACTCCGCAGGAAATTTCGGCCATTATTTTGCAGAAATTAAAGGCTGATGCCGAGAGCTATTTGGGCACAACGGTTACAGAGGCTGTTATTACCGTTCCTGCTTACTTCACCGATGCACAGCGTCAGGCAACAAAGGATGCAGGTAAAATTGCCGGTCTTGAGGTTAAGAGAATTATTAACGAGCCAACCGCCGCTGCTTTGGCATACAGTATTGATAAGGAAGACGACCAGAAGGTTATGGTATATGACCTTGGCGGTGGTACCTTTGATGTATCTGTTATCGAAATGGGAGACGGAGTTCAAGAGGTTCTTGCAACTGCCGGTAACAACCGTTTAGGCGGAGACGACTTCGATAAGAGAATTATGGACTTTATCGTTTCAACCTTTAAGGCTGAACAGGGTATTGACCTTTCAGGCGATAAAATGGCTATGCAGCGTGTTAAGGAAGCCGCTGAAAAGGCAAAAATTGACCTTTCCGGTATGACAACTGCCGACATTAATCTTCCTTTCATTACTGCCGATTCAACCGGTCCTAAGCATTTTGAAACAACCCTTACAAGAGCAAAGTTCAACGAACTTACCGCTGATTTGGTTGAGGCAACAATGGGACCTGTTCGTCAGGCACTTTCCGATTCGGGACTTAACAAGAACGAAATCAATAAGGTTCTTATGGTTGGCGGTTCTTCCCGTATTCCTGCCGTTCAAGAGGCTGTTAAGAACTTTATGGGCAGTGAGCCGTTTAAGGGTATCAACCCCGATGAATGTGTTGCCATCGGTGCATCGCTTCAAGCCGGTGTTTTAGGCGGAGATGTAAAGGGCTTGTTGCTTCTTGATGTTACACCGCTTTCACTCGGTATTGAAACTATGGGTGGCGTTTCCACAAAGGTTATTGAAAGAAACACCACAATTCCTACAAAGAAGAGCCAAATCTTCTCTACCGCTGCTGACGGTCAGACCTCGGTTGAGGTTCATGTACTTCAGGGCGAACGCGAATTTGCAAAGGACAATAAAACCTTGGGTGTATTCCACCTTGACGGTATTGCTCCGGCTCCCCGTGGAATTCCTCAAATCGAAGTTACCTTTGATATTGATGCCAATGGTATCGTTCATGTATCGGCAAAGGATTTAGGAACAGGTAAAGAAAACAATATTACCATTACTTCAAATACCAATATGTCAAAAGAAGACATTGATAAGGCTGTTAAAGAGGCTGAAAGCTATGCCGCTGAAGATAAAAAGCGCAGAGAAGCAGTGGATGTAAGAAACAATGCCGACCAAATGATTTATCAAACCGAAAAGACTATTACCGACCTTGGCGATAAGCTTTCCGCCGATGAAAAGTCAAAAATTGAAACCGCTAAGGATGCATTAAAGGAAGCACTTAAGGGTGAAGATATTGATGCAATTAAGGCAAAGCAGGAAGAACTTCAAAAGGAACTTTATGCCGTAAGCGAAAAGGTATATAAGGCAGCTCAGGAAGCGCAGGGTGCTGCAGGTGCAAACCCGGGTGCCGACCCTAATGCCGCAGCCGGTCAGGACAATGTTTACGAAGCCGACTTTACCGATGTTGACGATAATAAGCAGTAATTTTTAAAGGTGTTGGATTAGAGTGGTGTTTTGCCACTCTAATGCCCTTTTACATAACTTGTTGGTAGGAGAAAATTATTTTGGCTGAAGATAAAAGAGATTATTACGAGGTCTTGGGTGTAGATAAATCCGTTGGTGATGATGACCTTAAAAAAGCATATAGAAAAGCCGCAAAGAAATATCATCCCGACCTACATCCCGGTGATAAAGAGGCGGAAAAGAACTTCAAAGAGGTAAACGAGGCTTATGAAATCTTGTCGGATAAGGAAAAAAGAGCCCGTTACGACCAGTTCGGTCATGCCGGAGTAGACCCGAATTTCGGTGCCGGTGGCGGCGGATTCGGCGGTGGCGGATTCGGTGGATTCGGCGACTTCGGAGACCTTGGAGATATTTTCGGTTCGTTTTTCGGCGGCGGATTCGGTGGCGGTGTCCGTCAACGGGACCCGAATGCACCGAGAAGAGGCGGAGATACCTCGGCTGCTGTTAACCTTTCTTTTGAAGAGGCGGCAAAGGGCTGTAAAAAGACCGTAAAGGTAACAAAAATTGATAACTGTACCGATTGTGGCGGTTCGGGTTGTGAAAAGGGCAGCAGCTCTAAGACTTGTCCTGTTTGCCATGGTTCAGGTAGAGTTAACACTGTTCAGCGTACACCCTTCGGTCAAATGCAAACCCAAACCGTTTGTAATAACTGCCACGGTAGCGGTAAAATCATTGATAATCCTTGCCACACCTGTGCCGGTAAGGGCAGAATAAGGCATACCGTTGAAAAGACCATTGATGTACCCGCCGGTATTGATGACGGACAGGTATTATCGGTAAGAGGCGGAGGAGATGCCGGAGTAAACGGCGGACCTTCAGGTGATTTAAGAGTCAGTGTTAATGTCAGACCTCACCCGATTTTTGAGAGGGACGGTTTTGATGTTTACTGTGAAATTCCCATTACCTTTACCGAGGCTGCTTTAGGTGCCGAAATTACCGTGCCCACATTAGAAGGAAAGGTGAAATTCCCCATTCACGAGGGTACCCAACCCGGAGATGAGTTTAAGCTGAGAGGCAAGGGTATTCAGCGACTCAATTATGCCGGAAAAGGCGACCAATATGTTAAGATAACCGTTGAAGTTCCAAAGGATTTAAGCAAGGAACAAAAGCAAAAGCTTAAGGATTTTGAGTCGGCTTGCGGTGAAAAGAACTATAAAAAGAAGAAGTCCTTCCTTGAAAAAGCAAAAGACTTCTTTAGTGAATAATTAAATATTTTCGGCTGTAAGAAGTAAGTTTTTACAGCCGTTTTTTTATTGTGTTATAAATTCATTTCGGCAATAAATTCTCCGGAGTATTCATTAAGGAATGCTTCGGCATTTTTTATCATTGAAACAGTTGCAATATTATCTTTAAAGGAAAATGTGAAATATGCGTTTCCGAGATAAATATCAATAATTTGAAGTTTTAAAATCAATTTTTCACTTTCAGCCCAACACCCCGATACGGCACAGTCGTATAAAAAATCGGGATTTTCGGAAGGAAGTCCGGCGTGGTAATCGGAATATCCGAGTTGGGGGAATTTCGAGAAAACATTTTTAGAAAATCCAAAGGGTAATACCTTTTCACCCTGTTCATTCTTATAAACAAATTTTCCTTCATCTCCGAAAAATTCAAAATAAAATTCCGTTATGCCGGTTGGGTTTTTATGACAGATGAATTTCTTGCCCGAAATATTGTTTTGATATTCGGAACGGGAATTTCCTTTTAATGAAAACAACTCTAAATTTTCGGAAAGCTTAATAGAATGGTTGTATGCCGATTTATTCTCGGGAATAGGATTTTCTTTAATATTATCGTATATGTAATTGTAAAAATTATTGACAATCACTGCTTTTGCATCCGTAAATCCTTGGTTGTCGCCGGTGCAAACAAAAATTAAATCTTTTTGGGGATAGCAAAGGGTAAACTGACAACCCATACCGTTAAAACCAAATCCGTTATCCTCAAGACACCAAATCTGAAAACCGTATCCCTTTGCAAAAATATCGGTGAACCCCGTTTCAATATTACAAACCTGTTTTGAAGTAGCAAGACTCACATATTCTTTGCTTATAAGCTGTTTGCCGTTCCATTCGCCGTTGTTCATCAGCAGTCTGGCAAAAGATGCAATATCTCTTGTGGTGCAAAGCAAAGCCGAATCACCGAAGGAATCGTCATTTTTTGTTTTAAGTATTTGTGCGTCTTTAAAGGTGTTTAAATACCTGAATATTCTTTCGTTTAACAAATCAAAAAGCGATTTCCCCGAAACTCTCTCAACTAAGGAACAAAGTACCTGAGAAGCCGGGCTGTCATAATTCCAGCGCATACCCGACGGTATTCGGGCATTATTTTTGTTTAAGTACAAATGTGTTCTGTCAAAGTCATCACTGCAAAACCAATTCGGTGTTTCGCCACAGGTTTCCATTGTGAGCATATCTTTAACGGTCATTTGTTTCATATATTCCGGTAATTCACCGTCAATTTTGTCGGGGAAAAAATTACAAATTTTGTCGTTGAGCTTGATTTTTCCGTCATCATAAAGCAACCCCAATGCAATAGCAACAAAACTCTTGGTTTGGGAATACATTCTGTGTACTTTATCCTTTGAAAAAGGCTTCCAATAGTATTCGGCAAAAATGTCATTGCCTTTCATCATCAGTACACTGTGGCTTACAACCCCTGCTCGTTCAATGCTTTTAATATAATTTGTAATATTTTGAGATGAAATTCCGGCAAACTCCGGCGTTATTTTTTCAAACATACTCTCACCCTTTTATTGAAAACAATAGGCTATCTTAAAAAACATAATAACAAAATATACTTAATTAGTCAAATCAAATTTGATATAGTGTTTGACAATTTTGTGGTTTTTATCTATAATTGTATGGTATTATTATGTGAAGGATGATTAATAGTATGGGAAAAGGTAAAAAGTTTTTTGCGGATTATTCACTTATTACGGTGGGAGCTTTTTTAGTTGCTGCCGGACTACAACTTTTTTTAGTTCCGTTTAAATATTCATCCGGAGGAATAGGAACGCTTTCTACAATTCTGTTTTATTTTTCAAAGATACCCATTTCGTTGTCTTATTTGGTACTCAATGCCTTTCTTTTTATTTTCGGTTGGAGATATCTGGGTAAAAATGCGGTAATTAAATCTCTGGCGGGTTCTCTTTTGCTATCCCTCTTTTTACAATTATGTACCTACATACCCATTGATATTAATGACAAGTTTATATCTTTTGTAATGGGCGGAATACTTGACGGTTTAGGCACCGGCTTGGTTATTCGTGCCGAAGCATCAACAGGCGGCGTAGATTTAGCGGCACTGATAATTAAGCATTTCTTTCCCCATTTGTCGGTTGCAACGGTAATTTTTGTGATTAACGGAATGTTGCTGGGGATTTCGGGAATTGCCTTTAAAAGCTTTTCGGTTGCATTTTACTCTATAACTGCAATGTTTGTTTCGGAAAAAATCCTTGAAATGATTTTGAATGTCGGAGTTTCCGCAAAATCCGTATTAATTATTTCCGATGAATACCAAGAAATAAAGAACTTAATATATTCTAAGTATGACAGAGGAGTTACACAGTTTGAATCAAAATCATTATTAGGTGATAGAGATAAAACTTCTCTTATTTGCGTTGCAACCCCTAAAGAAGTATCAAAAATAATAAGGGATATTAAGTCGGTTGACAGCACGGCATTTGTTGTTGTTTCCGATGTAAAAGAGGTTATCGGACGGGGATTCACTTATTAATCTCAGAGGGCTGATAGTAAACATAATAAAGAGACTGTAAGCGGTTTTTTACAGTCTCTTTTTGTTACTTGTTTTCTATTAAATTACGTGCAGCGGTATTTAGACTGTCCTGCGAAAAAAGGGAAGAATAAGAAAAATATACGAACCCCGAAACGGCGCTGTCTTTCTTTAAGATATCCACCTGTTTTGCAATAATGAAGGTGCCGTTTTTCCATTCTTTTGCATCTGGTCCTTCGGTTGTGCCGAGCTTGTAAACTCCGAGGCCTATTAAAAGCTTTGTCTTGCCGGTTTGGGTTAAATTTTTCCAAACCTTAAGCAAATTGTCGAACCGATAGTCTTTGTCAGGATAGTCAAAACCGAAATAAAGCTGGGGAATAATCATATCCGCCAAGGGTGTTTGGCACCAAGAAATCACATCTGCATATAATTCTTCGGTGTTTTTTCGGAGGGAGGCGGTGGGACTTATGCTGAAAACAACATTTTTATCACTGCTTTTTATCACCGAATACATTTGGCTTACAAGGTCGGTAACATTAAAGGTACGAAAATCCTCTAAAGAAAGGGGATTTTTTGTTTTTTCTTTGTAGCTTTCGTAGGATTGTTTGTCAAAATCCGCCGAGGTTGTAGGATAAAAATAATCGTCAATATGAATTCCGTCTACATCGTAATTATTTATTATTTCCCTTGTAACATCAAGAATTAACTTTTTAACAACCGAGGAGGCAGGATTTAGATATATACCCTCATATACACAAACATTGTTTTGGTTTTTATAATTTTTCTCTGTAAGCCAACTGTAAGCCGGGCTTTGCTTGTTAAGCTTTTCGGTATCACTGTCGGCGGTGCGAACACGGTAAGGATTAAGCCAAGCGTGAACTTTAATGTTTTTGCTGTGGCAAATATCAATCATTGCTTGTAAAATATCGAAATCATATCTTCGGGCATTTTCGCATAGCGGTAGGTAATCCGATTTATAATATGAATTGTGATAGGGGACGGTATGTATAAACATATCGGTAATGCCGAAGCTTTCGCAGTTGTTTGCAATATTTTCAAACTCGCTTTTAAAATTATCCGACTCAAGAATACCGTTAAGCTCATTATATGTAATCCAAACACCCTTAACTTGATTTTCGGTATTTTCGGCATTGTTTTTTGAAAGGTCAGATGAAGTAACTACGGTACTTTTTGAACAACCGCAAAGAATAATTAAAATAATAAAAACCGAAATAAGCTTTTTCAATATAATCACCGTATCTTTCCTTAAAATATAAATCACGGATAGGGTGATTATATTTTATATAGCTTTGTTAAAACCTTTATTTTGCCGTTTCTGTCGCCCTTGATATTATTAAGTGTGTATTCGTCGGCGCCGAATTTAGCGGCTTCGTTTATAACATCTTCGGTTTCTCTTGTTGTAGAAATAATAATATAGGGCTGTTCCTCTACGGACTGATTAAAGGGGTTGGCAAAGTATATGTTGTTTACATTAAGCACTTCGCACTTAATATCACCCTTGACGGGAGTGGAATTTTTAAGAATGCCTGTATTTATATTTTCGTCCCAATATGTATATATGATTCCCGTTCCGGAAATATAGGCATTTTTTAAAGCCTTTGCACAAATTGATTGCAAGCCTATTCTTTTTGCCGTAACTTCAAAAAAATTATTAAGTGCCTCGCTTATGGTATTTATTTCATCATTTCCGGGGTTGCCTGAAAATTTAAAACCCGAAATTCGCCTTTTAAGACCTTTTTTAAAATCGGTTTTCGGGTTGGCAATACCGTCTACACCGTATTCAATACTTGTATTAGAACTTAAAATTTGAGAAAGCTTGTAATCGGCAATTCGCTTAATAACATTGTGGCGAATAAGTGGCCTTGAGTTGCCGAAATCAGCATTGTGCCATTGGTCGCCTATATAAAATCTCTCGTTAATTTTGCCTTGTTCATATAGTCCCTTTGTGCCTAAAGAGGATTTGAAATTTATTCCCTTTGTGTATTCGGAATAAATAGCCGATGGTTGTAAATTTATCAAAATTTTTTCCTCCTTTTGAAACTGCCCCGAGGAAATCCCCGGGGTAGCTTGGAATTTTTAATTATTATCAGGCTCCTGCAACAGTTACCTTGGCAATGGAAGAATTAGTAGATGCTAAACCGTCAACGGTAATTTTAGCAAAGTAGTAATAGATTCCTTCTTCAAGTGTTGTCGGAATGGTGAAGCTTGAGGAAGTTGCCGAAGCAACCTTAACGGCATTAGCGCCGTTAGCATCGGTACATGCATACCACTGGTAAGTAAGAGTTCCTGTGCTTGTGGCTGTAACCGAGATAGAACCTGAAATAGCGCCTTCGGTTACCGATTTGTCTTGAGGCTGTGCGGAAATGGTGATTTCAGGGGATAACCAAGCCCAAATAGCATCAAGACCGCTTTTCTTAACAAACACATCGTAGTAAATACGATAGTCAAACTTGTAAGCGTCGGCATCAATGTTCTGCTCGGGAGTAAATATTCTCATTTGCTCGGTCTTCTTAACAAGGTGAGCTCCCGACTTAGGACATACAAGCATATAAACCTCTCTTGCGGTGTTAAGAGGAACAAAACCACCTGCTGTGGTGTTGACAAAGGAATAAGCGGTTTTCATTCTTTCGGAAACAACCGGAATGAGGGCTACTCCGTTAATTGACTTAACCTTAAGATTAACTTCGCCCTGCTTAAAGTCGGAAATTGTTATAAGTCTTGAAATTTCGGTGCTGTTTTGTAGCTTTGCGTACATTGCGCTGTCAACAAAAGCAACCAACTCTTCGTCATATCCCACCTTGCTTTGAACCTCATTAATAAGTTTGCAAAGAGCTTCATAAGGTTTTGTAATATCACCGTTAATAAGATTAGAACGGGTAGCGGCAAGGCCTGAAAGCTTTGAGAGTACATAGGCATCACATTCCGGAACAACCTTTGTTCTGACATATTCACCTAAGATTTTACCGGCAAGATTGGCAATGCCGGATTCGTCCATATCTTCACGGTCGATTTGTAAAGAACGGGCACGGTCCATAGACATAGTGTATGAACTGTTGCTGACGGTGATAGCACCTCTTGTAAAGCCCGTATCACGGTTGTAGTCTGCAAGACCTTGGAAATCCACATCGGGAATAATAACGGTTTTTGCACCTACAAATTTAGTTTTTAAAGTGTTGTCGGCAAAAAAGCCGGTGGCACTTTTTTGTTCAAATACTTTGTCAAGTTCATCAGAGTATCTTGACGCATTTTCAATAGAATTAATTGGCATAAATTTTTCTCCTTAAATATTATTTGCCCCATATTCCCTTTAAAAACTCCGAGCCTAAAGGGTCGAAACCCGAGGCTTCGGTACTGTTTTGGGAACCGGTGCTTTGATTTGCCTTGGCGAGATTTTCTTCTAAAGCCAGTCGGTCTTCTTCAAGTCCCGTAAGTAATTCTTCCACGGTTTTACCCGACTTTTCGGCTAAGGCTTTTAGTCTTAAAAGGTCATTATCCTCAGGGACTTCGGTTTTTTTAATATTTTTTTCCATAATTTCTCCTTAAATATCGCTACCGTTATAGTTTAAAAAATCCAGATATTCTTTGTTTAGTTCGTTAAGGCTTTTTTCCTTTTGTGTACAGTGTTTTCCGTAAATTGCGGGAAACAAACCTCTTTTAACCCTGGGAAATATTAAACCCGATAAAAAACCGGTTATCAGAGAAAGAAAAAATATAATAATACAAAGCGCTACTGTCATAAACTCCAACCTCCTAAATAATTGTTGTTTTTTGGCTTTGTTTCCTTATGGGCGTCAGGTCGGAAGAACCTGACATCCTCAAAGGCATATCTAAGGGCATCGCAAAGGTGATTGTCGCAGTCCTTCGGCATTCTAAGACCGTTTTCGGACCTCTTTTCATCGTAAATATAGGTTGATAGTTCCCTAACGGTGTTAATGCAGGAAGGATTGACGATAATCTTATATTCGGAAATTTTGGCTATTCCGTTTAGTATGCTGTCCCGACCTTTGACCGAAGGAGTGATTCGGGAAATTCCCAGTCGCCTCAGGTCATCGTTGGACTTGGGCTCGGCGCAGTCGGCACGGATTTTTTCCTTTGCGTACCCTCTTTTGATGATTTCATTTGCAATATCGCAATTAAGCATTTTCTTTTTGTAAAATTCATCAAAAACATAAATCTGTTTGGTGATGGGGTTTACCTTAAAGGCAATAAATGCGGTAGGGTCGTTTGAGTATCCGTAGTCAAGTCCGTAAAAGTTTTTCCAAAGATGGCTTGTGTCGGGGGTGATTTCCACAATTCCGGTTTGGAAGTTTTCATAGACAAGACCTTCGGATATGCCCCAATTTCCAAGACCTGCAACCTGATATTTTCTCGGGTTTTCATTTTTCATATTTTCAAAGACTTCTATATCGGTTTGGTCTAAGAATTCGTTGCAAAGGTAGTTGGTTGAAAAGGTATCACAGTTTGCTTTTTCCCCCTCAAAAAATCTTTTCTTAAGCCAGTGTGTTTCACTCCAGGGGTTGAATGTTATGGTGGTTTGTTTGAAAAGATTTTGTGGGATTTGTCCTCTGGGTACTGATAGGTCGAGTTTGATAAAGTCCTCTTTACTTGCAAGTTCAAAGGCCTCTTCTATCCAAACGAAATTAAGATAACCTTTTGGAACGGTGGTGGAGGCGAGTTTTAAAACATCGTCAAAGCCACGAAAAAGAATTTTTTGTCCTGTGGGTAAATAGGTCATTTCCATAGGAGAAACCGTATTGTACCAAAGGTGGGATACATTTAATTTTTCCTGAGCCCATTTAAGCTGGGCAAAGGTGCTGTCTCTGTGGGTGTTCATAACTTGGCGCACAACAAGAAGATTACTTTCTTTGTATTTCATTAGGCGAAAAATAAAGTTAAGCGCCGTGGTGGTGCTTTTCTTTGAGGCTTTTCCGCCCTTTAACACCCTGTACCTTTTTTTACAGTTCCAAAATTTTTCGTATCCGCCGCCTACAATTTCGGAAATTTTAAGAAGGGATGTCGTCGACAATGGTAACCGCCCCTTCCTTAAAATCCGAGCCCGTACCCGACAAAATGCTGCGAAGCTCCTTTATGGCGGAAAGATCACCTGAAACTGCCTTTTTGTACAAGGCTATCAAAACTGCCGTCATTCTTGTGGGCTTTTTAATCTTAAAGCCCTGTTCTTTAAGCGAACTCACTTCGCAAATCGGTAGCCTTTCCTCAAGCAGGTAAGACAAAGCTTGTTTAAGCTCTTCCGAAGAGTCTTTCATAGTTTAGATGTCCTTTCCGTAAGATTTCGGCGTTTTTTCCCGCCGATGGTATATTACTCTATTAATTTGCGACATTCACCGACATAAAAACGAAATATTGTGAGTAATTTTTCTTGAAAAACAAAGGGAAATATAGTATAATTTTTTATGTATGTAGGAAAGAAGGGATATTGATGGATAGACTGTTGGAAATTATTAAAACTTTGCTTAATAAATACCGTGAAATAATAAGTTATTTAATAGTAGGGGGACTTACCACAGTTGTAAGTATGGCTACATATTATTTATGTGTATTTACCTTTTTAAACCCTAAAAATCCTTTTGAATTGCAGGTTGCAAATGTAATTTCATGGGTTTTTGCCGTTGCATTTGCCTATATTACAAACAGAAAGTTCGTTTTCAAAAGTAAGGAAAAGAATTTTCTTAAGGAAACCTTTTCTTTCGTATCCTCAAGGGTGGGAACCCTGTTAATTGATATGTTGCTTATGTTTTTAATCGTTTCGGTTGGAAATATGAACGACAAAATTGCAAAAATATTAGTTCAGATAGTTGTGATAGTATTAAATTATGTATTTGCCAAATTTTTTGTTTTTAGAAAGGAAAGCGAGGGTAAATAAGTAAATGAAAGATTATAAGAAAAGTGCTAAAATAACCCTTTACATTACATATTTGCTTATGTTTTTGTTGGTGGTATTTGCTGTGGTTTTGCCTTATGGTACTACTTGGTATGTGGATACTATGGGCAGACCTGAAGACCTGGCAAGGGTGGTAATGCTAACTTGTTATCCTTGTGTTCCTTTAGCCGCTATTGCACTTATATCCTTAAAGAGATTTGTTAAGAATATTATTAATGACAGTATAGCCACAAGGGAAAATATGAAAAATCTAAAAGCACTTTGTTATTGTTGCATTATTGCCGGTGGAATAATGTTGGCGGCAGGACATTTTTATATGCCGTTTTTTATTTCAAGCGGCTCGGCGCTTTTTTGCGGAGTGGTGATAAAGGCGGTATATGATGCTCTTGCAAATTATGTTTCAAAAAAGGAAGGTTGATATTTATGCGTACAGTGGTAACAGTAATCGGTAAGGATGCCGTTGGAATTATTGCAAAGGTTAGTGAAATTTGTTCTGACAAGAATGCAAATATAATAGATATAACTCAATCGGTAATGCAGGAGATTTTCGTAATGGTAATGCTTACCGACATTTCAGATATTAATTGTTCTTTTTCCGATTTTAAAGAGGAGTTAAAGCAAATAGGAACACAAAAGGGCCTTGATGTTCGTGTTATTCACGAAGATGTTTTTAACTCTATGCATAGAATTTAAGGTGGACAATAATGCTTAATATTAATGAAATTATTGAAACCGTCAGTATGTTTGAGCAGGAAAATCTTGATGTAAGAACCGTTACAATGGGAATTTCTTTGCTTGACTGTGCCGATTCCGATATAGAAAAATCCTGTCAAAAGGTATATGACAAGATTTTGAAAAAAGCAGGAAATTTGGTTAAAACCGTAAACGAGATAGAATGTGAATACGGTATTCCCATTATTAATAAAAGAATTTCGGTTACACCCATTTCAATGCTTGTTGCCGCTTCCGGAGGAGACCCGGTTTTATATGCCAAAACCTTGCAAAAGGCGGCGGATAAGACGGGAGTAAACTTTATCGGCGGATTTTCGGCTCTTGTGCATAAGGGATTTTCGGCAGGAGACAGAGAACTAATAAAGGCAATTCCGAGGGCTTTGGCGGAAACCTCTAATATTTGTGCATCGGTTAATATCGGTTCTACTAAATCGGGAATTAATATGGATGCAGTGAAGCTGATGGGTGAGGTTGTTAAAGAATCGGCTGAGCTTACAAAGGGCAATAACTGTATAGGTCCTGCAAAATTGGTGGTGCTTTGTAATGCTCCCGAGGATAACCCTTTTATGGCAGGTGCTTTTCACGGTGTAGGTGAGCCTGACTGTGTAATCCATGTGGGAGTTTCCGGTCCGGGAGTTGTACAATCGGCAATAAAGAAACATCCCGATGCGGATTTCGGTCAACTTGCCGAGGTAATAAAGCGTACTGCATTTAAGATAACCCGTATGGGACAACTTGTGGGAAGTGTGGCATCAAGCAGACTTGGTGTTCCTTTCGGAATAGTGGATTTGTCCCTTGCTCCTACTCCTGCTGTGGGGGATTCGGTTGCGAGAATTCTTGAGGAAATGGGACTTGAACAGTGCGGAATTCACGGCACAACAGCCGCACTTGCAATGCTTAATGATGCCGTTAAAAAGGGCGGAGTTATGGCTTCTTCCTCGGTTGGCGGACTTTCGGGTGCATTTATTCCCGTTTCGGAGGATGCGGGAATGATAGAGGCGGCGAGAAACGGAACATTGACAATCCAAAAATTAGAGGCAATGACCGCCGTTTGTTCGGTGGGACTTGATATGATAGTTTTACCGGGAAAAACTCCTGCTCATGTGATTTCGGCTATTATTGCCGATGAGGCGGCAATAGGAATGGTTAACACAAAGACAACTGCCGTAAGGGTAATTCCGGCTATCGGCAAGGATGTAGGCGAGGAATTGGAGTTTGGCGGACTTTTAGGCTCGGGACCTGTAATGGATATTGATTTGAGCAAGAGCTCAAAGTCGTTTATTGACCGAGGCGGTCGAATTCCGGCACCTATGCAGAGTCTTAAGAATTAACCGCAATGAGGATAAAGGGAATAAAAAAAGGCGACATAATTCTTATTTCATCAGTTGTTATTTTGGTGTTTATCGGCTTTTCACTTTCGCTTTTTTTAAGAAAAAGCGGTAAGACCGTAACCGTAAAAGAGAATAACAAAACGGTTTATTTCGGTGATATTTCGCAAGATAAAACCCTAAAATTAACCCATAATACCCTTGTTGTAAAAGACGGCAAGGCGTATATGGAATGTTCCGATTGTAAGAATCAAATTTGCGTATTGACGGGAAAAATCGAAAAATCCGGGGAGAGCATTGTATGTTTGCCAAACAAGGTGATAGTAAGTATAGAATAAAAGAACTTTGTATTTACGGTATTTTGTCTGCTCTTTGCCTTATTTTCGGCTTTGTGGAGAGTATGATACCTTTTTCGGCAATAGCACCGGGGGTTAAACTCGGACTTGCAAATTCTTTGGTGCTGGTGCTTATATTTGCCGATGATATAAAGGGTGCGTTTTTTGTAAATATAGTGAGGATATTATTATCTTCTTTGCTTTTCGGCTCGGCTTTGTCCCTTTTGTTTTCTTTTTGCGGGGGAATAATATCATTGACTGTTTCGTGGCTGTTTAAGAAAACCGATAAATTTTCTTTTGTGGGCATTGGTATAATAGGCGGAGTCGTCCATAATACGGTGCAGTTGATTGTAGCTTATTTTGTTTGCGATATAAAAGTATTTTGGTATTTGCCCATACTTATTGCTTCGGGCGGAGTAAGTGGTGGTATTATCGGAATAATATCACAAATTATTTTTAAAAGAATAAAATATAAAGGTAAAAAAATCTAAAGGAGTTTAGATATATGTGTGGCTTTGTAGGCTTTACAAACGGTATTAAGGATGAGGGAACGGTTCTCGAAAAAATGATGAACCGTATTATCCACAGAGGTCCTGATTCACAGGGAAAATTTGTTGACGGAAATATTGCTTTGGGCTTTAGAAGACTTAGTATTATTGACCTCGCCGAGGGCGACCAGCCAATGTTTAATGAGGACAAAACAAAGGTGCTTGTTTTTAACGGCGAAATATATAATTTTAAGGACCTCAGAGAAGAACTGTTAAAAGCAGGGCATACCTTTACAAACAATTCCGATAGTGAGGTATTAATCCACGGCTATGAACAATGGGGCGAAACCCTTGTGGATAAACTTCGCGGTATGTTTGCTTTTGTAATATACGATAGGGCAAGCGGTACGGTATTCGGTGCAAGAGATATGTTCGGAATAAAGCCGTTTTACTATGCTAATATGAACGGAAACTTTATTTTCGGTTCTGAAATAAAGGCTTTCCTTGACCACCCCGAGTTTAAAAAAGAACTTAACGAAGAAGCCTTGGGACATTATTTGTCGTTTCAGTATTCTCCTACGGAAGAAACCTTCTTTAAAAATGTTTATAAGCTTCCCCCGGCACATTGTTTCACCTATAAAAACGGCAGAATGTATAAGAGAAGATATTGGAAGCCTGAATTTAATGAAACAAGCGGAGTGCTGGAGTATTTTGCGGATAAGACCGATGAGGCTGTAAGAGAATCGGTAAAGGCTCATAAAATTGCCGATGTTGAGGTTGGTTCCTTCCTTTCAAGCGGTATAGATTCAAGTTATATTGCCGAGGCGGCAAATGTTGATAAAACCTTTACGGTGGGCTTTGAAAGCAACGACGGAGACAGATATAACGAAATCCATTTTGCAAAAGACTTTGCCGATACAATAAAGGTCGAAAACATTTCAAAGGTTATCACTCCCACAGAATACTGGGATACCTTTCCTAAAATTCAGTATCACATGGACGAGCCTTTGGCAGACCCTGCGGCTATCGCACTTTATTTTGTGAGTAACCTTGCAAGTCAGTATGTTAAGGTGGTTATGTCGGGAGAGGGTGCCGACGAGCTTTTCGGCGGATATAGAATTTATGAGGAACCTATAACCCTTACGGCATACGATAAACTTCCCTTTGCTGTCAGACGGCTTGTTTCTAAAATATGTGAAAACCTACCTCAAAAGCACGGCATAAATTATCTTGTTCGCCGTGGTAAAACCATTGAGGAAAGATTTATAGGCAACGCAAAGATTTTCTCTAAAAAGGAAAGAGATTTACTCTTGAAAAGCGAGATTGCAAGGTCGGCTGATGAGCCTGAAATTCTTTGTAAAAAGTTTTATGACGAGGTTAAGGATAAAGATGATATTACCAAGATGCAATATCTTGATATAAATATGTGGCTTATGGGAGATATCCTCTTAAAGGCGGATAAGACAAGCATGGCAAACTCTCTTGAACTTAGAGTGCCCTTCCTTGATAGAAATGTAATGGCTTTGGCACAAACAATTCCGCTTAATTGCCGAGTTAATACCAAGACTACCAAGTTAGCCCTCAGAAAGGCTGCCGAAAAGACACTGCCAAAGAGAACAGCCACAAAGGATAAGTTGGGCTTCCCTGTACCTATAAGAGAATGGCTTAAAGAGGACGGGTATTATAATAAGGTAAAAGCGGAATTTACTTCCGATTATGCCAATCTTTATTTTGATACAAATGCTTTGGTTAAACTTCTTGATAATCATAGAGCAGGAAAGGCTGACCTTAGCCGAAAAATTTGGACAGTTTATACTTTTCTTGTTTGGTATAAGGAATTTTTTATAAAGGGAAATTGACAAAACGGTATAAAAGTTTTATACTGTTAGTATATATTTTCCAAGAAAGGAAAAAGGTATGAAAATTATTTATAAAGACGGCACAGTAACCGAGTGCCCGGAAGATTTAGAACTTGAGGTAATAAGACATAGTGCTTCCCATATTATGGCTCAGGCTATTAAAAGGCTTTATCCTCATGCTGATTTCGGTTACGGTCCTGCAACCGAAAAGGGATTTTATTATGATGTTGATTTAGGCGACACTAAGTTAACAGATGAGGATTTGACAAAAATCGAGGCTGAAATGAAGAAGATTGTTAAGGAAAATCTTCCGATTAAGCCCTTTATCTTAAGTAGGGAAGAGGCTGTAAAGCTAATGACCGAAAGAGGAGCAAAGTATAAGGTTGAGCATATCGGCGATTTACCCGAGGATGCCGAGATTAGTTTCTATCAGCAGGGTGAGTACATAGATATGTGTACAGGACCTCACCTTTGTTATACCAAGGCTTTAAAGGCGTTTAAGGTAACACAACAGTCGGGTGCTTATTGGAAAAACGATAAGGACAATAAGATGCTTACCCGTATTAACGGCATCGCTTTCCGTACCCAAGACGAGCTTGATGAGTATGTTAAATTAATGGAGGAGGCTGAGCGCCGAGACCATCGTAAGATAGGCAAGGAAATGGAATTGTTTATGCTTTGCGATGAAGGTCCGGGATTTCCCTTCTTCCTTCCAAACGGTATGCTTCTTAAAAATGCTCTTATTGATTATTGGAGAGAAATTCATAAAAAAGCAGGATATGTTGAGGTTTCAACCCCCCTTATTATGAACCGTCATTTGTGGGAAACATCAGGCCACTGGGACCACTATAAAGATAATATGTACGCAACAAAGATTGACGATGAGGACTATTGCATTAAACCTATGAACTGCCCGGGCGGTGTTATGGTTTACAGAGCAAAACCCCATAGTTACCGTGAGCTCCCCTTGAGAGTGGGAGAGTTGGGACTTGTTCACCGTCATGAGTTAAAGGGTGCTTTGCACGGACTTTTCCGTGTTCGTTGCTTTACTCAGGACGATGCCCACATCTTTATGACAAGAGAGCAAATCACCGATGAGATTATAAGTGTTGTTGACCTTATTAACAGCGTTTATTCCAAGTTCGGTTTTGAATACTTTGTAGAACTTTCCACCCGTCCTGAGGACAGTATGGGCAGCGATGAAGATTGGGAGGCAGCAACAAACGGTCTTAAGGCTGCTCTCGAAAAGATAGGCTTACCTTATATTGTAAATGAGGGAGACGGCGCATTCTACGGACCTAAGATTGACTTCCACCTTCGTGATTCCATCGGAAGAACATGGCAATGCGGAACAATTCAGCTTGACTTCCAGATGCCGCTTAACTTCGGCCTTGAATATGTTGACGAAGACGGAACAAAGAAGCGTCCTATTATGATTCATCGTGTTTGCTACGGTTCTATAGAGAGATTTATCGGTATTTTAACCGAGCACTTTGCCGGAAAATTCCCAACTTGGCTTTCTCCGATGCAGGTTAAGGTATTAACTTTACCGGGACTTGACGAGGGATATGCCAAGGGAATTTACGATAAACTTTGCGAGGCAGGTATTCGTGCCGAGTTTGATAACCGTAACGAGAAAATCGGTTACAAGGTTAGAGAGGCTCGACAGGTTAACCGTGTTCCTTATATGCTTATTGTGGGCAAAAAGGAAGCCGAGGAAGGTACTGTTTCAATCAGAGACAGAGAAACCGACCAAACTACAACCATGTCCTTTGACGAATTTCTTTGCAAGATTAAAAAGGAAATTTCCGATAGAGCATAAATATTTAAAATTTTCGGGCGAAGGGAAAACTCCCATCGCCCTTATTTATAGGAGATTAGTATGTACCGAGATTTTGCCGTTGTTTACGATAAGCTTATGGGTGATGCCGATTATACGGAAAGAACAAAATATGTTTTATCCCTTTTTGACGAGTATGACAGAAAGCCTACTCTTTTGCTTGACCTGTGTTGCGGAACGGGTAATTTTTCCACGAAACTGTCAGAAAACGGCATATCGGTTATCGGCGTGGATATTTCGGAGGAAATGCTGAGTGTCGCAAGAGAGAAAGCCATAAATAAAGGGGAGGATATACTCTATTTATGTCAGGATGCCACCGAGCTTGACCTATACGGAACGGTTGACGGCGCAGTTTGCCTTATGGATAGTTTAAACCATATTACCGACTATGAGGATTTTTGTAAGGCGGTAGAGAAAGTATCATTGTTCCTCGAAAAGGACAGACTTTTTATTTTCGATGTTAATACTCTTTATAAAGCAAAGGAGATTTTAGGGAATAATACCTTTGTTTCGGAAGAAGAGGGGGTTTTTCTCACTTGGCAAAATGAATTTCATAAGGAGACAAACCAAAATAATATATATCTTGACTTTTTCGTGGAAAAAGAAAACGGAGATTACGAAAGATACAGCGAGAATATAACCGAAAGGGTATATTCAGGAAAAGAGATGGAAAATGCGTTAAAGTCGGCAGGTCTTGAAGTTTTGGCGGTGCTTGACGATATGAAAAAAACATCCCCCGACAAGGAAAGTCAAAGGATGTTCTATGTTACAAGAAAATTATAATAGGTTTAAAAGCTCCTCTTTTGAAAGGGAAACTTCTTTGCATTTACCCAATTCTTCGGGCAGTAGAAAGATTATTCTGCTGTCCTTATTTTTTTTGTCTTTAAGACAGGAAAGGGATAAATCCTCTTTGGAGAAGGGCAAATCAAAATATAATCCGAAAGCCGAAACGGCATCAAATATTTCTTTTACGGTATCGCTACGGCAAATTCCTGATTTTTCGGCAATTTGAGCCTCTATCACCATTCCGGTGCCAACGGCTTTCCCGTGGGGTATAGAATAATTGCTTAAAAGCTCAATTCCGTGGGCTATGGTATGCCCCACATTAAGATAATTCCTAATACCCAATGTGTCAAACTCATCTTTTTCCACAATATCTCTTTTAAGGGTGATACATTCCTTAATAATATGGGATAAATTGTCAAAAAGTGTACCTTTTTTAATATGGTCGATTACGGATAGGGAAGAAATAATGTTACACTTAATAACCTCGGCCATTCCCTCACAAAAAATATCTCTCGGCAAATTTTTAATAATTTCGGTATCGCAAATAACAAGTTCGGGTTGCTTGAAAACACCTGCCAAGTTCTTGCCGTTTTTTAGGTCGATGGCTGTCTTTCCTCCCACTGATGAATCTACAGCCGAAAGGAGAGTTGTGGGTATTTGAATAACCGAAACACCTCGCATATAAAGAGCACTCGCAAGACCTGTGATATCTCCTACAACACCGCCGCCAAGGGCAATAAAGGTATCTTTTCGGTGGAAGTTACATTTGGCGGCAAACTCTAAAATATCAGATAGTGTTTGGATATTTTTAGAAGGCTCGCCGTTTTTGAATACAAACTTGTTTGTTTCAAATCCGTTTTCGGTTAAGATTTTGACTAAAGAATTTCCGTATAATTCATCCACAATATCATCGGTTACAATTAAAACCTTTTTTGTTGGACAAAATGGGAGAATAAGGCTCGGAATACGGTGAAAAACATTTTCGCCTAAAATAACATCATATTTTTCCGAAGTGCCTATGTGTATTTTTTCCATATCTATTCCTCCTTTTTAACATTGTAGCATAAATTTTCCGAAAAACAAAAAGCAAATTATTCCTTTATTCCACGCATAGTAAGGCTGATTCGCTTTTTTGCTATGTCAACCGATTCAACCCACACCTTTACAATATCACCGATTTTTAAAACCTCGCTTGGATGTTTAATAAATTTATCGGTTATTTTCGATATGTGAACAAGTCCGTCTTGGTGAACACCGATATCCACAAAAGCACCGAAATCAATAACATTTCTAACTGTTCCGGTAAGCTCCATTCCGGGTTTTAACGATTCTATGCCTAAAATATCTGTGCGAAGAAGTGGCTTTGGAAGCTCATCTCTCGGGTCTCTTCCCGGGTGGGATAATTCGCCTATAATGTCCTTTAAGGTCGGAACACCTACACCGATTTCCTCGGCAACCGAGTATATTCCTCTTTCGTTTACCTTGTTTTCAAGGTCTTTAACACTGTTGGCTTTCATATCAAATAATTTAAGCAATTTTTCTGTGGCATCATAACTTTCAGGGTGAACAGCCGTGTGGTCAAGTGGGTTTTTGCTTTCACTTACCCTTAAAAATCCGGCACATTGCTGGAAGGCTTTAGGTCCTAATTTCGGCACTTTTTTAAGCTGCGCCCTTGAGGTAAACATTCCGTTTTCTTCCCTGAATGCCACAATATTTTTGGCAACCGAGGCATTAATTCCCGCAACATGCTCAAGTAAAGGCGCTGATGCAGTATTAAGGTCGGCACCCACCGAGTTTACGCAGGATTCCACCACACCGTTTAGGGCTTCGGTTAGGTGATTTTGGGGTAAATCGTGCTGATATTGTCCCACACCGATGGCTTTCGGGTCAATCTTTACAAGCTCGGCAAGTGGGTCTTGAATTCGTCTCGCAATAGAAACTGCCGAACGGAGATTGACATCATAGTCTGGGAATTCAGCCGCAGCAAGTTTTGATGCGGAATATACCGAGGCTCCGGCTTCGCTTACCACCATATATGCGGTTTTGCCGTTGTTTATCTCTTTAAGTAACCGGGCGGTGAAAACCTCTGTTTCGTGGGAGGCAGTACCGTTACCGATGGCGATAATTTCCACATCATATTTTTTAATAAATCCCGAGATTATTCTTTTTGCCTCGTCAATTCGCTTGAACTGTTCTACGGGATAAACTATGCCGGTGTCTAAAACCCTGCCGATTTGGTCAATAACGGCAGTTTTACAGCCGTGCTGATAGCCCGGGTCAAGACCTAATGTAACCTTACCTTTAACAGGCGGTTGCATAAGTAGGTGTCTTAGATTTTCCGAAAAAACACCGATTGCCGAATTTGATGCGGTTTCGGTGAGCTCGTTTCGTATTTCTCTTTCAATAGATGGGAAAATAAGGCGGGTATAAGCATCTTCACCGGCTTTTAAAACCTCTTGCGAACAAAGGTTATTTCCCTTAATATGCTCATTGACTATTATATTTATGGCTTTTTCCTGCTGGAAATCAATCTTAACCTTTAAAAATTCTTCTCTTTCACCACGGTTTATTGCAAGAATTCTATGTCCCGGGATTTTTGAAAGAGGCTCTTTATATTCGTAGTAATTTGAATATACACTGTCTTCTTCCTTTGATGCGGCGGATACTAAAAAACCGTTTTGTTTGCAAACATATCGTATTCTTTTTCTGACATTGGCATCATCGGAAATAAGCTCGGCGATAATATCTCTCGCACCGGCAAGGGCATCTTCCGTAGTTTCTACATTTTCGTTTAAATAATCCTCGGCGATTTTTTGGGGGTCAATACCGTTTTCCTGTGCATAAACGGCATCTGCCAGGCCCTGCAATCCCTTTTCCTTTGCCACGGTGGCACGGGTTCTTCTTTTAGGTCTGAATGGCCTATATATATCCTCAAGTTCGGTTAAGGTTTCGGCAGTGTTTAATGCCTTTTCGATTTCATCGGTTAAAGCCCCTTGTTCACTTATGGTTTCGATATACTTTTCTCGTGTTTCCTCTAAGTTGCGAAGATAGTTAAGGCGTTCGGAAAGTTCTCTCAAAATTTGGTCGTCTAAAGAGCCGGTTTGCTCCTTGCGGTAACGGGCAATAAAGGGTATAGTATTTCCGTCATCAAGTAAAGATATAATATTATCCGCATATTTTTGTTCTATTTTAAATTCCTTTGCAATTTTTTCGTTAATGGTCATATTCTGTTCCTTTCCTGGATTAATAAAAACATTATACCATATTTTTCTCGGATTTTGTTGTTTAATTTTCATTTTAATAAAAAACACCTGCCGATTTTTTCGGCAGGTGTTAATATTCTCACATATATATTAGTATTTTGAGACCTCTACGATTTTAAATGTAGCTTTTTCCTACTTTTCTGCATATTTTGCTATTTTATAGAATTTCAGATGTACAATGAGGACAACGGGTGGCTTCCAAATCAATTTCACTTTTACAATACGGACAGGTCTTGGTAGTAATTTCCACAACTTCTTCTGTATTCTTCTTTTTGGCATTAAGCAGAGCATTTATTCCCTTTAATATAAGGAATAAAACAAAGGCGATAATGATAAAGTTAATAACCGCCGAAATAAAAGAAGAAATAAATCCGGCTATCTCGGACCAGGAATATAATCCTTTATGTGCACCGGTTACAAGATTTAAAATAGGATTAATGAAATTATCGGTTAGAGATGTTACAATCGCAGTAAAAGCAGAACCGATAATTACACCAATTGCTAAGTCCAGTACATTTCCTTTAAGTGCAAATTCCTTAAATTCATTCAAAAACTTTTTCATAATTACAAATCCTTTCAAAAAATAATTCTTATGTATTATACCATAACGATTTGTTTTTTTAAAGAAGAAAAAATGTATTTTTGCAGATTTTTTAATAGTTTTTGTCGGATTTATTAGAATTTTATTGCATTTAATTAGAAGAAATCTAAATTTGTCGTGAAAAAATACTTGAAATTTGGAATTTTGTGTGATAAAATATGAAAAACAAAAAAATTCAGGAGGAATTTCAAATGGATAAAAAATTAAAAGTAATGGTTGCGGACGACTCAACCGAATTGGGACAGGTATTTGCAAAAACATTCAGCAGTTATGGTATGGATGTAACGCTTTGCGAAAAAGACGGGAAGAAATTGGTGGAAAAAATAAACACCGGAAATCCCGATGTTGTTTTAGCTGATGTATTTATGCCTAATCTTGACATTTTAGGTGTACTTTCAAGCATTAATTCAAAAGATAATCTACATAAGCCTTTAGTAATGGCAATGTCCGGTTTTGACAACAGCCGCCTTGAAAGGGAGACACTTAATGCCGGAGCAAGTTATTATTTTCTAAAGCCTTTTGACATAGATACTCTGGCTCAAAGAATTATTCAGCTTTCAAATTGGCATAACGATAAAGAACCTATAATTATGCGTAACAATGTCTTAACAGACGGAGATTTGGAACTTATGATAACCGAAATATTACACCAAATAGGTGTACCTGCCCATATTAAAGGTTATCAATATCTTCGGGAATCAATTATGCTGTCAGTTAAAGATACCGAAATGATTAACTCGATAACCAAGCTTTTATATCCCACTGTTGCAAAAAACAACAAAACAACCTCGTCAAGGGTAGAACGGGCTATCCGTCATGCCATAGAGGTTGCTTGGGACCGTGGTGATATTGATACTTTAAATTCATACTTTGGATTTACGGTACAAAATGACCGTGGCAAGCCCACAAACAGCGAGTTTATCGCTATGATATCCGATAAACTGCGGCTGAGAATAGCAAGGAGTGAGCTTTGCCACGCATAACAAATATGTTAATTATCAAAGGAACTGAAGAAATCTAATACATTAGATTCATATCCCTCTTTATCCACAAGATAACTTGCGGCATGGTCGGCGCCGGGGACTACAAAAAGTCTTTTCGGTGCGGTACATGCACGGTAGTTTTCGTATGTCATTGAAACCGGAACAAAATTATCGTCTGTTCCGTGTATAAATAATACAGGGGTCTTATTATCCTTTAAGGCATCAATGGTGGAATAATCACCGGCACCGTAGTTAATTTTCTCTCTGCATAGATTTTCTATTTCACTTTGCCTTAGAGAATAGGGTAGATGAACCTTTGTAGATACATGTTTAAAGATTTCCTTTGCCGATGTAAAACCGCAATCGGCAACAATTCCCTTAACTCTATTTGGAAGATTAAATCCCGATGCCATAAGAACAGTTGCGGCACCCATTGAAATACCCAGAAGATATATGGGTATTTCTTGGGTGTTTTCCATTAGCCAATTAACCCAAGAAAGACAATCGTACCTTTCTACCATACCAAATCCCATATACTCTCCGCCGCTGTTTCCCTGACCTCTTTGCTCGACATACAAAATATCACAGTCGTTATTGTGAAGAAAATCGGCAGAAGCACCGAAATCTCTATACCAATTTGACCTCCAACCGTGCATAGCTAAAACTATTCGTTTTGGATTTTGACAGGAATAATAGTGTCCTACAAGCCTTGTATCGTCATTAGCTGTGATTTCAATTTCTCTCATGGGCTTTTCTTTTAGTTCTTCGCCCTTAGCAACTGTATCTTTATATACCTCGTTTTCAAAAATAGCATCAAGTTTATTATCCTTAATAGGCTTTATTGATTTAGGCTCGTGTCGGTTCAGTGCTTCTTCTACCAATGCCTTTGTCAGCTTGTTTGAAACAAGGGTGGCAGTTACGGCAGCGGCAACAGCGGCTCCCATACCAAAAAGTAAATGTTCTGTCTTTTTTTTCACAAAATCATTTCCTTTCATATTGATAATGTCTTTACTACTATATTATATCCCTTTTTTTGATTTTTACAACCATTTATCAAATAAAAAAATCACCACTTCACTTAAGAAATGGTGATACATTATTTTTTGCAAAAAATAATCCAATTAGCAAGAAGCATTAAACTTCTTAACAAGAGCAGACTTCTTATGAGCAGCGTTATTCTTGTGAATAAGACCCTTAACTGCAGCCTGGTCAATCTTAATAACAGCAGCTTTTACTGCGTCAGAAGCATCGGCAGCCTTACTGTCGATAGCTGCATCTGCCTTCTTAATTGCAGTTCTAAGAGCTGAACGATAAGCTTTGTTGCGTTCAAGATTAGCTTTGCTGACAGCTACTCTTTTCTTTGCAGATTTAATATTCGGCATTATGCCACCTCCCTATAATTTCTAACAGCAAAAGATATAATATCACATTATTAATAAAAAAGCAAGGCTTTTATTTAAAAAATTACCAAAAAATATTTATCAGTATTGACATCTCGGTATTAATGTGGTAAAATAACTGCATAATTCCTGTGAAACATCAGAATCGTTTAATCGAAACTGAAAGCGGAGGAATCTCTGGAGAATCTCATTTAGTTGAGTGCCGAAGGTGCAACGGCGGCGAAAGCCCCCCGAATCTCTCAGGCAAAAGGACAGAGCCGATATGTTTTTTCGGTATTACCTTGTTTTTCAGATTTCCGTCTGCAGTTTGCAGGCGGTTTTTATTTTTTAATTTGGGGGCAAATTATGGAAACATTTTTAGAAAATCTTGCAAAAGTAAACGATGTGATAAACACATTCGTTTGGGTAAAGATAGGAATTATTATTCTTATCGGAACCGGAATTTTAACAACTGTAATTACAAAGTTTTTTCAGGTTACACATTTGAAACACTGGTGGAAAAACACAATCGGAAATATGTTTGATAAAAAAGTTATCGGACATTCCAAAGACAAATCATCCATTTCACCCTTCCAAGCACTGTGTACTGCTCTTGCCGCAACAGTAGGAACGGGTAATATTGCCGGAGTTTCCGCCGCTATTTGTATCGGTGGTGCCGGTGCGGTTTTTTGGATGTGGGTTGCCGCATTTTTCGGTATGATGACAAACTATTCCGAAAATGTGCTGGGCATTTACTATCGCCGAAAGAATAAGAATGATGAATGGTCCGGAGGTGCTATGTATTACCTTAAGGACGGATTAGGCAGTAAAAAAGGATGCAAAACCTTAGGTTCGGTACTTGCCGGTTTGTTTTCTGTTTTTGCAATTCTTGCATCATTCGGTATCGGCTCAATGGGACAGGTAAACAAAATTGTTGCCAATATTAGTGAAGCTTTTGATATTAAAGCAATTTCAAGCATTACGGTTCTGTCGGGAGTATCCCTTTATAATGTTCTTCTCGGTGTTTTGATTATGTTGCTTACTGCATTAATAGTTATCGGAGGACTTAAAAGAATTGCCGCCTTTGCCGAAAAGGTTGTTCCTTTTATGGTTGTAATTTTCGTAATCGGTTCTTTGGTTATTATAGGTATAAATTACATTAATATTCTTCCTGCGTTGAGGTCAATTTTCATAACCGCATTTAAGCCGGTTGCTGCTCTCGGAGGCGGTATTGGATTTGTTATCAGCACGGTTATTACACAGGGCTTTAAGCGCGGTGTATTTTCAAACGAGGCCGGCCTCGGTTCTTCGGTAATGGTTCATTCCAACTCCAATGTAAAAGAGCCGGTTATTCAAGGTATGTGGGGTATATTTGAAGTTTTTGCCGACACAATGGTAGTTTGCACAATGACAGCTTTAGTTGTCTTGACTTCGGGACTATATGACCTTAATACCGGTAGTTTGGTAAATGATACATTAAAGGATTCTACTCTGGTTGCTTCGGCATTTAACAGTGTTTTCGGTTGGTGCAACATCGGTCAAAAATTTATTGCCGTAGCTATGTTCCTTTTTGCCTTTACCACCGTTTTAGGTTGGTCGCACTACGGCTCAAAGGCTTGGGAATATCTATTCGGCGAAAAGAGTGTAATAGTATTTAAAATCATACATATCATTACAGTTATTTTCGGTGCCGTGCTTTCTTCATCCCTTGCGTGGGATATTTCCGATACATTTAACGGACTTATGATGATTCCTAACCTTATCGGTGTTGTTGTCCTTTGTCCGCTTGTGGCAAAAATCACTTCAAACTATGTAAAAAGGAAAATCAAAAAGGAAGATGTTAAGCCAATTCTTTCCTACGATGAGAGTATTCAAGCCGATGCCGAAAAAGAGGTCTTGGCAACAAAATAAATTAAGATAACAAAAAACCGAGATTCACTTAAAACTTGTGAGTCTCGGCTTTTATTTGTTAAACATACTTAAAAATTCATTAAACCAATCAGGAGTGTAATTACCGATTTTAATAATTTCACCGTTTTTGTATTCGGCTATGGCAACAAATCCGTTTTCATTATCGTAAAAAGTTGCTTCGTTGCAATACGGTAGAACTTCAAGTAAATCTTTAAATCGTTTGTTAAACCGTCTGGTTACATTTGCGGCATCAATGCTATGACCGCCTTTGGCAACTCGGTTTTTAATGCGTTCCAAGCTTTCTTCTACCGTGTTTACCGCTACATAATACAATCTGATATTATAACCGAGTTTAATGGCTTTTTTTGCTGTGGTAATAGTTTTATGACCTGAAAGAGTGGTTTCCTGAGTGAAACAAATTTCCTTTTGTAAACATTCATTAATTTCAGAAATAGCTTTTTTACCACCGACAATAGGGTCTTTGTTGTAAAGGAATGTTATTTTGTCAACATCAATTATCTTTCCTAAATTATTAATTTCGGTTTTTAAAACTCCGGTTAAACTGCTTTTCCCGGCTCCGTTTACACCGCCGAC
Source organism: Ruminococcaceae bacterium UBA1734 (assembly GCA_002315765.1). Taxonomy (GTDB): domain Bacteria; phylum Bacillota; class Clostridia; order Oscillospirales; family Acutalibacteraceae; genus UBA737. Next base: position 80,115 of record DCIE01000028.1, read on the forward strand.
AATTGTATAGGTCTTCAACATACTCACCTCATTTATTGATATTTTATCACAAAACATATAAAAATGCAAATTTAAAAACCGAGATTCACTTAAAGCAGGTGAGTCTCGGTTTTTTGATAGGTTTTATATTTTAATTGAAAAATGCATCGTGGATTGCGGTAACAGCTTTGTCGGCATAATTTTCATCGATTAGAACAGATATCTTAATTTCGCTTGTGGAAATCATTCTAAGGTTAATATTGCTGTCAAATAGTGCTTCAAACATCTTTGCGGCAACACCCGGATGACTCTCCATTCCGGCACCTACAATTGAAACCTTGGCAACATCGGAATCACATTTAATATCGGAGAATTCCAAGTTGTCTGAGAATAACTTAATAGCTTCGATTGCTTCGTTTGCGAAAGGACGGTTAACGGTAAATGTAATGTCCTTTGTTCCGTCTCTACCCACCGACTGAAGAATCATATCAATGCTGATATTCTTTTGAGCCAAGGCATTGAATAACTTAAAAGCTATTCCGGGATTATTATTAAGACCGATAACTGAAATTGCTGCAACATCTGTATCTTTTGCTACGCCTCTGATTAGTGTTTTTTCCATTTTAACCTTCTCCTTAACTATTGTTCCGGGTTTTTCTTCAAGACTTGAAAGAACTTCAAGTTCAACATTATGTTTTTTTGCCATTTCTACTGAACGGTTGTTTAAAACCTGTGCTCCTAAAGTGGCAAGTTCCAACATTTCGTCATAGGTTATTTCGTCTAACTTTTGTGCTGATTTAACCTTTCGTGGGTCGGCGGTATATACGCCGTCAACATCGGTATAAATCTGACATTTTTGGGCATTCATTGTTGCGGCAATAGCAACGGCGCTGGTATCCGAGCCACCTCTGCCCAAAGTGGTTAAATTGTCATACTTACTGATTCCCTGAAAACCGGCTACAATAATGATTTTTTTCTTGTCAAGCTCGGCTTTCATGCGTTCGGTATTAATATTTTTAATTCTTGCAATACCGTGGTGAGAATCGGTATTAAATCCTGCCTGCCAGCCTAAGAGGGAAATAACGGGATATCCGAGCTTTTCAATCGCCATTGCCAAAAGGGCAATTGAAATTTGTTCTCCTGCATTAAGCAGAACATCCATTTCTCTTTTTGAGCAGCCGTTTGGATTTATTTCCTTTGCCTTTTCGATAAGGTCATCAGTTGTGTCGCCTTGGGCTGATACTACGACAATAACATCGTTTCCCTTAGCGTAGTCCTTTGTAATAATGTTCGCAACATTAAATACTCTTTCGGCGTTTGCAACCGAACTTCCACCGAATTTTTTAACTATTAGCGCCATATATTTACCTCCCTTAGAGTGTGTGTAAAATTTTAATTTTGTCAGCTTTTAATGTGTTTATTTTATGGGTTAACTTGCTTTCAAAATCCTTTTGGGTGAGAAATGCAAGTTCGCCTTTTTCTTTATTCTTAATAGCAAATATATCATTTCCGAAGGTTTTGATGAAACTTTCTTCAAGCAAGGAGAAATCCTTTGCGGTTAAGCGAACATAAAGTTTTGTTTCTTCATCCTCTTTTTCCACAATAGACTCGTCAGTGTCCTCCCAAGAAAGGTATTTTCTTGTTTCGAGATGTTTTGCACAGTCCATAATGTCGGCGACAACAGCACTTGCAGTCGGCAATTTTCCCGCACCGCGACCGTAGAAAATAACTTCATCCACCGAATCACCCATAACCGAAACGGCATTAAACACACCGTTTACATCCGAAAGCAGGTAATCACGACTCACAAGGGTAGGACGAACATTAATAGAAACCTTGCCGTTTTCCAAGAGTTTTGCTTTTCCTATTAGCTTTATAACATAATTAAATGCATTTGCATAATCAATGTCCGCAAGGGTAATGTCGGTAATTCCTACGGTTTCAACCTGTTTAGGATAAATATGTTTGCCGAAAGCAAGGGAAGCCAAGATACAAATTTTTCTACAAGCATCGTGTCCTTCAATATCGGCAGCAGGATTTTTCTCGGCATAGCCGTTGTCTTGAGCAAGTTTTAATGCCGTGTCAAAATCCATATTATCCATAATCATTTTATTTAAAATGTAGTTAGTTGTTCCGTTTAATATGCCTTTAACCTCGGTGATTTTGTTTGCTGCAAGGCATTGTACCATAGGACGCAAAATGGGTATTCCGCCGCCTACACTCGCTTCGAACAAGAAATTTACATTCTTTTCGTTTGCGATTTTAATAAGCTCGGCACCTTTTTCGGCAACTAATTCCTTGTTGGAGGTTACAACGCTTTTACCTGAGGATAAACACTTCTTAACAAAGTCGTATGCAGGATTAATACCGCCCATAGCCTCAACAACTATTTTAACTTCATCATCATTTAAAATGGTATTAAAATCAGTTGTAAATTTGTCCTTGTAGTCAAGCTCGTCAAAGCTTCTAAGGTCAAGGATATATTTTACATTAATATCCTCTTTAACACCCTTAGCAATGTGTTCTTTTGAACGGATTAGTATTTCGGCAACTCCCGAACCTACTACACCGTGTCCCATAATTGCAACATTAATCATTTTTCTTCTCCGTTATATTGATTTAATTGAAATAATACCTTCTGTAGCCCTAAGCTCATCAAGTAAAGCATCAAGGGATATTTTAACATTATCTGTACAAACTGTAAGTGTTACGGGTGCTGTGCCGTTTTGCGGAGCACCTTGGTTTACGGTGATAATGTTAGCACCTTTTTCGTAAAGTGTTTGCGTCAATGCCGAGAAAACACCGGCTTTATCACATAAAACTGCATTGAGAGTTAAGGTTGTTGAAAGAGAATCCTCAAGCCTAAAGACATAATCTTTGTACTTATAAAATGCACTTCTTGAAATACCTACGATTTTTACGGCTTCCGAAGTGTTTTTTGCTTCTCCTTTAGCCAACAATTCTTTTGCTTCAATTACTCCTTTGAAAATAGGAGGCAGTATTTTTGAATTGACGATTAATAAGTTGTCATTTTTCATTTTGTCCTCCACTCGAAAACGATGTCCGTAATTATACTACATTTTTTTCAATATGTCAACCGATTTTGAAAGAAAAAATGAAAAAAGGGGAAATTTTTTTGAATTATAGAGAAAAAGGTCAATTTTTAATAAATTTTGCATATTATTTGTGCATATCGGTAATTGCTTTTTTATGTGTCAAGGTACTGTTTTTTTATCTTTGGCCTTTTGTTTTCGGTTTTATTATTTCTCATTTTTCAAGAAAACTCGGGAAAAAATTTTGCAAAAAAATCAAACTTCCCATAACAGTACTTGCTTTGGGAATACAAATATTGCTGTTAATACTGCTGTTGGTACTTTTGTATTTGCTTTTTGCAACACTGTCCCAAAACACTTTGGAGATAATAGACAATATTTCCGTATTTTTAAAAAATGCTTATAAGGTACTGAAAAACACAATAAACCCCATAAAAAGCAATTATCCGTTATACAGTAAAATACTGTCGGCATCCCATAAGATGATTGACAAAGGAATTAATTATTTGTCGTCTCAAATAGGAAGATTTGTCGCCGAAGTTCCCGGTTTTTTAATCGGAATTGTTGTCATGGTTACATCTGCACTTTATATAACCGCCGACTATTTAAGACTCGCCAAGTTTTTAAAGCTTGTCATTAACAGTGCAAGATATCAAAAACTTTTAAATATCAAAGCCGTAGTTTATAAAACGGTAAAACTGTATCTTGGCGGATACTTCAAGATTTTTTTGTTGACTTTTTTTGAATTAACAGCCGGATTTTGGGCTTTCAAAATATCTAACCCGGTAATTTCGGCACTTGCAATAGCACTAATAGACATTCTTCCCGTTTTCGGCACAGGAACAATTTTAATACCTTGGTCGGTGGCGCTTTTGGTTTCGGATAATTACAAGCTTGGTATAGAACTGATTGTACTATATATTGTTGTTACGGTAATCAGAAATATTTCCGAGCCGAAAATAATGGGAGAAAGGTTTAATATTAATCCTTTTTTTGCCTTGTTTTTTATGTTTGTGGGATTTAAAATCGGCGGCGTAATAGGAATTATTGTTTTGCCGATTTTTATAATTGTTACAGCCGACTATTATAAAACCTATGTTATGAATAAATAACCCTTTGTCAAAACCCATAATTTTTCATATTATGAAATGGGACAAAAGCATAATAAAGGGGGACTATTCAAATGGAAATCAAAATAATAACGGGTAGTGTTACCTATGCTGTTAAATGTAAAGATGTGTTGATATCCAAGGGATATAAGGCAACTATTGTGAGAAATGCTTCGGAAATAACCAGTGGATGTGGCTATGCTGTAAAAACCGTGGGAGAAAGGGAAGCGATAAGGAAGATTTTAATCGAAAATAATGTAAAGTTTACTAAAATACAGTAATACTTGTGCTGTCCTCCGAATACTGGGCGGACGGCATTTTATTAAATATAAACGGTGATTTTTATGATATATTTTGATAATGCTGCCACAACCGGTCGAAAGCCGAGGAATGTAAAATCGGCAGTGAATTACGCACTTGAAAATCTTTGTGCAAACCCGGGGCGGGGAGGATATGATAGGGCCATTAAAGCCTCCGAAGCCCTTTACGGCGCACGAAAAAAGATTAGCGATTTTTTTGGCGGAAATGGTGCCGAAAGGGTGGTGTTTTGCAATAACTGTACCGAAGCCGTAAACATTGTCGTTAAGGGGAATTTAAAGGCAGGGGATCATGTTGTTGTATCTGATTTAGAGCATAATGCCGTAATGCGTCCTTTGCATAAAATCGGCATTTTATATTCGATTGCAAAGGTATCCTTTGATGATGATTTGGAAACATTAAAAGAATTTGAGGATAAAATAACCGAAAATACAAAGATGGTGATTTGCACTTCGGCGTCTAATGTTACGGGAAAAATTCTACCCATAAAAGGAATAGGTGATATTTGTAAGAGAAAAAATATACTGTTTGCAGTAGACGGAGCACAGGGTGGGGGAATAATCCCTATAAATATGCGTGAAATGAACATTGATTATCTATGTATAGCAGGACACAAGGGACTATATGCACCTATGGGAAGCGGTGTGTTGATTGCGAATAAAGATATAAAAAACACACTTATTGAGGGTGGAAACGGGCTTAATTCTTTAGAACTTTCGCAACCGCCAATACTTCCCGAAGGGTTTGAAAGCGGAACGGTCGGACTCCCCTCGGTAATGGGAATAGGTGCAGGAATAGATTTTATCAATAATACCGGAATGGAAAAACTGTACAACCACGAGCTTTCATTGGTGCAGTATGTATTTTCAAATCTTTCAAAAGACAAAAGATTTACGGTATATGGCAATTATCCGGAAAACGGAAAATATGTGCCGGTGATGTCCTTTAATGTAAGAAATACAAATTCCGTAGAAGTGGCAGACTATCTTAACAAAAACGGTATTGCCGTAAGGTCGGGATTTCATTGTTCAAAACTTGCTCATAACAAATTAGGCACCACCTTAACCGGAACGGTGAGAATTTCCATGGGTTATTTCAATAACAGCGCCGAAGCCGAAAGATTTGTCGGTATAATTAAAAAAATGAAAAATAGTGGTTGAAGAGTTTTTGGGGATATGTTATACTGTAATTGTGTATTTGTATGCAAAAATATCTTTTAAGGATTGGTGAAAAATGACGGAGATAATAAACTCGGTTTACAATAGTTTGTATGCCCTTTGGAATCAAATTGTTTATGCCGTTTCCAATGCCCGACCTTTTGATGTTGTTGATATAATTTTAGTGGCTTTTTTACTATATAAAGCCTTTGTGTTTTTAAGAGAGACCCGTTCGGGACAGCTTGTTAAAGGTATTGCCGTACTGCTTGTTATTTACGGACTTGCAAAGTGGTGGCAATTGGCTGTTTTAGAGTGGATACTGTCGGTAGTCTTTAATTCGGCGATTATTGTTGTGGCGATTATTTTCCAGCCGGAAATAAGGCGAATACTTGAACGCGTGGGACAAACAAAGTTCGGTGTTGCAAGGCTTGGCGTGGAAAGCGGACAGGAAGCTGTTGAAAGCATTGAAAATGTAGGCAGAGCCGCAAGAATAATGTCCGAGTCAAAGACCGGCGCATTAATCGTTTTTGAGAGAAAAACCCAGCTCGGGGAAATAATAAATACCGGTACAATTATTAATGCAAAAACAACAGTTGCTATGATTACAAATATCTTTTTCCCGAAAGCTCCGCTTCATGACGGTGCGGTTATTATGCGAGACGGGAAAATTTATGCCGCCGGTTGCATATTGCCCTTGACCGAGAATAACGAGTTGTCATCAAGTCTCGGAACACGCCATAGAGCGGCTATCGGTATGACGGAAAATTCCGATGCGGTGGTTCTGATAGTGTCTGAAGAAACGGGCAATATTTCTATCGCCGTAAACGGTGAGATTAAAAGCGGATATAACGGTGTTACTGCCGTTGAAAGGCTGACAAGACTTTTAATTGAAAATCCGGTGGTTGAGGAAAACCACATAATTTCAACCGTGAAGAGGGCAATTCCTTTCGGTGCCAAGGAAAGTGTTAAACCTAACGAAAGTGAGGCTGAAAAAAATGAAAAAGATTAGCCTTAAAAATTTGGTTTACAACAAAAAATTCCTTGTTGCGGCTTCGATTATTATTTCCATAATATTTTGGTTTGTGGCAATGATAGTGCGAAATCCCATAAGACAGCAGGTGTTTTCCGATATTTCGGCGAATATTACCGTAGAAAACACATCGGCACAAAGTTTAGGTCTCGGTATAGTATCGGATATTTCAGGTCTGAAATTCTCGGTTACCTTAAGCGGACCTAACTATATTGTCAGCAATGTTAAGCCGGAGGATTTTTTACTTTCGGCTTCGGTTGCCGAGGTTAATGCTCCGGGAACCTATAAACTCTCGGTTACAGGTGCGAGAAACAGCGATGTTACGGGATATAGCTTTGTATCCATTGACCCACCTATGGTTGATGTAACATTCGATTATATTGATACTAAGGAATTTACGGTTACGCCGAAGGTGTCGGGTGTTTCGGCTGCTGACGGACTTATTGTAGACAGTCCTATTATAAGCAATCCCTCCCAGGACTCCATAACTATTAAAGGTCCCCGTACCGAGATGAGCAAAATTAAGTCGGTATGTGCCTTGGTTGAGATAACCAAGAATAAGACCTTATCTTCTTCCCAAACCTATGATGCCGATATTGTAATTTACGGCGATGATGATAAGATACTATACCGTTTTAGTAATGACGGAACAATTTATGACAGTAAAAACAAAAAAATCGACACTACAACCTTAAGTCTCAGCTTTACAAATGTTAAGGTTACACAGCCGATTTCGAAAAAAGTAAAACTTGATGTTAAGCCGACTATTTCCAATAATCCTTCAGGTGTCAGCATTGATACAATAAGTTGGAAGCTTGACCACAATAGAGTTACGATAATCGGCGCTCCCGATGTGGTTAACAAAATGACATCTGTTTCTCTTTCGGCTATTGATTTCAGAGAGGTTTCAAAATCAAAGAGCAAGTTTAAGGTTACGCCTGTTTTGCCTGAGGGTGTAAAAATACTTGAAAACATAGAAAGTTTTAATGTTTCTGTTGATGTGGACGGTTTTGCCGAAAAGAGCTTAACCGTATCCAATGTTAAGTATGTGGGAATATCTTCAAATCTTTCGGCGAAATCCGAGGCAATTAAGAATGTCAAAATTTGCGGACCTAAAGATATTATTAAAAAGATAACTTCAAAGGATTTGTATGCCGAAGTTAATGTAGGAGAAAAAACAGTAGGTGAGCATACCGTTGATGTTACTGTAAAATCAAGTAAATACACTACTGTTTGGCAGGTTGGAACATATAGCCTGAGTGTTATAATAGCAAATAAATGATAAACAAATACCACCCTAATGCATAGAATGTAACAGGGTGGTATTTATGATAAAAACCGTACTCATTATATTTTTGGTTATTTTCGCAATTCTCGGATTTGCCGAATTTTTACATAGCATAAATTTGCGACTGTTTTCGGTTAAAAATCCCGGTGGAATTTTGGTTGTTCTGAAGGAAGCAAGTGCTTTTGAACAACTGCAATTTGCATATTCTCAGATGTGCTGGTACGGAAGTATGTACGGTGATGTGATAATTGCCGTAATAGATGATTTAAGCGCCGAAACATTAGAAAAATGTAACAATTACGCACGAGGGCGTAGAATAGTTTTAATTCCGAGAGAATGTATTGAAAATTGCGTTCAAAATGTTTTTTGAAGAATAGAAAGACACGGTGGTATGTGTGGAAGTGTCCGAAAGGATAGAAGGATTAATTGATAAAATAACATATAAAAACCAACAAAACGGTTATACGGTTGCTACCGTGAGATGCGGAACAAACCGTTTGACCGTTGTTGGTATTTTGCCCTTTTTGTCCGAGGGAGAAACTGCAGTTTTTTACGGTAAGTTTATTATTCATCCTACATACGGAGAACAATTCTCGGTAACATCTTTTGAAAGAACCGCACCAAAAACCGTAGGTGCAATACTAAGATATCTTTCATCGGGCATTATTAAAGGAATAGGTCCGGCAACAGCAGGTAGAATAGTTGACCGTTTTGGGGCGGATTCTCTTGATGTTATTTCAAAAAGGCCGGAGGAATTGGCTCTTTTAAAGGGAATAAGCAAAGACAAAGCAATGAGAATTTCCGAAGAATACAACAAACAGTACGGAGTAAGAGACATAATGTTAATGTTGTCGCCCTATCAGGTTACACCTGAAAACTGTGTGGCAATTTTCAGAAAACTCGGCAGTAATGCCTGTGAAATAATCAAAAGAAATCCTTATGCTCTTTGTTGTGAAGAAATCGGTTTTTCCTTTGAAAAATGCGAAAAAATTGCCTATGATTTTAAAATACCCGCCGATGATGAAATGCGACTTGCGGCAGGTGTTGAATATATATTACATAAAAATTTGGCAAACGGTCATACTTGTTTGCCGAAAAACAAACTTTCCGGGGTTGCCGTTAATTTGCTTGAAAGCAACACGGAACAAATTGAAAGGGTTTTAGACGGCCTTTGCGAGAGTTTTAGAATTGTGTCAAAGAATGTTGAAGGTCAGGAATTTATAGCCCTTCCCGAGTATTCAAGTGCCGAGGAGCATATAGCGGCAAAGCTCTTTGCACTTATGCACAATGCGAAATCTTTGCCGGTGGTATCCGATGTCGAAATTGATTATATCGAAAACAAAAGTAATATTAAATTTGAAGATATACAAAGAAATGCCGTAAAACAGGCAGTATCAAGCGGAATATTTGTATTAACCGGTGGTCCCGGAACCGGAAAAACCACAACTCTTAATGCCCTTATCGGAATTTTTGAGCAAAGAGGTCTTGATATTTCAATAGCGGCACCCACAGGTCGTGCAGCAAAAAGAATAACCGAGCTTTGCGGTAGAGATGCACAAACTCTTCATAGACTTTTAGAGGTGGAGTGGACAAGTGATGACAAACCCGGCTTCAACCGTAATGAACAAAATCCACTTGATAGCGATGTTATCATTGTGGACGAAGCATCAATGGTTGACACAATTGTTTTTGACAGCCTTTTAAGGGCAATTCGACCTACCGCAAGACTTGTTCTTGTAGGTGATGTAAATCAATTGCCCAGTGTTTCGGCGGGAAATGTATTAAACGATATAATAGAAAGCGGAAAATTTCCCTTTGTTACCCTAAAAAAAGTATTCAGGCAATCAAGACAAAGTGAAATAATAAATACCGCCCATGCAATTATTGACGGTGCAAGGGTGGATTACTCAAACCAAAGTAAGGATTTTTTCTTTTTACATAAAAATACAGGCTACGAAGTTGTGGAAACAATAACCGAGCTTTGTACCAAACGATTGCCCACAGCCTATAACTTTAATCCGACACAGGATATTCAGGTTATTTGTCCTTCAAAGTTGTACGAAACCGGAGTTACCAATCTTAATAATGTGCTTCAGGAGCTTCTCAATCCCGGGGAAATTAATTCTCCCAAAGTTGTAAACAGAGGTATTACCTTTAGAGCAAAAGACAAGGTAATGCAGGTAAAAAATAACTATGATATTGAATGGGAAAGAGAAAACGGAGAAGTAGGCTCGGGAGTTTTTAACGGAGATGTGGGATACATAACCGAAATTAATATCAGGGGCGGATTTGTCAAGGTTAAGTTTGACGATAGGGTTGCAACATATTATACCGATAATATGAATGAATTGGACCTTGCATACGCCATAACGGTTCATAAGAGTCAGGGTAGCGAATTTGACTGTGTTTTAATACCTATGGCAAATATTCCGGGAAAACTCAGATATAGAAATTTATTATATACCGCCGTAACAAGAGCAAAGAAGATACTTATTGTTGTGGGTAGTGAGGATGTTTTTGAAGAAATGGTGCAAAACGATAAAAAAACCTTAAGATATACTCTACTGGTTAATTACCTTAATGAACGGGAATAAAATATACAATACAATAATTGGTTTTTTGTTCCCGAAGCTTTGTGTTTCTTGTGGAAAAATAATTGAGTCGGAAGATATTCTTTGCGAAAAATGTCAAAAGACTTTTCATAGAATACCGGATAAAAACCGTTGTGTTTTCTGCGGTATGGTAAAGCCGGATTGTGATTGCAAAAATCATATCTATTACTTTACTGCGGCAGTTTGCTGTTGCTTCAATGAGGGTAGTGCCCAAAATGTTGTATATAGATTTAAGTTGCAAAAGAAGAGAAACTATGCCGAAATAATCGGGGAAGAAATGATGCGGGCCTTTGAAAGTGAATATAAAAACATCAAGTTCGATTACATTACCTATGTACCTAATTCTTTGAAAAGCAAATTTTTAAGAGGCTTTTCCCAAACCGAACTTTTGGCAATTTATATATCTAAAAGACTTAATATACCGCTTTATAAAAATATAATCGGCTGTAAGCCGTTTAAGCCTTCGCAGCATAAAATGGAATATCACGAAAGGTTCCCGGCTACGTCGGGACAGTATTTTGTCAGGAAAAAAGTCGAAGCCGAAAATGTGCTTTTGATTGATGATATTAAAACTACCGGTGCAACACTTAATATTTGTTCAAAGGTATTATTGCTTTCGGGAGCACATCAGGTTTTCTGTCTTTCGGCTTTGGGCGGAAAAAGTAAAGATATACAAAAAGAAAAAGCACACTTGCGGTAAACAAGTGTGCTTTGAAATTGTTAAGCTCAAAATTACTTAAGTTCAACCTTAGCGCCAACTTCTTCAAGCTTAGCCTTGATAGAATCAGCGTCTTCCTTAGAAGCAGCTTCCTTAAGGGTCTTAGGAGCACCGTCAACAAGAGCCTTTGCATCAGCAAGGCCAAGACCGGTGATTTCACGAACAACCTTAATAACCTTAATCTTTTCAGCGCCTGCATCAGCAAGAACAACATCAAATTCAGTCTTCTCTTCTGCTGCTGCGCCACCTGCTGCGGGAGCTGCTACTGCAACTGCTGCTGCTGCGGATACGCCGAATTCCTCTTCTACTGCTTTAACGAGCTCAGAAAGCTCAAGAACGGTAAGAGTCTTTAACTCTTCAATCATAGCTGTAATCTTTTCAGATGCCATTTTAATTTCCTCCAATAAATAATGTTTTTAAAATTTAATTATTCTGCGTCTGCTTCGGCAGGAGCACCGTCTTTATCAACGATAGCCTGTACTGCACGGGCAAATGCTGCGATTGGTGCTTGGAAAGCACTGAGAACTGTTGCAAGAAGAACTTCTTTGCTTGGAAGCTTTGCCAAAGAATCGATAGTAGCAAGGTCAATAACCTTACCCTCAAGGAAACCGGTCTTAATAGAGAAGGCTTCGTGTGATTCGGCAAACTTAGCAAGGATTCTTGCAGCTGCGGTATGATCCTCTTTTGAAAGGGCGATAGCGGTAGTTCCTTCAAGAACCGAACGCATCTCTTCAAGACCTGTACCCTCAAGAGCACGAGAGAGAAGAGTGTTCTTTACAACAAAGTAATCAATTCCGTTTTCACGCAATTCTTTACGAAGTGCGGTGTCGTCAGAAACCGATGTGCCTTTATAGTCAACGATAACTCCGGCAATGGAGCCGCTGATTTTTTCAGTAAGTTCAGCAACGATTTTCTGCTTTTGCTCTAAAACTATTGCATTAGGCAATTTTTTCACCTCCGAAAAAAGAAAAAAGTCCGCCAAAGAACGGACAGACATGAAAATAAAAACCTATAAATTTTAATTTCACGCTAACCTCGGTAGGCGATAAACTTACGGCAAAAGCCACCTACTGTCTTTGGATGCTCAAGTATTATACACTTTTTTTAACCCTGTGTCAAGTATTTTTTTAAAAATTGCCGTCGCCTGAAGTAAAATCACTTTTTTAGAATTATTCTTCGCTTAATTCTTCGAGTCTTGAGTTAAGCTCCTCCCACTCATTCATTAAAATATCAAGTTGGATTTCGGCTTCCTCTATTAAGGCTCCGAGTTCTGACAGCTTTTGATAATCCGACCGATTTTCGGGATAATCAAGTTCGGATTTAAGCCCGTCAATTTCTTCCTCTTTCAGTGCGATTTTTTCCTCGGATTTAGAAATCTTTGCTTTTAATTTTCCTATCTCTTTTAAAGGGCTTAGGTGCTTTTGCTTTTTTTCGGTTTTTGTATTTTCCGCTGTTTCTTTCGGTGAATTGGATATGGGATTTTGCCTTAAATTCTCATAAGCCTCGAAATTTTCGGTAAAAAATGTTGTTGTACCGTCATCATTGAAAATAAGCAAACAATCGCAAACCTGTTTCAGAAAATATCTGTCGTGGGAAACACAAATTAAACTTCCGCTATACTCTTTGAGCATATTCCCCAGCGCCTCTTTTCCCACAATATCGGTATGGTTTGTAGGCTCGTCAAGTATTAGAAAATTCGGTTTGTTTTTAAAAAGTTTGCAAAGAGCCAACCTAACCCTTTCGCCTCCTGAAAGTACACTGACCTTTTTAAAAACGGTATCCCCCGAAAACAAAAAAGCTCCTAAATCGGAACGGATTTCGGTGTCGGTAAGGTTTGGAAATGTTTCTCGGTAATCATCAAACAGGGTGCTTTCGCTTGTATGTTCCGCCATTTGCTGGTCAAAATACCCCTTTTTAACATTTACTCCGAATTTAAAGTCTCCGGAAATGGCGGGAATATATCCCATAAGAGTCTTTAAAAATGTACTTTTTCCAAGACCGTTTCCGCCGACTATACCTATTTTACAATGTTTTTTAAGCGAAAGATTAACCGAAGAAAGTACCCTATCGTATCCGATTTTAAGGTCGGTGCAGGATAGCACATCTCCTCCGCTTTCGTTAATCGGTGAAATATCGGTATAAAAAGCCCTTAAATCAAATCTTTCGGGCGGCTCAACCAAATCCATTCTTTCAAGATACTTGATTTTGGATTGTGCCATTTTTGCCTTGTTGGCTTTGTATCTGAACTTTTCTACCAAATCGGTCAGCCTTGCTATTTCCTTTTGCTGTTCGGCATATTCCTTAACCTGTTTTTCGTAAAGTTCTTGTTTTACTTTGGTAAACTTCGAGTAGTTGCCTGAATATTTTTTGATTTTTCCGCGTTCGATTTCATATACCGCACTAACGGTTCTGTCCAAAAACATTCGGTCGTGAGATACTACAACCAAGGCGTTGGGATAATTTTTTATATATGTTTCCAGCCACTCCACGGCATTAATATCAAGATGGTTGGTAGGCTCGTCTAAAAGTAATAAATCAGGCTTTGAGAGAAGTAGTTTCATAAAGGCAATCTTTGTGCGCTGACCTCCCGAAAACTCAGACAATTTCTTTTTCTTGTCCTCTTCGGTAAAACCAAAACTCTTTATAATGCTTTCGTAGTCTTTTTTATAATAATATCCGCCTAAAATCCTGAACCTTTCGGTAAGCTCGGTGAATTTCTCGGCTTTTTCTTCGGTGGGATTTGCTTCCATTTCGCTTTGGAGACTATCCATTTCGTTTTGAATTTTGTTTATTTTGTGAAAAGCCTTTAAAAGCTCATCGCCCATTTTCACATTATCGTCTTCAAAGGCGATTTGGGACAGTGTTCCGATTTCGCAGTTTTTATCCATGGAAATCTCTCCGCCGTCAATCTCGTTTTCTCCTAAAATTGCCTTTAAAAGGGTGGTCTTGCCGCAACCGTTTCTACCTACAAGGGCTATCTTTTCCCCTGTATGCACTTCAAAATGAATATCCGACAATACGGTTTTCTCTCCAAAGGAAATGCTACCGCCGTTAATACTGTAATACACTAAAAATCACCGTTTTCGTAGTTTTAAATCATATAAATGTTCGCCCGGTCAACCTTGCAAAAATGAAAACCGTTAGGCTTAAAAAAATAGGGATAAAAATACTTATTATTCTATATTTGTTTTCTTTTTGAATGAAAAAATTCATTATAAAAGAAGATGCAAAACAAACAATTGTACTTAATAAATGATTGGGAAAATTCTTAATGCAAACCGAAAAATAGTAAAGCCCCAAAACAAACTGTATGGTATTTCCCATACCTAAAATAATGCTACCCGTTAGATTTTGCTTTTTGCAGTAATAGGCTGTTATACCGCCGGGAAGGGTTAAAAAAGTTGCGGGAAGCCAGATGTTAAAGTAGTAATTAAGAGCAAGATTTATGCTTAAACTTCCGCATAAAACCTGAACCAAATATACAAGCGGTTGACTTATTAGAAAAAACACAAAGCATTTTATCATTGCTTCGGTATTTCTTTTGCAATTAACTACTATTATAACGGCAAAAACAACCCACCACTCATAGGAAATACCAATATCTTTAAATGAAGTGTCCTCTAAAAACGGCACCATCATAATCAATCCGGTATAAACTCCGATTATTACGGCGAAAAGTATTATTTTTTTCCAAGTCATATTAATACCGAAAAAGATTTTATCAAAAATATTTTCTTTCATACATTTTCTCTCTTTTTATACATAATAAGTTGGGGATTATTACCGTTTTCCGAATAAGTACACACAACCAAGAAATTTCTATGGGCAATTATTCCGTAGCAACAATTCTCGGCTTCCAGCTGATTGCCCAAATAAATGGCATTATCGTCAAGGAACTTAACATTTTCTCCGTTTGGCATCGGATAAGCTAAATTGACAAAAAAACCTGCTAATTTATTTAGGCTTTTAACTTTTGGCATACCCGGAATTCCCAAACTGTTAAATTCGTCTATTGTCCTCTTTTCGTACCGTGAAAAACATTCTTTTCCGCCCTTTAAAAAACACTCGGCAATATCGCACATTTTACCAAAAGGCTTACCGTTTGTAGCGTTACAGCCGCCACAAGTTGTTTTAAAATTGCATTTATCACAATCTGTCCCACATATCGACAACATTTCGTTTCTCCTTTTTTGTTTTTTTAAGTATATCATTTTTACCCTTTTTGGTCAAGAAGTGTAAACACAATATTTTTGCTTGAATTTATGCCGGTTTATGATATAATAATATATCATTATAATTATTTACATATAGGAGATTTGATATGATTGAAGTAATCGGAAACATTGAAGATAATATCAATGTAATCAAAGTTAAGGGAAGGATTGATTCTTCCAACGCCCCGGAATTTGAAACCAAAATTGCCGAACTTGACAATGACCAAAAGTTGATTCTTGATATCGAAGAACTTGAGTATATTTCAAGTGCGGGACTCAGGGTTATTTTAAGACTTCTTAAAAACCATAAAGACTTGGAAATTAAAAATGCATCAACCGAGGTTTATGAAATTTTCGATATGACCGGATTTACCGAAATGATGAAAATACAAAGAGCATATCGCAGAGTTTCGGTTGAAGGTTGCGAGGTTATCGGCAGGGGTGCAAACGGAGAGGTTTATCGCATTAATCCCGATACCGTTGTTAAGGTTTACTTAAATCCCGACTCTTTACAGGATATAGAACACGAAAGAGATGTTGCAAGAAAGGCATTGGTTCTTGGTATCCCAACCGCAATTTCCTATGATGTTGTTAAGGTTGACGACCACTATGCTTCAATGTTTGAAATGATAAATGCTAAATCCTTTTCAAAACTACTTGCGTCAAATCCGGAAAACTATAAAGAATATGCAAAGATGTATGTTGACCTGATGAAACTTATCCACGGTACAGTTGTTCCGGAAGGTCAGCTTCCGTCTCAAAAGGTTGTAACCATCGGTTGGGTTGAGTTTTTAAAAGACCATCTACCTGCTGATGTTTATGAAAAGTTATATAAAATGGTAGAAGAAATCCCCGAAGATAATCATATGATTCACGGAGATTATCATACCAAAAACATTATGCTTCAGAATAATGACGAGGTTATGCTCATTGATATGGATACATTAGCCACCGGCAATCCCGTATTAGAGCTTGGTTCGATGTATAATGCTTATTTAGGATTTTCCATTTTAAATCACGACGATATTAAGGCGTTTTTAGGATTTGACCGTGAATTAAGCGAAAAATTCTGGCACGAAAGTGTTAGACTTTATTACGGCAGCGATGACAAAGAATTTTTAGCAAGAAAAGAATTACAGGCACAAATTATCGGTATGACAAGACTTCTTCGAAGAACAATTGTCAGAAACGGTGATAAAGCACTAATCGACAGATATTACCATGATTTATGTGAAGCTGTTTTGTCGGTAGATTCTCTTATTGACTGATGAATTACGAAAATATCAAACAATGCAAGAATCCCGATTTGCATATACATTCGATTTTTTCAGACGGTAGCGATACCCCGAAAAGCTTAATCGAGAATGTAAGAAAAGCCGGGCTTGATGTTTTTGCTTTAACCGACCATGACACATATTTAGGCTGCGAGGAAGTTAAAAAAATGCTTTCTCCCTTTGACCCGTATTTTATTCCGGGAGTTGAACTATCCTGTGAGGGCGAATTTGGTAAATATCATATTTTGGGATATTGTTACGATATAAACAAGTCCTCAATAAAAGAAGCCGTAGAATATACCCACGGTGTAAGAATGCGAAAGGTTGACAAGCGTTTTGCTTTTCTATCGGAAAACTACGGATTTACATTTACCAATGACGAAAAAGAAATGATTAGAAAACAGGAAAACCCGGGTAAACCGCATTTCGTAAACCTGATGCTGAAAAAGGGTTATATAGAGGAAAAAAGCAAAGGGTTTGACATTCTTGCGGAATATAAAAACGAAGAAAGAGTCATAACTCCCGAGGAGGCAATTGATGCTATCTTTTCGGCTGACGGTATTCCTGTTTTGGCTCACGGAATTTTAGCAGACGGCTCGAAAAATTTAAGCAAAGAAGAAATAGAAAACCGTGTTTCAACACTTAAAAAGTGTGGTTTAATGGGACTTGAATGTTATTATTCTTCCTATACGGAAGAACAAAAAAACACAATGCTTGAGTTATCCGAGAAATACAATTTACTTGTAACTGCCGGTAGCGATTACCATGGAGTCAACAAGCCGGTAAAATTAGGCGACACAAACAATCCCGACCCGGAAGTTATGAAAAGATTTTATTCTACGGTTTTAAAACTTTTATAATGGTGAAAAAATGTTAGTTGGATTCGGACATAATATAATTACTCCGCAAAAAGGGAAAATACCTATTGCCGGTTCGTTGAAGGTCAGATATGTAGACATTGTACATGATGATATTTTTGCTACCGCTATGTACTGCGAAACAAAAGATACTCGAATAATAATAGTCAGTCTTGACATTTGTCATCCCACAAAGGAATTGTCAAAGGATATCTTCCTTGAAACTAAAAAAGTAATTGAGGATTTAAAAGAAAACGAACTTATTATTTGCGGCACTCATGCTACCGGGTATTGTAGTTTATCGGAAAAAGAGCCTCTTTATACCGGTGTGGGCGAGGACCCATCAAAGGGAAACTCTATGGCGGAAATGAGAAGGTATATTTCGGTTAATGTTGCCGATGCCGTCCGAAAAGCCGTAAATGAAAAAAGAGAATGCACCCTTAATTTTTCCATCGGAGAAATTTTAACCGGATATTGTCGACGGATGGTATATAAAGATAAAAGCGTTGTAATGTACGGCAATCCCTTTAGACCTGACTTTTTAAGGCAGGAATATCCTGACGGCGGACCCGGTAATTATCTTTATTTTTACGACAAAGAAAGCTGTGAACTTTTAGGCATCTTTGCTTTGGCTCCCTGTCCTGCTCAAGCTGACGAATCATCTTCACACATAACAGGGGATTATTGGGGCGTTGTGAGAAAAAAACTTTCAACTCATTACGGAAAAGAAATCAAAATTCTAACCGTTTGTTCCGCAGCGGGAGAGTTATCTCCCCACCGTGTTATGAAATCCGAAGGTAGAAACAGCATTGACGAAAGCGGCGTTGAATCCTCCGAAAGACTGGGAAACATTGTTGCCGATAACATTGTTTATATGGAAGATAAGTTTATTAAATCCTTTACAGGTGATTTTGACCTTAAAACCTGTTATAAGATTGTAAATTTTCCCGTTAGAAAACCCAATAAAGCGGAAATATCAAAAACTAATGATTACTTTAATAATTATGATAAAAACATAAATGATGACTCGATTAGAATTGACGACCGTGTTCTTTATGAGTATGTGAAGAAGTGTTTGGAACAGAATTTAAAATATTACAAAGCGCCTGTATTCGGTGTAAAAATCGGGGAAATTATGTTTTTTACAGCCCCCTGTGAGTTATTTACCGAGTATTCAAAGCGAATTGTTATGGGATTTCCACATAATCCTGTAATCAGTATGCAACTTGTCAATGATTGTATGGGATATCTTCCCACCAAAGAAGCCATAAAAGGCGGCGGTTATTCAACCCATATTTTTTCGGCGCTTGTTTCTCCTGCAGGTGGAGAAAAGTATGTAAAAACAATGCTTTCGTTACTAAACGAATTAAAGGATTAAATATAATGACTATTCGTAAAGCCGAAAATGGCGATATTAAGCAAATCATAGACCTTTTAAGTCAAGTTCTTGAAATCCACGCAGAAATCCGACCGGATATTTTCGTTTCGGGAACCACAAAGTATTCGGAAAAAGAACTTGAAAACATAATAAATAATCAAAATACCCCTATTTTTGTAGCTTCCGAGGAAGAAAAGATTTTAGGTTATGCCTTTTGCGCTGTTAAACATCAGCCTCAATCAGATAATATGGTTCCCTTTAAGTCAATTTATATTGACGACCTTTGCGTTTCGGAAAATGCCCGGGGCAAGGGTATCGGTAAGAAACTGTTTCATTATGTTTCCGACTTTGCACGGGAAATTGGTTGCTATGAAGTAAACCTTAATGTATGGAGTGGCAACGACTCGGCACAAAAATTTTATGAAAACTTAGGCTTTAAACCTATGAAAACCACAATGGAATATATATTGTAAGGCATAAGAAAACACACCTGAAAATTAATTCGGGTGTGTTCTTTTTTAATCCATTAAAAATTTATCGTAGTGCTTTTGCGATACGATTCGCCAGTTTTCAAAAGATGTTCCTTTTCCGATTATTTCATAGGTGTATTCGTCCATAACCTTTTTATTCGGCTCGTAGGTGTCCCACTTATATATTCTTGTTCTGTCGGCATCGGTAACCTGAGATATGGACTGTGCCGTGCTGATATTAAGATTGATGTTTTCCGATTCAAGAATGGTAGGCCAAATATTATCGTGGCAAACTTGCTTTTGGGATATTTTCAAATCCGACTTAGAGTCCTTTGAGGTCTTTACGAACAATGCAGTAAGCCGTGTGCCGTCAAGAGGCTTCACATCGTCAACGGGGTTTGCATGGTCTCCCGTAATAATGATTGTGGCATTATCATATACCCCAATCTTTTTCATAGCTTCTATATATGTGTTTATTACCTTCATACTGTTTTTCACAGTAGGAGTTATGCTTTTTTTGAAAATAATGGGCTTGTGCCAAAAAGAGTTATATTGAACATAATGGCAACCGTCTGTATGAATAAAGGAAAATAGTTTTTGGTCTGTTTCTTTAAAGTTTCCGTCTTTTATATGGTCGTAAACCCTCTTTAAATCCGAAGAACGAAGCTCATCGGCAACAGCATAGGAATTACACCCTGTCAAGCCTACCATATTAAACGAATTCCTAAAAATGCTCGGCAAACAGTTAAATAATGTATTGCTTATAAACTGCTTACCGACTTTTTTCTGACCGTCTGAATTATAATAGATATTGTTGGTTTCGGTTGAACCCAAGGATACATAATACGGTACGGATTTTGAGGAAAAAACATAGTAAGGCGAAGTAAACAAATTGATTTTATATCCTTTTTTATATAGTTCCGAAAGATAATTTTTTGAAGAATAAGCCCTTTTAAAATAGGAATATCTATTTTCTTCGGTGTTCCAATCAACACCCGTCAGCATTTTAGTTACCGCAGGAAATGTATGACCGTAATCCGAAATGTTGTCCTGATACCATGTAAATCCCTTTAACTCGTCATAAATGTGTTTGTCCTTCGAATATGCTTCTTCGGCAAATTCCTCGTCAAATCTATCAACGCAGAAATAAAAAATATTATTGCTTTTAGATATGGGATAAAGATTATCCCAACAAATCATATCTGTTTTTTTATGAGAAATATTTTGGTCTTGCTTTACATCGGGATTTCCTATTTTTTCTAAAGAAAAATCGTTTTCACTTAAAGATAAAAAAATACTTATAGCCTGGGATAAAGTAATAGCAACCGACAAAAATATGCAAATAATGCTTATTGCTCTATCCTTATCAATGCTCATTGCCGCAATTACCGAAATAGCAATAACAAGCAACCATATTAAAAAATCCAATATTTGCGGTAAATATCCGTCAAAATCAATGTAGACCGAAATCGAATAATGAAAGAAGGACAGTAAAGTTAAGGATAACGCCAAGGCATATATAAGCTTATGCACGGCATACGGCGTAAACAACACCGACAAAAACATCAAAACAAAAACCAATACCCCTAAATGCAAACAATATGGCATAATTGTTTCAATGGAAAATATAAGGTCGCTTTTGCCTTTTTCATAAAGGT
Source organism: Ruminococcaceae bacterium UBA1734 (assembly GCA_002315765.1). Taxonomy (GTDB): domain Bacteria; phylum Bacillota; class Clostridia; order Oscillospirales; family Acutalibacteraceae; genus UBA737. The sequence goes on from DCIE01000028.1 coordinate 101,230, forward strand.
TAATCGGAATATAAAGGAACAAATTTACGGCGACAAAAATTGCCACCGTAAATGCTTTTATTAATTTTATTATTTTACTGTTTTTTTGTTTATTTTCGGTCATTTTTTTAATTATAATATTTCAGCATCCGTCAGTTCGTAATATACATTTTCTCCTTCGTTATAGGAGGAAAGATATCCCTGTACGGTTATTTCGGTATTTTGCTTCGGATATTCTTCGGGATATTTAAGGGAAGTATCTTTAAGTCTAAACTCAAATCCGGGCGAACAACAAGCACTTGTGTCGTTTTGTTTACATGCATAATAATTACGGTTTTCGGTTTCTTCAACAAGGAAGGTTCCCTTTATTCGTATTAAATCGCCCTTATATTGGTTAAAATTCTCGATTATATTAATATATTGAGAATTATACATTGTAAAATTAAAGGATGTCAAATCATAGTCTAACTTTACAGATTCTGCCGAACTCGCACTACTGACACTTTTTGTTGCATCAACTTTTGTGCTTTCGGTTTTTGAACCACAGGCGGTTAAACAAAAAACAAATATAAGGCTAATACAAGAAATCAATATTTTTTTCATTTTCTTCTTCCTCCTAATATTATGCCTAAAATATAGCAAATTATAAATGCAATAATTTGAGCTGCTACTATGGTAGAGCCTACGGGAGTTCCTGCAATTATGGAAACAAAAATACCGATTAATGCCGTTGTTACCGACAAAACAGCCGAGCATATTGTAACACCCTTAAAGCTCTTAAACAATCGCATTGCCGAAAGAGATGGGAATATTACCAAGGCGGAAATTAAAAGTGAGCCCACAAGATTCATAGCAAGAACAATAATAACAGCGATTATTATTGCTATTATTAAATTGTATATTCCTGCTTTTGTGCCTGTGGCATTGGCAAAATCTTCGTCAAATGTAACTGCAAAAATTCGGTTGTAAAGAAGCAAGAAAACCACAATTACCACAACCGACAAAGCTTCACATAAGTAAACCTCGGTTGGAGTAAGTGTTAAAATCGAAGTGGAACCGAAAAGAGTCGAACAAACATCGCCGGATAAATTTCCCGAGGTGGAAAAAATATTAAGTAGCAAATAACCGATTGCCAAGGAACCTACCGACACCATGGCTATTGCCGCATCGCCCTTAATTTTCGCATTTTGGCTTCCCTTTAACAAAAGAACCGCACAAATTACAGTAACAGCTAAAGTTAGCGGCATATCGTTTGAAAACTTAAGTACGGCTGCTATTGCCATACCTCCGAAAGCAACATGAGAAAGACCGTCTCCGATAAAGGAAAATCTCTTTAACACCAATGTTACGCCCAGTAAAGAAGAACAAAGAGCAATTAATACACCGACTATTAAAGCATATCTTACAAAAGGAAATTGAAGATATGATACTATTGTATTAAACAGTTCACTCATTTTCGCCACTCTCCTTTAACCTGAATATCCTTGAAAAATCACTATTCAAGTATTCTTCCTTTGTACCGAAAAAAACATCTTTTCCGATATGAAGAATATGGGTGGCAAAACTAAGAGCCGCAGTTAAATCGTGAGAAATCATTATGACGGTTATTCCGTCTTTTTTATTAAGTTCATCAATAAGACGGTACATATCCGATGTAACCTTCGGGTCCAAACCTGCAACCGGCTCATCAAGAAGAATCATTTTTTCGGTAGAGCAAAGCGCCCTTGCCAATAAAACGCGTTGTTGCTGTCCTCCCGAAAGCTCACGGTAACATCTCTTTTTTAATCCCTCAAGACCGAGACGCTTGATTTGATAATTTGCAAGGTCCTTTTCCTGCTTGGAATAAAAAGGTCGCATACCGCATTTTGTAAGACAACCCGAAAGGACTATTTCAAAAACCGATGCGGGAAAATCCTTTTGAATATCGGTTTGCTGAGGTAAATAACCTATTTCCTTTTCATTTAAACCATCGCCGTAGATAATCTTTCCGGAAATGGGATTTTTAAGTCCCAAAACGGTTTTCATAAGGGTTGATTTTCCCGAACCGTTTTCACCTACGATACACAAATAATCTCCCTTGGAAACGGAAAAATTCAGGTTTTCTCTTATTATTTTTCCATCGTAACCCAAGGTTACATTTTCACATAAAAGTTGTGCCATTTTGAATTACTTCCTTTATATTTTAGCGTGATTTTTCACGATAAAGCCTCTTTCAGAGAGTTTAAGTTGTCTTCCATTATGGAATAATAGGTTTGTCCCGCTTCAACATCCTTTGAGGTTGTCGTTTGCATAGAATTAAAGGTAATCGTTTTTACATTTTCTCTTTTTGAGGTTTTAATTACGGTATTGGCGATTTTTGCCTTACTTCCGTCTAATACGGCAACCGAATTAAGGTTTAATTCATTAATTTTATTTGCTAAGAAAGAAATGGTCTCAAAAGAAGCCTCGCTTTCGGCTGAACAGCCCTTAAATGCGGCAAAATATTTCAGTCCGAATTCATCTGTTAAATAACGGAAAGGGAACCTATCGGCAAAAAGTATTGTCTTTTTTGCACCTAAACTTACAGCCTCGGAATATTTATCCTTAAGCTCTCCTAATTTTTCATTATACTTATTTGCGTTACTCTTATAGCTATCGGCATTTTCCGAATCAACCTCCGAAAGTCTGTCGGAAATATTCTCTACGATTTTTTGAGCATTTCTGATAGAAAGCCAAATATGCTCGTCGTACTCTTCGCCCTCTTCTTCGCCTTCGTCTTCTTCCTCGGTGTCTTCCATACCTTCTACGGTTTCTTCGGTATGAAGGAAATCTTCTCCTAAAGCTTCCATAAGATTTAGAGTTTTTAAATCCTTATTCTTTTTATCCTTTAGCAAATCTTCAACCCATTTATCCGATTCACCACCTGTATATACAAACAAATCACTGTTTGAAATGGTTACAATATCACTTGCAGTAGGCTGATAACTATGTAAATCAACACCGTTATCAAGAAGCATTGTAATCTTTGCATTATCGACATTATCTCCCATAACCTCATGAATTAAATCGTAAAAGGGAAAAATGGTTGTAACAACACTTAATTTTCCATCCTCAGAAGCATTTTCCGAATTGCATCCGGCAAACAAACATACCGCCATAACAACCGCAAGTAATAAACATAATAGCCTTTTCATTTATAGATTCCTCTCTTTATCCGCCGCATTTTTGACAAATTCCGTACAAAACGGTTTCGGTCTTATCAATGGTAAAACCATCATTTTTTTCAAGGTCGTTCATAAGTCTATCGGCACCATCGTTCTTCATATGAAAGGTCTTTCCGCATTTTTTGCAGGAAAGATGCAAGGCTCCGCAACATTTTTCACTGGCAGTATATTGGTAGTACACCTCTCTGCTACCGGATTTAGAAAATCTCTTAATTTGTCCTTCGTTTTCAAGTTCACTCAAATTACGATAAACTGCACTGAGACTAATTTCAAACTTCTTTAAATCCTCTGCAATAGCCTTTGCCGTAAGATGCTGGTCATTATGAGCAGACAAATAATCAAGCAACATTTTTCTTTGCTTAGTACTGTATTTCGGCATAAAACCCTCTCCTCAATTTGCGACTTATTCGCAAATTCAATTCTACATCACATATTATATGTTGTCAAGTAGTATTTTAAAAATTTAGCGAAAAATAAAAAAACATCCGCTTAGGCTGTCGTGAGGCTGTCGAGAGGATGTTATTATTATATAGCGATATGATAAAAATCATATTGAACTCTTATTTTTTGAACAAGGAGTAGACCTTAATGCAAATCTATATCATGGATAGCGATTATGAAGTGATGAGAAAATTAGAATTACTTATTAACAGCTATCCCAAGCATAAAGCAAAATGCTTCACAAACTATCAACAAGTAGTCGAAGCAGTAAGAAAAGAACCACCTGACATTGTGCTGATTGATATTGACTCATCAAATGGCTTATCTGCCGTCAAAACCATTCAATTGACAAGTTCGGAAACTAAAATAGTGATTATGTCCGAAGAAAGAGAAAAAACATCAGAATACTTTGAACTTCATGTAAACGGATTTTTAGAAAAACCGATTGAAGAAGAAAAGTTGAAGGAACAACTTCTCAGAGCAAAGCACCCACTATTTGCAAGAGTCAAATACGGAAGAGAAAGGATAGTGTCTTTATGAGTAAAAAAGGCTACAAAGAATTTCTATATATCTTAAAAGAAGACTACGACAAAGAATTGAAAATCAATGATGAAGACTTAAAAGTTTACTCTAAGAAAAAAATCAAAGATTTATACCCGGATAAAGATTATGTCATTGTGGGTGAAACCGCCGAAAAAAAGAAGCGAGACCGTGAAAACGATATCGGTCGAATTGAACTGAACGAAAAGAGATTGAATGTCGGAGAGAACGGTAACCACAACAGGCTTTTCAAAAAGCAAGGTGCATTTGTGGAGGTTGAAGATGGCGGACTTATCGCCCTATTAAAACTTCGTTTGCTTCCTATTATCTTAATTGTTGCCTTACTGCTCGGTTGTATCGGCGGTGCATTGTTCGGCATCTTGGGCGGTGGTGTTCACCCTGTGAATGAAGAGGTTGACCCGAATATTAAGCCGGTAAAAACAGAAATTCTAACAATCAGCGGTATTGTTACAAAGGACGGCAAGTTCATTGAAGACGCAACTCTTTCTCTTCAAAGCGGAAACAAAGAGGTAGGCAAGGCAACAACCGATAAGGAAGGCAAGTATCTTATCAGTGATGTAAAAAGCGGAAACTACAACCTTGTTTGTACTTATAAGGATTCCGTTCTTACCAAAATTGCAACCGTAAATGGTATGTCCATAATAGTAAACTTCACCTTCCCGGCAGACGACCTCCACGATGTTGAAGATATTACCGATGACCATAACAAAGAAGATTTGCCGGAAAGCAAACCGACCAAGGAAAACACTGACGTAAAAGCAATCGTAAAGGTTCCCGAAGGAACCCCTGCCGTTGCAGTAGGCGGACTTGATGCGGAAGCTATGCTTCATATGATTGTGGGCAAAGAGGTCGACCTGACTTTTTTTGCGGAAAAACTTGACGAAAATAAAGTACCTGCCATCAAAAAGAATGCAATCACCGCTATATCAGGCGAACTTAAGTTGACCTATTTTGATTTCAGTGTATTAAAAGAAATCTTCAAGAATAATATT